>NZ_JBFRFQ010000010.1:0-171591 GCF_052114905.1 Nocardia sp. 2TAF39
GCGGCAAACCACCCGACGCAGACTCACGCTGCGGCAAACCACCCGACGCAGACTCACGCTGCGGCAAACCACCCGACGCAGACTCACGCTGCGGCAAACCACCCGACGCAGACTCACGCTGCGGCAGGCCGTTCGCACTCGGCTGCCGCTGCGGGAGGCCGATGCCGGGCTGCGGTACACCGTTGGTGCCAGGCTGACGCAGCGGTAGTTCGCCCGAATTCGCCTCGCGCGGCGACAGACCGGTGCCAGCCGGCTCGGGCGGACCATCTGGTCTGCGCGGCGGCGGACCACCCGATCCGAGGTTGCGTTTGGGCAGGCTGGCCGCAGCCAGTTTGCCGCGCTGCGGCACGCTCGAAGCCTGGCCGGGCGTTCCCGGCGCGGGACGCAACGACGCACCCGACTGCTGAGCATCCGAACGTGAACCGGACGACATCGACGAACCCGGCTGCCGCTGCGGCAGACTGCCGGAGCCCGTCGGTATCGGCCCACTGGATGGTGTGCTGGGCGTGGGGTTGCCGGCCGGAATCGGGCCGCTCACCCCGGGATCGACTGTAACCATGACATTGCCCCCAGGGGTGCGCGTGATCGCCCGCGTCTGCATGGACGACTGCGCCGACGGCCGCTGCGGCGCGGAGACCTGCGGTGAGGGTTGCGGGGTGACGGGCTGCCCCGCGATCGGCTTCTCCGCGACGATCAGACCGATCGGTACGTGTACGGTGACGGTCACGCCTGGATCGCGGGCGGTGTCGAAGGTGGGCCGTAGCCGCACCATGAGGCCGTGCCGCTCGGCGAGCCTGCCAACCACAAAAAGACCCATATGACGGGCGGTGTCGGGCCCCGGCTCCGCGGTCTGCTCGAGCCGCCGGTTGATGTCGGCCATCTCGGCCGGCGGCATACCGATACCGCGGTCCGCGACCTCGATGAGCAAACCCTGGTCGTGCGCCTGAGCGAAGGTGAATTTGACGTCGGTTTCCGGCGGCGAAGCCCGCAGCGCGTTGTCCAACAGCTCGGCGAAAAGGTGCGCGAGGTCGGAAGCGGACGGCTCCTTCAGCGAACCGCGCGGCGTCGCGCCGAGTTTCACACGCTCATAGTCCTCGACCTCGGAGATCGCGGCACGCAGCACGTCGCCGATCTCGACCGGAGCCGACTTCGCGCGGCGCTGCCTGGTACCCGCGAGAATGAGCAGGTTGTCGCCGTTTCGGCGCATACGCGCAGCGAGATGGTCCAGCCGGAACAGGTTTTCCAGCAGGCGCGGATCCTTCTCGTCGTACTCCATCGCCTCGATGAGGGTGAGCTGGTGGTCGACGAGCGACTTGGACCGCCGAGCCAAGGTCTCGAACATGTCGTTGACCTGCGAACGCATCTTCGCCTGGTCGCTCGCCAGACGCAACGCCTGACCATGGATGTCGTCGACGGCGCGGGCCAGCTGACCAATCTCCTCGGTACTGCGCACCGGCATCGGCTCCAGCGGAACCTCCTCCGGCGAGGCACCGTTGCGCAGCTCGGCGACCTCCTGCGGCAAGTCGCTCTCGGCCACGCGCAGCGCGGCGAGACGCAGCCGGTGCAGCGGGACGATCATGGAGCGGGCGACGAAGACCGCGAGCAAGAGCGCGGCAAGGATGGTCACGATGACGACCGCGGTATATGTCCACGCGCCGCCCTGGGCCGTGGACACCAGCTCGTTCATCGCGGAGTCGATGTCCTTGGTCGCCTTACCGACGACGTGCTCGTAGACCGCGAGACTGTCCTGAAGCGATTTCTTCAGGTCACCGACCGGGAGCTGGCCCGCCTGGGCCTGCGGGCTGGTCAGCAAGGCGATCCTGGTGTCGATGCCTGCGCGCAGGTCGGCGATCGAGGTGTCGCCGTCGGAGAAACGGTGCGCGAGCACGTTGAGCAGCGCACGCTCGGTGCTGCACGCGACCAGGAAGTTCTGCACGCCGGACTGCTGGTTGCGCAGCACGTCCGGGAACGCGGCGACTTGGCTGACCAGGGTGGCACGGGTGTTGAGCGAGTCGACCAGCCGCAGTTTGGCCGCGTCCACGGCGGTGTCGCTGACCTGGCCGACCGTGCTCTCGACGATGCGCACGCTGTCGTTGCGGACGCGGTCGATCAGCGCGACAGTGTCCGAAGGCGGGCCGGGGGCAACCGACTTGCCCTGGGCACGCACAGCCTTGGCCTGAGTGAGCATGCTGTCGATGGCCGCGCGTGCGCCGGGCACATTGCCGAGCCGGCTGACCGCGTTCTCGGCGTTGGCGATCGCCTTGTCCAGATCCGCGAGATTCTGATCAGTCGCTATGGACTGGCTGGTCCCCAGCGAGACCAACTGCGAGCTCGCGGTGGTCGCGGTCTGCGCGCTGAGCGCGGTGACCACGGGGATGGCGGCGACGTTCTCGGCAATGTCGGCAAGTCGGTTCGATTCCGCGAACTCCGACGAAATCCTGGACACGCCGAGCCCGACCGCGACCGCGAGTGGAACGGCGAGGACCGCCGTTACCTTCCAGCGCAGGTCCCAGTTGCCGAGCGCCCAGCGATTACTGCCGGACCTAGCGGCGTCACGCATCTCCCACTCACTTTCCAAACTGGCCTCTACCACGCGCCATCAACCGAACCTCCACAATCGCGTGCTTGGCTCGACAGGTGGAGCTGGCCGAGAGCTGCGGCTGGCCGAGAAATTGCGTCTACGACGGCCCAAAATAAGTGACATCGGATTCTAACGGATCAATAACTTCTTGGGCGACTTGGCGTGATGTTGCGATCATTGACCTGCCAGTTCCAGGCAAAAACAAAGGTCGCGGCACCCACCCGGGCGTCGCGTGAAGTCTGCCACAATCATCCAGATCTATCGAGGCGGGCATCGAGGCGAGGCTAGGGAGTCACGGGGTTGAACGTGAGGCACGAGTACCGACCGGCCTACCAGACCAGCTTGGTCGATCCCGCTGAGTTCTGGACCGCGGCGGCCGCGGCAATCGATTGGGACGTGCCGCCGACGCAGATCGTCGACACCAACGCTCGCCCGGTAGCCAGGTGGTTTCCCGACGCACGCCTCAACACCTCCTTCAACGCGCTCGATCGGCATGTGCACGGAGGCACCGTGGATGGGGGGAGTCGTGCACATCAGCCCGCATTGATATACGACTCCGCTATCACCGACACCAGGGTCGTCATCACCTACGCCGAGCTGCTCGAGCAGGTGTCCAGGTTCGCGGGAGCGATGGTCGAGCTCGGCGTCTCGGCGGGCGATCGCGTGGTGATCTACCTGCCGATGATCCCCGAGGCGGTGATCGCGATGCTGGCTTGTGCGCGGATCGGCGCCGTGCACTCGGTGGTGTTCGGCGGCTTCGCCGCGCCGGAGCTGGCGGCGCGTATCGACGACGCCGAACCAGTGTTGATCGTCACGGCGTCGGGCGGCCTCGAACCGGGCAAGCAGATCGAATACCCCCCGATCGTGTTGCAGGCTTTGGATCTTGCCGAGACCACCGCGCCGCGCACGGTGATCGTCAAACAGCGGCCGCAGTTCCAGACCATCCCCTTCCCTCCGCCGCAGCCCGCCACCGAGTTCCTGCCGAGCTCCACCCACACCGTCGCGGCGCAATGGCTCGATTGGGACGACGCTGTCCGCGACGCGCCACTTGTCGATCCGGTCTCGGTCGCCGCGACCGATCCGCTGTATATCCTCTACACCTCCGGCACGACCGGGAAACCCAAGGGTGTGGTCCGGGACAACGGCGGGCACGCGGTCGCCCTCGCCTGGTCCATGCGCAACATCTACGCCGTCGGCGCGGGTCAGGTGATGTGGGCGGCGTCCGACGTCGGCTGGGTGGTTGGGCACTCCTACATCGTCTACGCGCCGCTGCTGGTCGGCGCGACTACCCTGCTGTACGAAGGAAAGCCGATCGGCACCCCCGATGCGGGGGCGTATTGGCGGGTGATCGCCGAGCACAAGGTCGACGTGCTGTTCACGGCGCCGACCGCGCTGCGCGCCATCCGCAAGGCCGATCCCGACGCCGAGCTGGCGCGCGATTATGATCTGTCCTCCCTGCACGCGCTGTTCTGCGCGGGCGAACGGCTCGACCCGGCCACCTACGCCTGGGCCGACGAAGTCCTGCTCGCGGGCCGCTCCGACTGCCCCGTGGTCGACCACTGGTGGCAGACCGAGACCGGCTGGCCGATCTGCGCGAACCCGCTCGGCCTGCAGCGGCTCCCGATCAAGGCGGGGTCGGCCTCGGTGCCGGTGCCCGGCTATCGACTACGTGTGCTCGATTCCTCCGGCAACGCGGTGGCTCCGAACATCGAGGGCAATATTGTCATCGGACTGCCGCTGCCACCCGGCACACTCACCGGACTGTGGCGCGACGATGCCCGCTACGAACGGTCCTACCTCTCCGCCTACCCCGGCCATTACCTCACCGGCGACTCCGGCTACTTCGACGAGGACGGCTACCTCTTCGTCCTCGGCCGCAGCGACGACGTCATCAACATGGCCGGGCACCGGCTCTCGGCGGGCAGCATCGAGGCCGCGATCGCCGGTCACGACGCGGTCGCCGAATGCGCCGTGATCGGTCTACCCGACGAACTCAAGGGGCACCGACCCCTGGCCTATGTGGTGCTGAAGTCCAGCGTCGAGATCGATCCGGCACAGCTGCGCGACGAACTGATCCAGCGAGTGCGCGACCAGATCGGCACGATCGCCACCCTGTACGACGCGGTCGTCGTGACCGCGCTGCCCAAGACCAGATCGGGCAAGATCCTGCGCAAGACCATCCGGCAGATCATCTCCGGGGAGACGTTCGAGGTGCCATCCACCATCGACGATCCTGCGGCGCTCGTGTCGCTGGCGGAGCAGATCCGCGCGGCGCGGCCCATGCGGGAGGAGTTGGTGCCGCACACCATCGAGAACCCGGACGATGTGGTGACACCCGACGTGAACTCGGTCGCGCGGTCCTGAAGTCGCGGTCCGGCAACGCTTCTCAGAGTTTCCTCAGAGAGCGTTCACCCGCGCGCCAGCTGCCCGTAATAGCCTCGAGACCGAACCCCCCGATGATCTGGAGGCAACACCCATGAAGCTTTCCGTAGGCCGTCTCGCCGTCGCCGCCCTCGCCGCAGGCGGATTCGCCACGGTTGCGTTGTCCCTCAGTCCCGCGATCGCGGCCGCCGATCCGATGGAGCTGGCCGCACCGCTGCTGGACTCCACCTGTTCCTTCGCCCAAGTCGACACCGCTCTGCACGCGAAGGCGCCGCAGCTGGCGGCGATGCTCGATGCCAACCCGACGCAGAAGGCCGAGCTGCAGCGCAAGTTCGATCAGCCGGTCGAGCAGCGGCGGGCGGAGTTGCGGCGGACCATCGACGCGAACCCGGAGGCGGCGCGTGACGCGGAGAATGATCCGCGGACCACGCAGTTGCGCGACACCCTCCGTGTCGTGGCCGAATCCTGCCACAGCTATTGAGCTCGCTCCCCCGCCTCTCCGAGTCTTCAGGCCGTACCAGTCGGGTAGCACAGGATTTGCGTTCAGATCCTGCGTTGAGTGCCACTCGAGTTTCGGGCGTACCCGGCGAGTTACCCATGTTCCCACGAAATCAGTAGTTGCGTGATGTGCCGTACCAGTCGGGTAGCCTGGGATCCCGTTCAGGGCCTGCGTTGGATGCCACTCGAGTCCTGGGCGTCCCAGGGTGAGTTACCCATGTACCTACGAGATCAGTAGTTGCGTGGCGTGCCGTACCAGTCAGGTAGCCCGGGATCCCGTTCAGGGCCTGCGTCTGGTGCGATCAGAGGTGGGGCCGTACCTACAATGTGCCGACGAAATCAGCAGGTCACCTAACCGATACCTTCTTTGAGTGGCGGCACAATGGATGACGTGACAACCCCGATCCCGACCGTCCTCGTCGTCGACGACGACGAGGACGTGCTCGCGTCGGTCGAACGCGGACTGCGGCTGTCCGGTTTCCGTGTCCTGGTGGCCCGGGATGGCGCCCAGGCGCTGCGCAGCGTGAACGAACACGCGCCGGACGCCGTCGTGCTGGACATGAATATGCCCGTGCTCGACGGCGCGGGCGTGGTCACCGCATTACGCGCGCTGGGCAACGAGGTGCCGATCTGTGTGCTCAGCGCCCGCGCGTCGGTGGATGACCGCATCTCCGGGCTGGAGTCCGGCGCCGACGACTATCTGGTCAAACCGTTCGTGTTGGCGGAACTGGTCGCGCGAATCCGGGCGCTGCTGCGCAGGCGGTCGGACTCCCCAGCTTCGGCGACCCCCGGCGCGATCACCATCGGTCCGCTCGAGGTGGACGTCGCCGGGTACCGCGCACTGCTGCACGATCACGAGATCGAACTAACCAAAAGGGAATTCGAGCTGCTAGCCACACTCGCCAGGAACGTCGGCGTGGTACTGAGCCGGGAACGGCTGCTGGAACTGGTGTGGGGCTACGACTTCGCGGCCGACACCAACGTGGTCGACGTCTTCGTCGGATACC
This sequence comes from Nocardia sp. 2TAF39, assembly GCF_052114905.1. Lineage (NCBI taxonomy): Bacteria > Bacillati > Actinomycetota > Actinomycetes > Mycobacteriales > Nocardiaceae > Nocardia > Nocardia sp. 2TAF39. Next base: position 6,469 of record NZ_JBFRFQ010000010.1, read on the forward strand.
TGCGCCGCAAACTGGAGGTGGACGGCACGCCCCGGCTGCTGCACACGATCCGCGGTGTCGGGTTCGTCCTTCGAGCGGCGAAATGACCGAGCCCGCGCCCCGCCCGGTTCGCGAGGCGGAACCGGGCACGTCCGCCGCCCCGCCGAAAATTCGTCGACGGCGTTCGTTTTCGCTGCGCACCAGGGTAGCTGGCGCTGCGGCGGCAGGCGCGATCGTCATCGTGACGCTGATCAGCCTGCTCAGCATCCGCGCCATCGAGCGCAACAACGTGCAGCAGTCCGACCAGCAGCTCGCCATCGCGGCGCGCATCGTGCTGATCGAGCCGGGCATCGCGGTCAACTTCATCAGCGTGACCGGGCTGAACAACGACATGGCCGTCACAGTCCGCGACAATGGTGCGGTCACGGCGAGCACGACGACCGAATTGCCCGCGCTGCCTACCGGTTCCCGCACCGCCACAGTGGGTGGCACCCCGTACCGGATCCTGACCACCACAAAGAATCAGCCTGCAGGACAAGTGGTTTCGCTCGGCATACCCGCCGCGGGCGCGGCCGAGGCCACTGCGGAGCAGCAGCGCTGGGTGCTCGGCGGCGCACTGCTGTCCATCGCCGCCGCGGCGGCGCTCGGCTGGTTGCTTGCGGGCGCAGCGGTGCGCCCGATCGTCCTGCTCACCCGGCAGGTCGACGCACGCAGCGCGTTCCCCGACCCGGGCAATCCCCAGGCACCGGTGGAAGGCTCGGGCGTGCGCGAGGCGGAGAAGCTGGCCGACGCGGTGAACACGATGCTGCAGCGGGTAGACGAGGCGCAGGCGGAGACCGCGGCCGCGCTGGAGACCGCGCGCGACTTCGCCGCCGTGTCCGCACACGAACTGCGCACCCCGCTCACCGCGATGCGCACCGACCTCGAGGTGCTGCGCACCCTCGATCTGGACGAGGCGCAGCGCGCGGAAATCCTCGGTGACCTGCAACGCAGCCAGGACCGGGTAGAGACGACACTCACCGCACTCGAGCGGCTGGCCACCGGCGATCTGACCAACGAGCACGACCACGTCGCCACCGACGTTTGCGACCTGTGCGACCAAGCAGCGCATGACGCCATGCGGCACTTCCCCGGCCTCACGGTACGCATCGACTCCGACGCCGAGCTGGTGACCCGCGGCCTGCCCGCCGGCCTGCACCTTGCGGTGGACAACGCCCTGGCGAACTCGGTGAAGCACGGCGGGGCCACCGAGGCCCTCGTCTCCGCGCATCGTGCGCCCAACGGCCACATCATCATCACCATCGACGACAACGGGCGTGGCATCCCACCCGACGAGCGCGAAGCCGTCTTCGACCGCTTCTTCCGCGGCAGCCAGGCAAGCAAAGGCGGCTCCGGCCTCGGCCTCGCCCTGGTCGCGCAACAAGCCCAATTACACGGCGGCCGCGCCTATTTCGACGACGGGGCTCTCGGCGGCATCCGCCTGGTCCTCATACTCCCTGGGTAATTGGCCGCGCGCGCGGCGGGTTCGCGGCCCCTTGGTAGCTCGCGTCCGAGCGATGCCGCGAACCGGGAAGCTCGGTCTCGCTGACACGAAAATAGCGATTTTCCCGCCCACGCGGAGCGCGCAGCGCCCCTGAACAGCTTCGCTCGGAAGGGGAAGTCGGGCCGTGGTGGTACGTAATGCGGCAACCGCAGCACCTGGACATTCGCTGCTTGTCGGCTGTGTGGCTACGAAATGCCGCTGAAAGGGCCCGGTCGCAGCCGGCGGAACCACATCGGCCGCACTCCCACTTCCGAGCGAAGCGAGACCTAGCATTGCCGTTCGCGGCCCGGCTCGCGTCCGAGCGGCCGATGCGATTGCGACGCAGTCGCGAGCAGCGGTCGCTCGGACGCGAGCCTTAAAGGGGCCGCGAACACGCAGCGCCGAAGGCGCTGCCAAACAACACAGGCGCTGCCAAAATTACTGAGCGTTCAGCAGGTCGATCACGAAGACCAGCGTCTTGCCGGACAGGCGGTGGCCGGCACCGGCCGGGCCGTAGGCCAGCTCCGGCGGGATGGTCAGCTGACGACGGCCGCCGACCTTCATGCCGGGGATACCGTCCTGCCAGCCCTGGATCAGGCCGCGCAGCGGGAAGGTGATGGACTCGCCTCTGTTCCACGACGAGTCGAACTCTTCGCCGGATTCGAATTCGACGCCGACGTAGTGCACCTCGACGGTGCCGCCGGGCACGGCTTCCTTGCCCTCGCCTTCGATGATGTCCTTGATCACCAGCTCGGTGGGCGCAGGCCCCTCCTGGAACTCGATTTCCGGTTTGGTCATTCGGCTATCCCCTTCGATAGGTGGGTGGTGGAAAAAATCGTCAACGGCTGGCGATCTCGCCATATTCGCGAGCGCCGTAGCCGGTGTAGATCTGCCGCGGACGGCCGATCTTCAAAGGCTCGCTGTGCATTTCGCGCCAGTGCGCGATCCAGCCGGGGAGCCGACCCATCGCGAAAAGCACGGTGAACATACGGGTCGGGAAGCCCATCGCCTTGTAGATGACGCCGGTGTAGAAGTCGACGTTCGGGTACAGGCGTCGCTCGATGAAGTAGTCGTCGGTCAGCGCGGCCTCTTCCAGTGCCTGGGCGATCTCGAACAACTCGTCGGCGCCGCCCAGCTTGCTCAGGATGGCGTCGGCGTGCTTCTTGGCGATCGAGGCGCGCGGGTCGTAGTTGCGGTAGACGCGGTGCCCGAAGCCCATGAGCTTCACGCCGTCTTCCTTGTTCTTGACCTTGCGGATGAACTCCTTGACGTCGCTGCCGTTGGCCTTGATGCCGTCGAGCATCTCCAGCACGGCCTGGTTCGCGCCGCCGTGCAGCGGACCCCACAGCGCGTTGATGCCGCCGGACACCGAGGTGAACAGGTTGGCGTCGGACGAGCCGACCAGGCGCACGGTCGAGGTGGAGCAGTTCTGCTCGTGGTCGGCGTGCAGGATGAGCAGCATGTCCAGGGCAGCGGCGACCTCGGGGTCGACCTCGTAGGGTTCGGCGGGGAAGCCGAAGGTCATCCGCAGGAAGTTCTCCACCAGGCTCAGTGAGTTGTCCGGGTAGAGGAACGGCTGGCCGACCGACTTCTTGTACGAGTAGGCGGCGATGGTGGGTAGCTTGGCCAGTAGTCGGATGGTGGATAGCTCGACCTGCTCGGGGTCGCGCGGGTCCAGCGAGTCCTGGTAGTACGCCGACAGCGCGTTCACCGCGGACGACAGCACCGGCATCGGGTGCGCGTTGCGGGGGAAGCCGTCGAAGAAGCGCTTGAGGTCCTCGTGCAGCAGCGTGTGCCGGCGGATCCGGTCGGTGAAGTCCTCGAGCTGAGCCTGCGTGGGCAGCTCGCCGTAGATCAGCAGGTAGCTGACCTCGATAAAGGTCGAGGACGCCGCAAGCTGGTCGATGGGGTAGCCACGGTAGCGCAGGATGCCCGCCTCACCGTCGATGTAGGTGATGGCCGACTTGGTGGGTGCCGTGTTCATGAAGCCCGGGTCGTACGTCACGTACCCGGTGCTGGCCAGCAGCTTTCCCAGCTCGATCCCGTCGTTGCCCTCGGCGGCCTTGGTGACCGTCATCGGGAATTCCCCGCCGGGATAGGAAAGGACCGGCTTGGCGTCGTCGTCGACGTTGATGATGTTCTCAGCGGGCACGGAAGGATCCCTCTCAGGCTAGAACCAAAGGCACCGGCGCGGTCGGCACACGATGCGCTTGCCCCAACGCTAGCTGTTCAGCGACACGGACAAATACGGAGGGTAGTCCTGCGGCGCCTCACGAACAGGTCCTGGAGCGGTGAGGTTTCGCAGGTACGTCCTGTCGTCGTCATCCAGCGTCGCGGTGCTGGTCATGCTGGTATTTCGGCACGGGCGCGGCCGACACGGTAACGCGTGAACGCGGGGAAGGCGACCGCCGCGACGAGCACGCCGACCACCACGAGCCCGCCTCCTCCGGCCGCGGCTACAGCAGTACCCAGGCTTGCCGCCGCGAAACCGTGGGCAACATCACCGATGCGCGGTCCGCCCGCCACGACAACGATGAACACTCCCTGCAGCCGCCCGCGCAGGTCGTCGGTGGCGACCGTCTGCAGCATGGTGACCCGGAGCGCGGCCGAAACCATATCCACCGCACCGCCGAAGGCCGAGCACGCCAGCGCGATCCACAATCCGAGGCCGAGACCGAGCCCGTGTCCGGTGTATCCGACGGCCATCCCGAATCCGACCATAGCCAGGCCCCACAGCACGATGCAGACGATCACGGCGAGGCCTTGGCGGCGGATGCGCGGAATCCAGCCGGAGAACACGCCGCCGAGCACCGCGCCCACCGACATGGAGGCGAACAACAACCCGAGGGCGACGCCACCCGTGGCCGGGTCACCGAAGGTCTGGTGCGCGATCTGCGGGAACAGCGCACGCGGCATGCCGAACACCATGGCGATCACGTCCACCGCGAACGACGCGAGCAGCACCCGCTGGGTCGCCAGGTAGCCGAAACCGTCCAGCACCGTTCGAAATCCGGCCTTGCGCACCGACCCGGTGGGCGGCAGCGCGGGCAGCCGCCAGACCGCCCAGAGCGTAGCGAGCAGCGCGACGGCGTCGATCAGGTAGAGCGTAGCCAGCCCGACCAGCGGGATCAGCGCGCCCGCCAGAACTGGTCCCGCGATCGCGCCGAACTGCATGACCGTCATGCTCAGCGAATTCGCCGCGGCCAGTTGGCCTTCCGGCAGCAAGCGGGGGATGGTCGCGCTGCGCGTCGGCTGGTTCACCGCGAAGAAAGCCTGCTGCACCGCGAACAGGCCGAGCACGACCCACACGTTGTCCACCCCGACGGCCGCCTGGATCCAGAAGGCCAGCGCGGTGACACCGGTGCCGGCGTTGGTAATGAGCATCAGCCTGCGCCGGTCCATCACATCGGCGAGCGCGCCGCCCCACAGACCGAACACGATCAGCGGTGCAAGGCCGAACAACCCGGCCAGGCCGACATAGCCGGAACTACCGGTGATCTGGAAGATCTGCTGCGGCACGGCGACGACGGACAGCTGCGCGCCGATGGTGGTGACGATGCCCGAGGCCCACAGGCGTCGAAAATCCGGATGGCGCAGCGGGGTGGTGTCGGCGAGCAGTTTCACCGGCCGCAGCGTAGCGAGTCACCCGGCCCGGCTCGACGCGATAATTCTCACGCGCCGAGCGGGAATACGTCAGGGCTGCAATCGCTCGACCATCATGGTCTCGTCCACGATGCGCACGTGGATCCGGTTGTGCAGTCGGCCGCGGCGCCCCTGCCAGAACTCGACCTCGTCGGGCCGGAGCAGGAAACCACCCCAGTGCGGTGGCACCGGGATCTCGTCGATGTCGGCGAACCGCGCGGTCGCCTCGGCCAACGTGCGATCCAGCTCGGCCCGTGAACCGATCGGCTTGGACTGCTGCGAGGCCCACGCACCCAGCTGCGAGTCCCTCGGCCGAGATCGCCAGTAGGCCGCCGTCGTCTCGGCCGGCACCCGCTCGACCGCCCCGCGTAGGTGCACCTGCCTGCCCAGCGCGGGCCAGACGAAGGTGACCGCGGCGAACGGGACGGCGGCCAGCTGGGCACCCTTGGCCGAGTCGTAGTTCGTGTAGAAAGTCACACCTTCGGGCGAAAGCCCTTTGCACAGCACGGTCCGCGCTACCGGTCGTGGCGTACCGCCGACCAGCGACACCGTGGCGAGCACCATGGCATTGGGCTCGGCGATGCCGACCGCGGTGGCCTGTTCGATCCAGTGGCGCAGGAGCGGCTCCCAGCCCCCGGCCAGCCAGTTCTCGTCCAGGTCGACGTCCTCGCCGCTGCCGTAGGGCACACCGCCGTACTCGGTCCGCATGGCGGCGAGATCGGTGCTCGGTAGGAAGTCGGCCGCTTCCTGGCCGCGGGGTGAATTGTCCAGGTCACGCATGGGCCAGACGTTACTCCGGGGTAGCAGCGAGCTAAGGTTTTGGTTATCGGCATGTACTCGTCAAGTCCGACAACTTCCCATCGGCGAGAACATATGACCCGAAGCGCAAGGAGAGTCGCAACATGACCACCAGCCACGCGGTTTCCGGTGGACAGGCCACCGTACCCAGAGATTTCGTCAGCGGCCTGGAGGGCGTGGTCGCATTCACCACCGACATCGCCGAACCGGACAAGGACGGCGGTGCGCTGCGCTACCGCGGCGTGGACATCGAGGACCTGGTCGAAGGTCGAGTGACCTTCGGAGACGTGTGGGCGCTGCTGGTCGACGGATCGTTCGGCCGGGGCCTGCCGCCCGCCGAGCCGTTCCCGCTGCCGGTACACACCGGCGACGTGCGCGTTGACGTGCAAGCCGGTCTGGCCATGCTCGCCCCGATCTGGGGCTACCAACCGCTGTTGGACATCGACGACGAGACCGCGCGGGAAGACCTGGCGCGCGCCTCGGTGATGGCGCTGTCGTACGTCGCGCAGTCCGCCCGCGGTATCTATCAGCCCGCGGTCCCCCAGAGGATTATCGATGAGTGCACCACGGTCACCGAGCGCTTCATGACCCGCTGGAAGGGCGACCCGGACCCGCGCCACACCGAGGCCATCGACGCATACTGGGTGTCCGCCGCCGAGCACGGGATGAATGCCTCCACCTTCACCGCCCGCGTGATCGCTTCCACCGGCGCCGACGTGGCCGCCGCGCTGTCCGGTGCGATCGGCGCCATGTCCGGCCCGCTGCACGGCGGCGCGCCCGCGCGCGTGCTGCCGATGATCGAAGAGGTCGAGAAGAGCGGCGACGCACGGGCCCTGGTCAAGGGCATCCTGGACCGCAAAGAGAAGCTGATGGGCTTCGGCCACCGGGTCTACCGCGCCCAGGACCCGCGCGCCCGCGTGCTGCGGGCCACCGCGAAGCGCCTCGCCGCTCCACGTTATGAGGTCGCCGCCGCACTGGAGCAGGCGGCGCTCGCCGAGCTGCGCGAGCGCCGTCCGGACCGCGCCATCGAGACCAACGTCGAGTTCTGGGCGGCCGTGATCCTGGACTTCGCCGAGGTGCCCGCGCACATGATGCCCGCCATGTTCACCTGTGGCCGCACCGCGGGCTGGTGCGCGCACATCCTGGAGCAGAAGCAGCTGGGCAAGCTGGTCCGCCCGGCCGCCATCTACACCGGGCCGGGTCCGCGCAAGCCCGAGGAGGTTGCGGGCTGGGCCTCGGTCTCGCACACATAGGCGGTAGCCACACGGCATGTTTGCGGGCGGACGAGGAGTCGGAGACGTTGTCCGCCAGCGCATTCGGCTCGAGTACATCCAGGGGACGCTGGAAAGAGGACGTGACGGATGCTGGACAGAGGAATTGCGCGGCGGCGGGTGCTCGGTATCGGCGCCGTGCTCGCCGCAGGATTCGCCGCCACCGGATGTGACTCGATACAGAACAACACTCCCACCGCACAAGCGGCTCCAGCCGCTACGCCCGCCGTCTCCCCCACCGAGGTAGCGGCTAGGCACGCCGGTGCGCGGCCGAAGCAGTGGGGAGTGCAGATGCGGGGCATCACAAGTACTTTCGAGGCCACCGGCAAGCAGATGGCACTGACCTTCGACGCGTGCGGCGGGCCCGGCAACAACGACATCGACGAATCGCTGGTGAGTTTTCTGATCGCCCAGCAGATTCCGGCGACGCTGTTCCTCAACAAGCGGTGGGTCGACGCGAACCCGGCGCGGGCAGCGCAACTGGCGTTGAACCCGCTGTTCGAGCTGGCCAATCACGGCGTCACGCACAAACCGCTCTCGGTGACCGGGCGGGCCGCCTACGGCATCGCGGGCACCCGCTCGGTGCAGGAGGCGGCCGACGAAGTGTGGGCCAACCACGAGCGGCTGACCACGCTTCTGGGCAAGCCGCCGCGATTCTTTCGTGCGGGCACGGCACATTATGACGACGTCGCGGTGGCCATTGTGAACGAATTGGGCGAAGCTCCGATCGGTTTCAGCATCAACGCCGATTTCGGCGCGACTGCCTCGGCGACGCGAGTGCAATCCGCGATGAGTGCCGCTGCGCCCGGCGCTATTTCACTCGCCCATATGCACCGGCCGCAATCCGGAACCGGCGCGGGCATGATCGCGGTTCTGCCGAAGATCCGGGCCATGGGTTTCACGTTCGTCCACCTGTAGCCCGTGCCCGAGTTCTCGAGGTTATTCGTCGCCGAGTGAGGCCACCCAGTCGATGGCGACGGATTCGCCTCGGTCCACCGTGAAGAAGGCGACCTCCAAGTGCTGACCGAGGTCGACGAGACCGAGGGCGCCCAGCGGCACCGGCTGGACGAGCCGAACCCGCCACGGCTTCGGCTCGTCCCAGGCGCGCATTTCCAGGTCGAGGCGCAGCACGGGGTCGTCGCGGGCGGTGTAGTCGGCGGCGACCGGCGCGGTGGCGAGCACCGTGGCATCGGCGCGGCGGCCGTCGGCGAGAATCTTCGCGATGCTCGCCCGTCCCGACACGTCGATGTCGGGCGCATACAGCAGCACGCGGTCGCGGTCGCCTGGGTCCACCCGACAACGGACCACGTCGCCCGGCTGCATCCATTCCAGGTCCGCCGCAGTCGTGCGCTGCCGCACCCTGGTCTCGTAGGGGAACTCCCCGTCCAACTGCACCCGGACCCAGAACACGTGCCCTGGTTCGGTGCGCCGCGGCCGCACGCCGAGGATCGTCGCCGAACCCGTCATGCCGCGAATCAGCAATTCCCGCTTGATCGCGTCCGAGACCGTCGCGAAGCGCAGTCCGAAACTCCACGCCGCCCGCCCGCGCAATCGCCACCCCGAGTTGGCCGACACCATGCTCATGGACACTTAGGTTAGCTGGAGTGTGGTCAGCGACACAGCAATACCACCGTCTACCCTGTACCGCATGACCACTGCGTTCCCGACCATTCCCGACGACATCAAGCCCGCCGACGGACGGTTCGGTTGCGGCCCCTCCAAAGTGCGACCGGAGCAGTTGCAGTCCCTGGTGAAGGTCGGCGCCTCGGTGTTCGGAACCTCGCATCGGCAGAAGCCGGTGAAGGACGTGGTGGCGCGGGTGCGCTCGGGTCTGCGCGAACTGTTCGGCCTGCCCGACGGCTACGAGGTGGTGCTCGGCAACGGCGGCACCACCGCGTTCTGGGACGCCGCGGCGTTCGGCCTGATCCGGGAGCGCTCGCTGCACCTGACCAATGGCGAGTTCAGCTCGAAGTTCGCCGCGGTGGCCAAGGGCAACCCGTTCATCGGCGACCCGATCGTGGTCTCGGCCGATCCGGGCAGCGCACCGGAGCCGGTGTCGGACCCGTCGGTGGACCTGATCGGCTGGGCGCACAACGAGACCTCCACCGGTGTCTCGATCCCGGTGCGGCGACCCGCGGGTTCGGAGAACGCGCTGATCGCGATCGACGCCACTTCCGGCGCGGGCGGTCTGCCGGTGAACATCACCGATGCCGACGTCTACTACTTCGCACCGCAGAAGTGCTTCGCCTCCGACGGCGGCCTGTGGGTCGCATTGATGAGCCCGGCCGCACTGGCCAGGGTCGAGGAGCTCGAGGCATCGGGCCGCTGGACCCCAGATTTCCTCTCGCTGCCGATCGCGATAGACAACAGCACCAAAGATCAGACCTACAACACCCCGGCGCTGGGCACGCTGCTGCTGTTCGCCGACCAGATCGAGTGGCTCAACGCCAACGGCGGTCTGGACTGGGCGGTCAAGCGGACACTGGACTCCTCGGCCCGGCTGTACTCCTGGGCAGAGTCGAGCGAGTACGCCACGCCGTACGTCACCGACCCGACGCACCGCTCGCAGGTGGTCGGCACCATCGACTTCGCCGACTCGGTCGACGCGGCCGCGGTGGCGAAGGTGCTGCGCGCCAACGGCATCGTGGACACCGAGCCCTACCGCAAGCTGGGGCGCAACCAGCTGCGCGTCGGCATGTTCCCGGCAATCGATCCGGACGACGTCAGCCAGCTGACTCGTTCCATCGACTGGGTCGTCCAGAATCTCGGCTGACGGAGCGACACGCCCGGTTTCGACACGCCGCACAGAAGGCTCGGCACGTCGAACAGAGCAGATTAGCGGGGCACGGGAGTCTCTTCGGAGATTTCCGTGCCGCGTGTCCTGCCCCATGAATCTCAGATCTGCACTACTGTTTCGGAAAGTGGGCGGTGTCGCGAGTCGACGCGATAAGGAGGTAACGGTGCGTGAACTTCGAGTGATCGGGGTGACGCCCGACGCCACGCACATCGTGTGTATCGACACCGAGTCCGGTCAGAAGTTCCGGCTTCCCGCCGATGACAAACTACGAGCCGCTGCGCGCGGAGACCTTGCCCGATTCGGCCAGATTGAGATCGAAATGGAAGCAACTATGCGTCCCCGCGATATCCAGGCCCGTATCCGCGCCGGCGCCTCTGTAGAACAGGTCACCGAAGAATCCGGAATGCCGGCGAGCCGTGTCGACCGGTTCGCCTATCCGGTCCTCCTCGAACGGGCCCGTGCCGCCGAACTCGCTCAGAAGGCGCACCCGGTCCGGCCCGACGGCCCCGCCGTGGAAACGCTTATCGATGTGGTCACCGCCGCGTTCACCGAACGCGGTCACAACATCGAGGGCGCCGTGTGGGACGCCTGGAAGGACGAGAAGGGCTACTGGGTCGCCCAGTTGCAGTGGCAGAACGGGCGTTCCGAGATCGCTGCGCACTGGCGCTACCAGCCGGATGCGCACGGCGGCTCGGTCTCCCCGCTCGATGACCCGGCCTCCGACCTGATCGATCCGGATTTCGGTCGTGCCCTCCGCGGACTGGCAACGATCCTGCCTGCCGAGCCGGAGCCGCCCGCGCCGCAGCCGGAGCCGGTCGTGGAGCCCCGCCCCGCGTCGACCACGCCGGCCGCGCGCACCAGCCGGCAGCAGGGCCAGTCCAGCTTGGACGAGTACTTCGAACAGCGCGTGGTCGCCGCGGGCGGCAGCAGCGCTGCGGTCACGGCGGGCACCAGCGCGCCGCCGGCCGCGGCGAGCACGGGGACCCCCACCGCCGGAAATGCGCCGTCCACCAACGGCGCTGCGACCGCGATGGCCTCCGGCGCCCCCGCGGACACGGCCTCGACGGCTCCTGCCGCGTCGACGGCTCCCGCCGTGGCGGAGCCCGCGAAGCCTGCCGCCAAAGCCCCCGCGAAGCCGAGCCGCAGCAAGCGCGGCAAAGCCCCCATGCCGTCCTGGGAGGACGTGCTGCTCGGGGTGCGTAGCTCGGGTCACTGAGTTCGTCTGCCGCGCTACCGGTTCGGGGCGTGCACCTGATGAGGCAGCCGAGCGCTGCCGCGCCGGGCGTCGAATTCGGCGCCCGGTCGCCGTTGATGTTTGCCAGCAATGCCGTCGAAATTGCTGAATCCGCGATCGGAGATTGGTTCCGGTGCTCACTAACGTGTTCGCGAGCGGAAGGCCCGCGGAGGCAGGCACTGGGCGGGTAGATTTTTCCGTGTGGTCAGCGGCGTACGTCGGCGTCGAGCAGTTCACCAAGCGGTGAGCCGTTGGACATCACCGTGCGTTGCTTGAAGTTTGCGAGCTGATTCGTGCAACCATCGGGAGGTGCCGGAATTGCTATCGAAAGCTTCGTCCCTCTGGTACGTCGACGCACCCGATCCATTGGCGGTTCTACGCGCAAACCACGACCCGGACCCCGCTGCCGCACTGGCACTCGCGAAGCAGTTGCACAGTGACCACGATGTGCTGCCGATCATGGTCGGCACACTGGCCGGCTGCGCGGGCCCGGAGGTCGACGAGGTGTACATCGGCTGCTATCCCGGCGTGACCGTGGTGTGCTCGACCCAGGCCGCGCGTGTCCACCCGACCGAGATCCCGGAGTTGCTGGTGCGCCCGTTGGCCTCCGAGCACACCTACCTGGTGTCGTTCGACGCGGCGCACGGCTGGGGCGCGTTCGCGCATTGGGAGCGCGGGGAGTTCCGCCGGGCGTTCAGCTCGACCCGGGTGAACATCCTGGAGGACGAGGGCCTTCCGCTGGTGTGGGAGCGGCCGTACTGGGCGGGTGAGCATCCGGTGCATTGGCACGCGGGCGAACTGCCCAACCCGCAGGCGCTGCCGTTCGACCCCCCCGATTTCGCCGACGCAGCCAACAACGAATGGCTCGGCTTCCGCTACCGCGCACCAACCGCGGACAGCGCGCTGGTGCCGGGCGACATCGCGGTGTGCGGATTCACGCTGTACCCGAAGGGCCAGGCACCCAACCCGGCTGCGCGGACGCCGCGGTCCGGCAAGCGGGAGGCGGCCCCACACAGGCGCGGCCTGTTCGGCTGGCTACGCGGACACGACCACGTCTCCTAGACCCGCGGGCGCACTGTGTCCAAGGCGGCTGCCTCGCCTTCGCTCGGCCCGGCGCACAAGCGGCTACCTCGAACCTTCGCTCGGCCCGGCGCACAAGCGGCTACCTCGAACCTTCACTCGGCCCGGCGCAGGCTGCGTGCGGACTTTGTCCGGCTGCGTCCATCAAGCCGCTAGTGCGCCCAGTAGCAGCATGACCCATCCGAGCAGAACTCCTGCCGCGCCGCCGGCGAGCACCCATCGGGTCACCGGGGCGCGGCGCCACCGCCACGCTGTCGGCGCGGCGCCACCGACCGCGACGACATTCACCGCGACCGCGAGGAGCGGGTGCACCTCGGCCAGCGCGGCGCCGAAGGAATACACGGCGACGGCGGACAGCAGCGCCACCATGATCGCGACGGTCAGCCCCGCCCCCCAGGGTGTCGGGTCATGGTAGGACGGGCACGGCCGATTCAGACCGGTCACGAGATCCTCACCCGCTCGTAGAAGGCCATCGCCGCCGCGGTCGCGACGTTGAGCGAATCGGTGCCGGGCGACATCGGGATGCGCGCACGGATATCGGTGGCTCGCATGGCCTCCTCGGTCAGTCCCGGCCCCTCGGCCCCGAGCAACAATGCCACCCGCTCCCCGTTCATCGCTGTCGCCAAGTTCACCGCCGCAGGGTTCGGTGTGAGCGCGATGATCTGGAATGCCTTGCGCCGCAGTATATCCAGACCTTGCGGCCAATCCGGCACGGACGCGAAGGGAACCCGGAGCACATGCCCCATCGACACCCGGACGGCACGGCGGTACAGCGGATCGGCACACCGATCACCGAACAGGACTGCGTCGGCCCCGAGTCCGGCCGCGTTGCGGAACATCGCGCCGAGATTCTCGTGGTCGTTGACACCTTCGAGCACGACGACGGTCCGCGCCTTCTCGGTCACCTCGTCCATGCCGAGCTCCGCGGGGCGGGGCGCCACGGCGAGCACTCCGCGATTGAGATGGAACCCGACGACCTGGGCCATGATCTCAGCCGAGGCGCGGTAGTACGGCACATCGACGGCGGCCAGGTCGTCGGCGAGTTCGGCGCGCCTGCGCTCCACGCCCAGCAGTGCGGTCGGCGCGAACCGCGAATCCAGCATCCGCTGGACCACCACGACACCCTCGGCGATCACCAACCCCTTGCGCCCGGGTAGGTCGGGCCTGCGGTCAGCGGATTTGAGGTCGCGGAAGTCATCGACCCGAGGGTCGGCGGGATCATCGATATCGATCACTTCGGCCACCGTTACATCCTGCCGGGGCGGTCCGGCCACGCCGTCACCGGCGTTCGCTCCGGCGTCGCGGGACATGAGGAAATTCCGGTGCATGTGTGTGATCGACCGTGGGATGGTCGAGGTATGACCCTCCCGGAAATCACCATCCGGTCCGCGACCGAGGACGACGCGCCCGCGATCCGGACGCTGGTGGAGACCTCCTTCGGGACCCGATACGACCCGACGGAGCTGGAGCGGGAACGGCGGCTGTTCCCGCAGGAGCTGGCGATCGTGGCGATCGAGCGCGGGCGGCTCGTCGGGCACGTGCGGTCCACCACTATGACGGTGACCGTGCCCGGCGGACGAACCGTCGAGGTGTGCGGCATCGCCGGTGTCGCGGTGGCGCCGACACATCGGCGCCGCGGCATCCTCCGGGCTATGTACACCGAGCAGCACCGGCGCATCGAGGCGGCCGGTCTGCCGCTGACCATGTTCACTGCCAGCGAGGGCGGCATCTACGGCCGGTTCGGCTACGGCCCCGCGACGCGGGAGAATGCGGTCGGCCTCGATCGTCGGTTCGCCGAATTCCTGCCGTGCGCACCGGATCCGGGTGGGGTCATACTGCGCGAGCCGAGCGAGGCACGCGCCGCGGTGGAGGCGATCTACGACCGCTGGCGCAGGCTGGTGCCCGGCGCACAAGTGCGTCCCGCGGCGAATTGGGACATCCGATTCTACGATCCGAAACCCTTCCGCCACGGCGGCAGCGACCTCTTCGCGCTCCTGCACGCCGACGGCTACGCACTGTATCGCTTCCACCGGCGCGACCGGGTGACGACGGCCGAGGTCGTCGAGATGCGCACGGTCACCGACGAGGCGCACGCGGCGTTGTGGCGCACCCTGCTCGGGCTGGATCTGGCGCAGCGGGTGGAGGCCGTGCTCACCGACCACGACCCGCTGCCCTATCTGCTGACCAATCCGCGGCTGGTGCGCACTACGGCCCGCTATGACGGTTTGTGGTTGCGGCTCATGGACCTTCCCGCCGCGTTGTCGGCGCGCTCGTACGCGGGCGAACTGGATGTGGTCCTCGCCGTGACCGATCCGTTCCGCGAGGCGGGCGGCTCGTTCGCGCTGCGCGTGCGGGACGGGCAAGCCCGCTGCGAACCGACCACCCGTGCGGCCGATATCGAACTCGGCATCGACGTTCTCGGCAGCATGTACCTCGGTGCGGTTCCGGCACGGGTGTTCGCGGCGGCGAACCGGTTGCGGGTCAAGGATTCCGCCCGGCTGCACGCGATCGACAATGCCTTCCGCGCGGAGCGAGATGCGGTGCTCGGCTGGTTCTTCTGACCGCCGTCCCGGCGCCCCATCGGCGCGGGGAAGGGAGACATGTCCGAATCGGCGCGGAGCTGGCATGCTGGTGACATGAAGCCGATTCAGCTGGTTCTCAACATCCTCTGGTTGATCTTCGCCGGATTCTGGCTTGCGCTCGGCTACATCGCGGCGGGGATCGTCTGCTTCATTCTGATCATCACGATTCCGTTCGGGATCGCATCCTTCCGGATCGCGGCCTATGTGCTGTGGCCGTTCGGCCGGACCACGGTGGAGAAGCCGGGTGCGGGGACTGGCTCACTGATCGGCAACATCATCTGGTTCATCGTGGCCGGATGGTGGCTGGCACTCGGCCATCTGTTCACCAGCATCCCGCTGTTCGTATCGATTATCGGCATCCCGTTCGGTTGGGCCAATCTCAAGCTCATTCCGCTCTCGCTGTTCCCACTCGGACGCGAGATTATAGACAGCGATCGACCATTCGCCGCCCAATAGTAATGCAGATCACATCAAGTTAACGGAACGGACTCTTCGCACGAATGGTAGCTAAAGGGTAACCGACATCGGTGGCGTCTATCTCGTCCCGATTCGGCGCCGAGCCCACCGCACCGGGAGAGCTCCGTCATGACCGACCGCCCCGCTCGACCTGCCGACGACCCAGGCACCGCGCCCCTCGCACCGATCGCAATCGCGCTCGGGCTACTGCTGCTCGTCGCCGCGGGTACCCAACTGAACCACCTGCCGGACTGGGCCGACGACTACGGCGCCGTGCTGGTCTATCTGGCGTTCGTCCTCTACCTGTCGATCGCGGGGCGCCTACTGTGGTGGGGTGCCGACACCATCATCCGGCTCGGCAGAGCGGGACACTGAGCTGGTGCGGTCGTTCCGCTCGAGCGCGGAGCGCGAATCCCTTGCGGCCGTGGCCGCTACTCCGATTCCGAGACGATCTGCTTCATGATCGCTACAGCGCGGGTGAGCACCACGAGCTGCTCGTCGGTGAGCGTGGCGAGTTGCTCGGTCATCCACGCCTCGCGGGCGCTGGTTTCATCGGCGATGAGTGCGCGGCCCGCGGGAGACAACGAGACGATGATCTGACGGCCATCTGTCGGATGCGGCTTGCGCTCCACCAGGTCGAGATCGGTCAAGGAGGCGATGACGCGGGTCATCGACGGCGGCTGAACACGCTCCTTCGCGGCAAGCCCCCCCGGCGTCATCGCGCCGTCGCGTGCGAGGGTGGCGAGGGCCGAGAGCTGGGTCAGCGATATCTGCGAGTCGGCACGGCGACCGCGTAGATGTCGCGTCAGTCGAACGACCGCCAGCGAGAGTTCACCGGCAAGGGCTCGAACATCCGATGGCGTGGTCACAGTGGCAAACGATACGGGACCGGTATCGGCCGGTCGCGGGTTGCCGCCGCTAGGCTGGGCCCGTGACACAGAAAGTCCCGCAGATTCCGCCGCGCCTGACCGATCCGCGCCCCGTGCTCGCGGTCGGCAGCGCACTGTGGTTGATCGCCACGGCGGTGGTGTGGGCGAGTGGTGACCGATGGGAGTCGGCGCGCCCGGTCTGCCTCATGGGACTGGTGGTCGGCGTCCTCGCGCTCGGCATCTTCTTGATCCAGCGGCGCGGCGCGCGGCGCGGCGACAAGGGCGCGCAGACGGGGCTTTAGCCGACCCAGGTCGCGCTCGAGCAACTGCGAATTCGTTCACAGTCCGGGTGAACGGTGCAATACTCGAGGCTGTCCGCGGAGTGCTGGAAGCTGTAGCGGCCCGGTGCGGCGTCGGCGGGGATTGCCCAGGTGAACCGCGCCACGGATTCGGCGATGCCCCGCTTGTTCCAGTAGATGGTGGTCCCGATCTGCTTGCCGCCCGCGAGCAGCGGAAGATCCGACGGCATCCCCCGTGACCACCGGACCCCTATGTCCCCCGATCTTCGGCAGGCGAAGCTTCCGGCCCGAAATGATCGCGAACCGGGTATCCTTCGAAACCGGATCGCCTGCCTGTTGTCCTTGCGGGACTTGAACTTCGGCAGCCCGAGCCGGGCACCCGTGTTTCCCGGAGATGGACTGGAAGAACACACACAGTAGCCCATCGTTCCGCATTCGGCGGCCGGGCCAGCCGCCGGAATCACGCTTGTGGCAGCGAACGCCGCCGAACCGATCGCGCTCTGGGCCAGAACTGTTGTGCGCGACACCGGCATCCCGGTCCCCCTTCGGTCCGATGGCAGCGGACCATGCAACTGGTCACTCGTCCAGTCAAGAATTTCGTACCTGTGAATTGACTGCACGCGCCGCGCGCGCTTAACTCGCTTGGGTGTCCTCCCGATTGAGCGTCGAAGAACGACGGGCCCACCTTATCGAGGCCGCGATCGGCCTTGCCGAAAAAAAGGGCGTTGCAGGCGTGACCACCCGCGATGTCGCTCAGGCTGCGGGCGTCTCGCTCGGTGTGGTGCATTACTGTTTCGAAAACAAGGACGCGCTGATGACCGAGCTGGTCAAAGCGTTGTCGATGGAATTACGCGATTCGGTCGACGCAAACGAATCAGTATGGCAAGAAGTCGGAAGTGGAAAAGAAGCCCTTCAAAAATTGATCCGTTCCGGACTGGAACTCATGTGGCTCAACATCGAAGCCACTCCGGAACGGCAGCTGCTCACATATGAAACGACCACTTACGCACTACGCGAAGGGGAACAAACCCCCGCAAAAATAGCGATCGCGCGCGAACAGTACAACTTCAACGACTCCACCGTGGCCGACATCCTGGAACACGCGCGCGACGCGACCGGGAATCAGTGGACCCTCCCCGTGCAGACGCTGAGCCGCTTCACGCTCAACGTGATCGACGGCCTCGTGCTTCGTTGGCTGGTGGACAATGACAGCGAAAGCGTGCGCGTGCAGCTGGATCTGCTGAGCGAAATGATCACGGAGTACGCAGCATAACGGGCGCAGCCGGACTGGACGAAGTCCGGCTCGCAGCCCCGCGCCGGGCCGAGCGAASRCTCGAGGTAGCCGCTCATGCGCCGGGCCGAGCGAACGCTCGAGGTAGCCGCTCATGCGCCGGGCCGAGCGAACGCTCGAGGTAGCCGCTCATGCGCCGGGCCGAGCGAACGCTCGAGGTAGCCGCTCATGCGCCGGGCGCCCGCGGCGCGCGGACGTGGACGGTCGAGCCGATACGCCACCAAGGTACGGAGACGGTGGTCTCGATCGCACCGCCCAACCGCACCAGCAGGTCGTCGTGCAGTACCAGCTCACCCTCCGGCTCCGTCAAAGTGAACAGTTGGCGCAGAACGACTCCCAACGGTTCCGCCGCCCAGGTCGTGCGGCGACCCGCGCCGAGCACCTCGGCGGTGACGGACTCGGAGACCAGCGGCAGATCCAGCAGAGTAGCCAGGGCCGAAGCGGTTTCGACATCGCCCACCACCAGCCGGTCCGACGGCACTGCCAGGCCGAACCACGGCTGGTCGAGAACGAAGGCGTCACCGGAATCGATCACGGCGCCCGAGAGCGCGCGCACGCGGTCGGGCGGTTCGAGGTCGGTGAGGTCGAGCCGATCCGCGGCGACCGCAGCGGCCAAGCGGGCATGCGTGCGCGACACGACGTCCGGCATAAGCGTTGTCGCCGGGTCGGCGAGCGCATCCAGTAATGCGGCGCCCAAGTCCTCGGTGATCTGGTCCGGGTTCGCGAGAACGGCGCGGTACGCGTCCGCGTCGATATCGACGAAAGTAGGCAGCAGGCCGGCGAATTCGGTGTCGGCGGGGTGGCGGAGCAGGCCGAGCGGGATGCCTTCGACGCGCGCGTGTCTGCGTAGCCACCATGCGGTGTAGCCGTCGGCGTCCCCGAGCAGGCTGCGGGTGCGTGGCGTGGCGGCCAACTGCCGCAACGCTTCCGGCCATGCCGCGTCGTCCACCAGGTCGAGGTCGCGGACCGCCGCCAGCTCCGGCGGATCGTCCAGAAGGGTCGACCACCAGTGCGCCTCTTCGTCCAGATCGTGGTCCGGGCCGGTCGGATCGGCCTCGACGACCACGCTGAAATCCCAGCCGACGCCGACGGCGCGCAAGGCGTCCTCGCCGTAACGATCGACCAGATCAGGGTCCACCGTGCCGAACGGTGCGTCCGAGACCAGCAGATCGCGCAGCGGAGCGCCGGGCAACAGCAGTTCGTCAGCGGGCACCAATTCGCCTTGCGTGTTGGGTAATTCGAGCAAACCGAGCCAAGACGGCAACGTGGCAGGATCGGCGTGCGCGGCAAGGCGGAGAATGGCGTCGGCAGTGTCGGGCTCGCCGGGGTTGTCCTCCAGGTCGGCGCGCAAACCGGGGTCGCTCAACAGGTCCTCGGCGGTGGCCGATCGCGCGCCGAGCCGAGCGAGCAGCGGGTGCGCCGCCTCGGGATGCACCACTCTGGCCCAGTGCACCGGGATCGCGACCTCGAGCTGATCGTCCAATACCACCGTGCGCGGCCCGGTGACCAGCCTGCCGTCGGCTAACGGAACCGCCAGCGCGCCCAGCTCTTCGGCCGCGAGCGGATCCACCACGAACAGCTCCAGCGCGGAGTACAGCGACTGCCACCAGGTCGGCGGTCGCTCCAGTCCGCCTGACAGTTCCGCGAGGCGCGCCAAACCGAGGCGGTGCACGTCCAGCACGTTCATGGCCTCCGCCTGCGCACGGCCGGAGAGGTCAGGGATCGCCAATGGGCCGACCACGTCATCGAGCAGGGCGGCCAATTCCTCGGTGAGGCCGGTGAATACGTGCGTGCTGGTCGGAATCGCGACGTGCGTCGAGCTGCCGAACAAGTCAACCGGTTCGCCGACGAGCGCATCGGCTGGCGCAGCGACTTCCCCCGCCTGCTCGCCGGTGGAGGTTGTGGCGCCGGCATAGGGCTCGCGCGCAATCGGGTCGAGATGCGGAAGGGCTCCGGTCAGCCCTTCGGGCGCGGTGTGCCGACGCGTGGCAACGACAGGCAGCCACGGCTGGGTCTGCAGCTCGCGGATCAGAGCTTCGCGGATCAGACCGTCGGCCTCGCTGCGCGCGAAACCAGGCGCCGGGACGAGCACGAGGCGGTCGCGGGGCGGGAGCGCGCGGGCGAAATCCGCGTAGCCCTCCGCCAACTGGGCCAGGCGGGCGCCAGGCAGCAGCCTGCGGCGATCCGGCTGCATGGGGATGTCGGCAATGAGCAGGGCGGGGAGGGAGAGCTCTTCGTCCGACCTGGTCGGCGCCCGCAGCACATCCGGCGCGGCCGCCACCGGCTTGCCGTCCCGCACCGGCAACAGCCAGCGGGCGCGCGACGCTCGGTACTGCCACCACGTCCGCTGCTCGCTGCCCGGACCGTCGACGTACACCTCGTGCAGTCCGTCACCCATATCCTCAGCACTGCTGAGGAATTCGTCCCCACCGATGCGGATGTGGTGCAACGGGGGCAGTTCCAGCAGCAGGTCGACGGCTTCTTCCCGCATCCCGGCGAGTAGCGTTTCGACGTCCACATCGTCACGCAGGCGCAGCACGACTTCCGCGTCCAGCCCCTCCGCCGGAGTCGCCTCGACGGGCCAAGCCAACCGCAGCACCGGAGGGGCAAGCTCGCCGCCGTCTGCGGCGGGAATTCGGATATCGCTGTGGCGCAGGGCATCCCGGGTCAAATCGCGAGAGAACCGCAGCGACCCGGTGGTGGAACGCAGCTCGACATCCTCGCTCACCGCGAGGACCGCGGTGAAACCGACACCGAACCTGCCGACCGTGCCGACGTCGGCTTTCCCCGACGCGCGCAGCGCGGTGAGCGCTTGTACGCCGGAGAGATCCAGCGGGGCACCGGTATTGCCGATGTGCAGATCACGGCCGACGAGGCGGACGACGAGGCGACCGGAAACGCCTGCCTTGGCCGCGGCGTCGGCGGCGTTCTGCGCCAACTCGGTGAGCAACCGGTCGCGGTACCCGGCGCGCACCAGGTCGGCTTCGGTGGCGGCGTCCTCCCGCAACCGGGTCGGCGAATCACGCCATGCGGCGAGGACCGCCGCACGCAGCGCCGATGTGCCGAATGGATCGGCGGTCTCGGTCAGCTCCGCGGCGATGACTGGGACTCCGGCCGCTCCTGGGAACCCGACTCGTCACCGGCGTCCTGCTCGGTGGCCGAACCTGCCTGCGCACCAGTCTCCTCCGACTCTGCTACGCCCTGCTCTGGAGCGGGCTCGGCGGCCACAGCCTCGGTAGCCGCCGACTCCGGCGCGGTAACGGGCTCGGCGGCGTCCGCTTTCCCTGCGGGTGCGCTCTCATCGACGATCCGGGGCTCGGCCCCGGGTCCCCGCTCGGACGCCCCGGACGTCTCCGCGGCGGCACTATCCGGTCCTGCCGCGTCCATCTCGCCGGCATCGACGGAGGACGCATCGCCATCCCCCGCGTCGGCGGCGGCATGCTCGGGACCTTCGCCCGCGGACGTCGACGCGGCAGCTGTCGAAGGCGCGGTGGAAGAATTCTCCTCGGCGGCGCCAGGCTCCGGCTGGACCCGCTCCGACTCGATCGAGACCATCTCGAAGGCGGAGTCGTCGTACGCCTCGTAGAGCGGGGAGCCGCCACCGGTGGGGAGCACCGTGTCGGAATGGGCACCGCAGCCATAGGCGACGTGCACGACGCGACCGTCGGCGCCCATGGCGTTGCCGCAGACGCCGAACGCGGCGCGCAGCGCCCCGGCCAATGGCAGGTAGAAACCACAGAGTCCGCAAGTGGATGGTGCGGACTTGGCCATCTCGGAATCGGGTCCATGTTCGGCGTACCAGCGCTCGGCGGCCTCTGCGCGACCTTCCCGGCTCATCACCTTGGTACGGCCGAGGCCGACCTCGTAGCCGACCTCGTCAACCACCGGGTCTCCGGTAGCGACATAGCCGGGCACCAAGCGCGGATCGTCGGCGGGCGGGGCCAGCAGATCTCCTGGCGCGAGGTCACCGGGCCTGATCCGCTGCTCCCACGGCACGAAGTCGGGCGCGACCAGGGCATCGGGCCCTGGCAACAACGCCGACTCGCTGACCGTCGCGTAGTCCGCCTCCGGCGGGGCCGCCACCACAACCGCCCACTGCCACCCGCGATAACCAGGCAAGGTGGCCTCGAACCGGTGGGTCGCCGCGTTCTCGTCCTCGGCGGTCACGCCGAGATGCGTGCCGACCGCTGCTGGTTCCAACTCCAGGAGCGCACGGCGGGCCAGGTCGACGGCATCAGCCAGGATCGGCCGCACGCCGGACTCCGAAACAGAAACTGCGCTCACGGTCTACATTTTGCCGTATGGAGCGCGACAGGCGTTCGTTGGCTATCGGTGCCCTGGTCGGCTTGCTCATTGTGAGCGGATGCGGCGACGCCGGGGACACGACACCCAGGATGAATATCGAGGTGGTGGGCACCAGGCCGCACGACCCGGAGGCGTTCACCCAGGGACTGGAAATCGATGGCGACATCCTCTACGAAGGCACCGGCCTGCCGGGCGCGTCGAGCGTACGCGCGTCCCACCTCCCGGCTGGCAATGAACTGGCCAGGGCGCAGCTGCCCGCCCCCTACTTCGGCGAGGGCGTCGCCCTGGCCGCGGGCACGCTGTGGCAGCTCACCTGGCAGGACCACGTCGCCATCGCGAGAGACCCCGGCACCCTGACCGAGCGCGGCAGGGCCTCCTACGACGGCGAAGGCTGGGGTTTGTGCGCCAGGACCGGGCGATTGGTGATGAGCGACGGCACCGACCGGCTGACCTTCCGTGATCCGGTCACCTTCGCACCGACCGGCTCGGTCCGGCTGACCAGCCATCACAACGCCCGCCTCAACGAACTCGAGTGCGCGGCGGACGGTTCGGTCTACGCCAACGACTGGCCCACCGACACTATCGTGCGCATCGACCCGGAGTCCGGCCGCGTGCTCGCGACCATCGACGCCGCCGGTCTGCTCCCTGCGAACGCGCGGGTGAATGCCGACGCGCTCAACGGCATCGCCCAGCTGCCCGGCACCGACCGGTTCCTCGTCACGGGCAAGAATTGGCCGACCATGTTCGAAGTCCGCTTCACTCCGGCTCGAGCGCAACCGGCGGCAGCGAGGACGGTCTCACCTTTCATCGACATCCACGGAGCGCGGGTGAACGCCCAGTACGGAAGTACGACAGAATTGACGGCGTGACTACTCCCCGCGAACCTTCCGGTCCCGACCGTGATCGGTGGGAAGGCGAGGAGCACCCGCCGATCGAACGGCATCCCGGCTTCGACCGGTATCCGCCACCCAACACACCGCGCCGCCGCGGGCCGCTGCCACCGCTCGGACCGGACTCGGGAAACACCGCGCGTGCGTACGACGACCGGCGGCTGGACGCGGAGACCCGGCGACACGAAACACCGCCCGGCTCCGAGTACCCGGAGACCCGGCGCCTGCTGAGCGGGCGACGCGACGAGCACGGTCCGACACCGCGCCGCGTGTTTCCGAGCCGCCCGAAACGCGCGCAGCACGCCGAACCGGACTCCACCGAACCCGCTGGTCAGCGGTCGAGCGAGCCGGAACCGCGGGAAACCCCGACTCCGCCCGGCACCCAGCGCTCCCCTCGCAAGCTGACAGTTACCCGGGTCGCCGCCATGCGCGGCAGGCAGCTGACCGAGAAGGGGATCGCGACCTTCCAGCGTGCGGCCAAGGCGGACGGCGCGGACGAGTCGGGCCTCACCGCGCTCACCTACGCGACCATGGCGAACTTCGCCCTCGACGCGGCCATCGCGGTTGCCCTGGCCAACACCCTGTTCTTCGCCAGCGCCACCGCTGAGAGCAAGACGAAAGTCGCGCTGTACCTGCTGATCACGATCGCACCGTTCGCGGTGATCGCTCCGCTGATCGGCCCGATGCTCGACCGCCTGCAGCGTGGCCGACGACTGGCGCTCGCGACATCGTTCGCCCTGCGTGCGGTCGTAGCGGTCGTGCTGATCCTCGAGTTCGACACCTGGGGGCTGTATCCGCTCGCACTGTGCATGATGATCGGCAGCAAATCGTTCTCGGTGTTGAAGAGCGCGGTGACGCCGCGCGTCCTGCCGCCCGATATCGATCTGGTCCGCACCAACTCTCGGCTGACCGTGTTCGGTCTGGTCGGCGGCACCATCGGCGCGGGGGCGGTGGCCGCGCTCGCCGCGAGCATCGCCGGTTCCAACGGGGCGCTGGTCTTTGCGATGCTGATCGCCTGCGCGGGAACCTATCTGAGCCTGCGTATCCCGTCCTGGGTCGAGGTCACCGAGGGCGAGGTCCCGGCGACGCTGAGCTATCACGGCCCGGACGCGCGCACCCAGGTGCTGGCCTCCGCCAAGGAGTCGGCGGTGCCGCCGACCAAACGCAGGCAGCCGCTGGGCCGCTCGGTGGTGACCGGCCTATGGGGCAACAGCGCCATCCGCGTGCTGACCGGCTTCCTCACCTTCTACGTCGCATTCGTCGCCAAGGCGACCGAGCATCGGCCGGTGCAGCAGGCCGCCATGCTCGGCGTGGTCGGTGCGGCAGCGGCCGTCGGCAACTTCACCGGTAACGCGACCGGTGCACGGCTCAAGCTCGGCAAACCGTCGCTGATCGTGCTCGGTTGCACCGCGGCCTGCGCATTGGTCGCGCTGTTCGCGACGTTCGCGAACAACCTGCTCGGTGCGGCGCTGGCCACCTTGGTCGCGGCCGGAACGAGCGCGTTGGCCAAGGTGTCACTGGACGCCGCGATTCAGGACGACCTTCCGCCGGAGTCGATCGCGTCCGGCTTCGGCCGCTCCGAGACGGTTTTGCAGCTCAGCTGGGTGATCGGCGGCGCGGCGGGCGTGCTGCTGCCGACCGACTATTGGAAGGGGTTCGCGGTTGTCACCGCGATACTCGTGATCGGCCTCGTGCAGACCTTCGTCAGCTTCCGGGGGCACTCGCTGCTGCCCGGCCTCGGCGGTAACCGTCCGCAGCACGCGGAGCAGGAGGTCCCGACGGCTCGGCCGGTGGGTCACTCCACGAGCACATACCGCGAGCAGGGCCCGAGCGGGCCGCGCCGCGGCGGCGACACCACACGGATCCAACGAGGGCAAGGAGACCCCATCTGGTGAGCAAGCTCAACGCACGCACAATCGTCGCGCTGGTCGCGGCCGCCCTGCTCGTGCTCACCGTCGCCTTCGTCGGCGTTCTGGTGGTGCTGGTTCGCAATGCCACCGAACCCGACGTCATGATCACCGCCTACGCGCATGGCAAGACGGTCACCGTCCGGCCGTTCAGCTATTGCACCGTGACCATGCAGGACTGCCGCATCCTGCCCGAGGGCAATGCGGAGGGCACGGTGTTCGCCACCCTGCCCTGCGACCAGCAAACCCCGGATTGCCACCGTGGCCGGACGGTCGAACTGGAGGTCCCCGCCGGTTACCCGTTACAGCTGTCGCTGCCGAAGAAGATCGCCGACGCACCATGGCTCGCTCAGCTCGTCTACGTCCTGCCCACCGGCGAGAAGGTGGATCGGGTGATCAGCCGCAACGACTACCCGGATGGCGCCCTTGCCCTCACCATCGATTCCAAGCCGGAGCCCGACCTACGCCTGATCGGCGTCGAACTCCAGCTCCCGATCCTCGCCCGCGACGAAACCGGCAAGGAGTTCTACGTCCCGCACGCCGCTTGGTCGATCAGCACCGTCTGATCGACCGCGCCTGCGGCACTGCGTGTTCGCGGCCCCTTATGGCCCGCGTCCGAGCGGGCGCGACGCGCAACTGCGTCGCATGCGCTTCGCCCACTCGGACACGAGCCGGGCCGCGAACGGCGCTCGTAAGACTCGCACCCGACGGGGCCGGGAGGGCGTGCATCCGGCGAAAACTCAGTGATCGAGTTCGCGTGCGACCGCCCGGACGACCTCCGAGATGCGTTGCGCGGTCTTGCGATCCGGATACTTACCCTTGCGCAGATCGGGCTGCACCTTCGCCTCGAGCAGGGTGATCATGTCCTCGACCATCCCGTGCAGCTCGTCAGGAGTGTGCCTGCGGGCGGCGGATTCCTTGCGCGCGTTGCGTTCCTGACCCTGCCGGACCGAGGGCGGCGCCTCTAGCAGTTTCAGGCTCAGCGCCTGGGGGCCGCGGCGGCCGGCGGCCATGCCGAACTCGACCCGCTGCCCGGGCTTGAGGCCCTCGACGCCCTGCGGCAGCGCGGACGAACGGACATAGACGTCCTCACCCTCGTCCTGGGAAAGGAAGCCGAAGCCCTTTTCGACGTCGTACCACTTAACCCTGCCGGTCGGCACTGCGCTCACCCGTTCATTGTCGAAAGCTCGGGCCCCACCGGCCCGAGCGCATCCGTCTAGCGGACCTGTCCCGCGGCGGCGCCGCGACCGGTCCTTTCTCTGTGCGAAAAGAACGCGCCCAGCAGGATTGCGGGACGCGGTTGTTTCGAGTCTACCCCGGTGCGAATAACGCAAGCACACCAGTTTTACGGTCGAGCGGTGACGAACCCCTCCGCTCCGACCCCCTCCGGTGGCGTGCCGCGCAGGTCCGGGGATTGGCTGCTCCGACTCGCGCTCTGCCTGTTCGCGCTGGGATTACTGGCAATCATCGCCATCTTTCTGACGCCGGTGCTCACCGACGGTGAGCCAGGTCTGTGGCTCTACTTCGGGGCCCTGCTCGCGCCCCTGGGGTTCGTGGTCGCGCTCGTGTTCGCGCTGCGTTCCGGTCGGCGATCACGCTGAACCGGAGACCTTTCCTCCGCTGGCTCGCGAACCGGTTACCCCGGGCGATCGTTACCCACGCCGTAATGTGATCCTCGTCACATTACGAGAAGGTCACAAAGCGGTGACAGAGCCTCATCGGCGTGACGGCGGGCTTCCTAGCTGCACAGAAGCCGTGCTACCCCGATCGATATCGTGCCGAGACCCGCCCGTACACGCCGGTTACCAAATGGTGATTTTTCGCGGCGATCGACGTACGGTCTTATCCAGCCGGGACAACCGGCTACAACCGGCCCGCCGCACCGAACCTCGCCCCGCGGGTACCGGACCCCGACGGATATGTAGGGGCGAGGGCGGAACGGACGACCTCTCAGTCCGAACCCGGAGCCGAAGCCTCGCAGGTGCGTCGAGAGGAAGACGAACCCGATATGAGTGGACGCCATCGCAAGCCAAGCTCGACCGGCCGCACGGTAGCCAAGGTTGCCGTCACCGGGGCCATGATCGGCACCGCCGGTGTGGCACTCGCAGGCAACGCCAGCGCGGCACCCGACTCCGACTGGGATCGACTCGCTCAGTGCGAGGCCGGCGGCAACTGGGGCATCAACACCGGCAACGGTTTCCAGGGCGGGCTGCAGTTCTCGCCGGGCACCTGGCGTGCTCACGGTGGCCAGGAGTACGCCGCCACCGCCAACCAGGCCAGCCGCGAACAGCAGATCGCCGTCGCCGAAAAGGTGCTCGCCTCGCAGGGCTGGGGCGCTTGGCCGTCCTGCTCGTCCTCGCTGGGCCTGAGCAGCGCACCCACCCAGCGCAGTGCTCCCGCCACCACCGAGACCCCGCGCTGGAACCCCGCGCCACAAGCCGCTCAGGCTGCGCCGGAGGTCAACTCCCAGCAGGTCTTCTCAGCCGTCGACCGTGCCCTCGAGGTCGTCAAGGGCCAGGGCGTGCAGGTGCCCAAGGAGGCCCTCGACTTCGTCAACGCCGCCAAGGCGAGCGGAGTCATGCTCGACCCTGCGATCGTGAACTTCTACGAGGCGAACAAGGGTCTGATCCCTTCCTGATCGTTACACCAACGAAGAAGGGCCCCGCATCAACGAGGATGCGGGGCCCTTCTTCTTTTCCGAGGAATCACCCTACGCGCGGTCAGCGATTGATCACCGTGTTCGGGTGCATGTAGGGCAGCTGATCGGCGGGTACCGGGAATTCGGTGTCCTCGCCGTACGGCGAGAGACCACCGGAGCGGGCCGACGAGAGCTCGGTGACCGCGTGGTCGCCGTCGTCGACCTTCGGCCAGCCGTTGTCGACATAGGGTTTCTTCGATTTGTTCACCACGGCCCCATGCTAACCTGCCTCGCTCTCCCGCCTCTCCGCAATCAAGGCCGTACTGGTCGGGTGAGGCAGGGTTCGCGTTCAGGTCCTACGTTGGGTGCCGCTGGGGTTTTGGGCGTCCGCGGTGAGTTACCCATGTGCGTGCGAAATCAACTGTGGCGTGACGGATCGGATCACCCGGCCCGTAGCGTCGTAGGGTGGACGAGATGACCGCGACCGACTCCCTTGCCGGATGGCTCGGTGCCCGCAGTGATGCCCAGCTAGTGATGCTGCTGCAACTCCGGCCCGACCTGGCTGTGCCGCTGCCTTCCTCGATGGCGGTGCTCGCCGCCCGCGCCGAACAGCGCGCGTCGGTGCTGCGCGCCACCGAGGACCTGGACACGCTCGAATTCGCCATCCTGGAAATCCTCGCGGTCCATGGCGTGACGCACACCGACCAGGACCACACGCCGCTGCGCCGCGACGAGCTGCAAGTGCAGCTGAGCGGACGAGCGCCGTCGACTGCGATCGACGACGCGCTGGAACACCTGACCGCTCGCGCCCTCGTCTGGACCGACGACGACGAGCTGCACCTGATCCCGGCGGCGTCCGAGGCGCTGCCGTGGCCGATCGGCAGCGCGACCGAACTTCCCGACGCCCTCACCGAACCCGAGGTGGTCGCCGCCCTCACCGAGCTGGCCCCCGCCGAACGCGCCCTGCTGGACAAGCTGGCCGCGACGGGCCCGCGCGGACGCACCAAGGACGCTGCGCCGGGCACCCCGTCCGACCGCCCGATCCAGCGTCTGCTGGCGCGCAGGCTGCTGCACTGGATCGACGACGAGACTGTCGAGCTTCCCGTTACGGTCGGCCAGGTGCTGCGCCGCGAACCGGTCACCAACCCGCATGCACTGACTCCGCCGGAGCCGCGCTCGACCAAGTACACGCCCGCCGAGGTGAACGCGGTCGCGGCGGGTGAGGTAGGCGAGCTACTGCGACACTGCACCGACGTGCTCGACGTGCTCGGCCAAGCCCCCGCCCCTGCCCTGCGGGCAGGCGGTCTCGGCGTACGGGAGCTGCGCCGTATCGCCAAGCAGATCGGCGTCGAGGAGCCGAGGGTCGCTCTGCTGGTCGAACTGCTGGCGGCGGCGAAACTCCTCGAAAAGGGTTTGCCGGAGCCACCGCCGGAATTCGATTCGACCGACGACTTCTGGGCGCCCACCCCGGGTGCCGACGCCTGGCTGGCGGCGCCGTCCGCACGGCGCTGGGCCGCGCTCGCGCTTGCCTGGCTCGACTTGGACCGGATGCCGTGGATGATCGGCATGCGCGACGCCAATGACAAACCATTGGCGGCCCTATCGCTGGAGCTGCGCACCCCGCACGCACCGCGCGACCGGCGCGCGATCCTCGGCTTGCTCACAGAGTGCTCGTCGGGCACCGCGCTCGACCCGGCCGACATCGGCCGGGTGCTTGCCTGGCGGCAGCCGCGCCGACGCAGGCACTTCCGGCCGGAAGTTGTCGAGCAGACGCTGGCCGAGGCGGCCGCGCTCGGCTTCGTCGGCCGCGGCGCGCTCGGCTCACCGGCGCGGGCGCTGCTGCACGGCGCGGCGACCAGTGCGGCCGACGCCGAGGCCGAGATGGAGGCGGCGTTGCCGGAGCCGGTGGACCACGTGCTGGTCCAGGCGGATCTGACGGTAATCGCGCCGGGCCCGCTGACCACGGACCTGCAGCATCGGATCGCCCTCGTCGCCGATGTCGAATCCGCTGGTGCGGCAACGGTGTACCGGCTCAGCGAGTCCTCGGTACGCCGCGCCCTCGATGTCGGACTGACCGCGGCCGAACTGCACAGCTTGTTCGCGAAGCATTCCAGGACGCCGATCCCGCAGGCGCTGACCTATCTGATCGACGACGTGGCCAGGCGGCACGGTCAGCTGCGGGCGGGCATGGCCCAATCCTTCATCCGGAGCGACGACCCCGCGCTACTCGCCCAGGTGCTGTCCGCGCCCGTGGCGAGCGCGCTGGCGCTACGCACCATCGCCCCGACCGTCGCCATCGCCCATGCGCCGCTCGGCGAACTGCTGGAACAGTTGCGAACCGCCGGTTTCGCGCCCGCGGGTGAGGATTCGACGGGCGCGATCGTCGACCTTCGCCCCCGCGGCGCCCGGATCTCGGCACGGCCGGGCGCCAGGCAGCCATATCGGCCGACGCCGCCCAGCGCCGAACAGCTGGAGTTGCTCGTCACGGAACTGCGCGCCGGCGAACGCGCCGCCAGCGCCCGCGCCGGCCAAGCGGTGCGCCCGGACGGCACCCGCACCAATACCGCCGCGACCCTCGCCCTGCTTCAGCTGGCGGCGCGGGTGCGGCGGTCGGTGAACATCGGCTACGTGGACGCCCAGGGGGTCGCCACGCAGCGGGTGGTGGAACCGTTGAAAGTGGGCAACGGGCAGCTGGACGCACTGGACCCGGTGACCGGCGCGGTCCGGCACTTCACGCTGCACCGGATCGCGTCGGTTGCCCTGCTGGAGTGATCAGGCCTTCGGCTTGCCCGTGCAGAACGTGACCTTGGGATCCGTCTCGATGAGGCGGAAGCCGTCGGCGTCCTCACCACACAACAGTTCGTCGGCCTTGCCGTCGATCCGCTTCAGCACGCGGAAGGTCGCCTCTGACGAACCGCACTCCACGTGCTTGTATCCGGACGCGCTGCTCTCGCTGTAGCAGCTGCCTTCCTTGAAATTCGGCGCGAGGCACAGGAACGCGGTGGTACTACCGCTGAGCGTCTCCTCGTAGGAGGTGTAGTCGGCGGCGCACTCGGTCTTCTTGTCGAAGGACTGCGCGACCTTGTACACAGCCTTGTCCGATGAGCAGTCGACCGGCTCGGTCTTGGAATCGACAGCCGAACCGTCGATGACGTTGATGCAGTCGCCGACCTTCGCCTTGGCCGTGTCCGACTTGCTCGAGTCCTCGATCAACGAACAGCCGGCTACCGTGACCACCACCGCGGCCACCGCGACGAGGGCGAGCACAATCCGTGCCAGCAGCCTCGCTCCTGGAAACTTCACCTGAAAACCTCTCTCACCGAACACGTTCACGGACTCGTGAACGCGGTGAGGATACCCGCAGGATCACGGCGACCGCATCAGCTCGGCGAGTGACTCCGAGCGCCGCCTGTTTGCTACATGTGCAGGCCGTAGAGCCCGTGCGATGGACCATCGTCCGATCCCTGAGTTCTGTCTGTGGCTCCGCGTGACCGGTCGTTACGCTTGGTCGGTATGACGGTTGAGGACTTCGCAAGCGAGCTGTACGGGGTGGCACCCGCGGAGTTCGTCCCGGCGCGCACCGCCCGGGTGGAAGCGGCCAAGCGAGCGGGCGACAAGAAGCTCGCCACCGCCATCGGCAAGCTGCGCAAACCCACCGTGTCCGCGTGGACGGCGAACCTGCTGGCTCGCGAGGCGCCCGACGACGTGGACGCGCTGCTGCGACTCGGCGCG
Source organism: Nocardia sp. 2TAF39 (assembly GCF_052114905.1). NCBI lineage: Bacteria > Bacillati > Actinomycetota > Actinomycetes > Mycobacteriales > Nocardiaceae > Nocardia > Nocardia sp. 2TAF39. The sequence goes on from NZ_JBFRFQ010000010.1 coordinate 37,761, forward strand.
GCACTGGCCGCGGCGCAACGAGAACTGTCCGCCGACCAGCTGCGCAACCTGACCATGCAGCGGCAGCAACTGGTCAACGCGCTGGCCGAGAAGGCGGGCGCACTGGCCGCCGAGCACGGCCACCCGGTCGGCGTGAGCGTGGTGCGCGAGGTCGGGCAGACCTTGACGGCGGCGCTGGCCGAGCCGGAGGTGGCAGAGCGAGTGCGCGCCGGAACGCTCGCCACGTCGGCAACCTACGAAGGCTTCGGGCCGAGTGGACCGAATCTGGTCGCCGTGCCCGCGTCCACCAAGCGGGCGGCGCCGAAGCCGGAGGGCGACGACACCGCGCGCGAGGAGCTGGAGGAGGCGCTCGAATCAGCCCGCGCGGCAAGGGATTCGGCGCAATCCGAGTTCGATGAGGCGAACAAGCGGCTGTCCGGCGTCGAATCCCGGATCGCCGCGTTGAAAGACGAACTGACACACGTCGAAGAGCAGCGGCAGTTCACCCGGACGGCCGTGCGGTCGGCGAAGGAGCAGCTGCACAGTGCCCAGCGCCACCTGGATCGGGCCGAACGCCAGGCGGAACGGTCTCGTCAGCGCCTCGACGGCGAATAGCCCGCGCGCTCAGCTACGGAGGGTTCCCGGGAAGAGGTATTCCTCTGGGGGCGGTTCGGTGCGGTTCAACCACGCGTCGAAAAAGCCTGTCAAGTCCGCCGTCCCCGCCCTGGACTGTACGAATGCACGGAACTCCGGCATCGATGCGTTGCCGTACGCGTGCACCGCGAGGAAGTCACGGACGGCTGCGAAGAACACCTCGTCGCCGATCTGCTTGCGCAGGGCGTGCAGGAACAGCGGGCCGCGGTAGTAGACGGAGGTGAATTCTTTTCCCGCGCCGGGGTTTTCCAGCGTTATGTCCCAGAACCTGGGTTTGTCGCGATACTTCTGGACGGTCTCGCGGTAGTCGTCGTCGACGTTCTTGCCCTCCATCCGCTCCGGCCACAGGTAGTCGGCGGTGTAGCTGGCGAAGCACTCGTTGAGGCAGATGTCCGACCAGTGGCGCACCGACACCGCATCGCCCCACCACTGGTGCGTGATCTCGTGCACCACGGTTTGCAGATCGGTCCACGGCGCGTAGATCGGGCGGGTCTGGGTCTCCAAAGAGAACTGGATGTCGGCGTCCAGGTAGATGCCGCCCGCCGCCTCGAACGGGTACGGACCGTACAGGGTTTCGGCGAAGTCGAGGATCTCCGGCAGGCGCTGCTCGGTCTCCCGCTTGCCTTCCGCGTCCGACGCGAACGCGCTGACCAGCGGTGTGCCATCGGCCCGACGTTGTTCGAGGTAGCCGAACTTGTCGATCGCGACCGTGGTCAGATAGCCGAGCACCGGTTTGGTCGTTGCCCACCCGACGGTCCGCTTGTCGCCACGCACGATGTCATCGGTCCGCACACCGTTGGACACCACCTCCCACTCCGCGGGGACGGTGGTATGCAGCGCGAAGGTGGCCTTGTCCAGCGGGGTGTCGTTGAGCGGGTACCAGGTTGTCGCCGAGTGGGGTTCACCCGCGACGAAAGCGCCTCCGCTCGGGGCGAAGGTCCAGCCCGCGCCCTCGGTGTTCACCGCGGGGCCCGCGTAGTCGACGGTGACGGTGAATGGCAGGCCGGGCAGCAGCGGGAGCAGCGGGGTCACGGTCAGTTCGTGTGCACCGTCACGGACGAACGCGGCGGGCAGATGGTTCACCGACACCATGCGCACGTCCGGTCCCGCGAAGTCGAGGTTGAACATGTGCAGGGCCTGGGTGGCGACCGCCTCGATCCGGGTGGTCCCGGTGAGCTGGTGGCTCGGCGGGTCGTAGTCGATGCTGACGTCGTAGTGGCCGACGTCGTAGCCGCCGTTTCCGTCCAGCGGGTAGTACGGGTCGCCGATCCCGGGGGCGCCGACCAGTGGGTCGGCGGGAGGATCGGCGCTCGCGGGCACCGACAGCGCCGCGACGGCCACGCCTGCGACCGCGGCGCACATCCGGCCGGACAACCTCATTCGACGACCACCCCTCTCCGCCCCTTTCGGTACCAACGCACCGACCTTGCTGGATGGTAGCCGCTTCAGTCGCCACTACCGGTGAGCGCCACCGACGCGCCGACACCGAGGATCAGCACCGCCCGCGCCGCCGACCGCTTCCAGCCTGCGGGGCGACCGCGCGAAACCTGCCGGCAGATCGGACGCCGGAACCCATCTTCCGAGTCTATGTGCACGCGCAACCCGAAATCGGGAGCTCGCAGCCGAATTCAGGAGCCGAGTTCGCCGGGCAGCTGGTGCGGATCGAGCAGCAGTCGTTTGGTCGTGGTGCGGCGCACCTTCTCGGCCAGCGCGAGGTTGTCGGTGAGTAGCCGCCACTCGACCTCGCTGATGGCGGCTCGGGCGCGGTCGATGACCGTGCCGTCCTTGGTGCCCCAGGCGATAGGCATGGCGCTCACCGACTGCCAGCGCTCGCCGACCTGCCGCGGCGCCCAGTCGGTGCGCACGGCCACCGAGGGCACCCGTTCTCCCGCCTTGGCCTCGTGGCCGGGTAATGCGCGGATTTTCCTGGTCACCAGGGCGTAGCGCGGACCGTTCTCCTCCGGCTTGGACACATCGACCAAGGCGAGCAGCACCACCCCGGAGGGGCGGGACTCCGAGATCACCGCGGGAACGAGCTCGCCGTCGGCGTAGAGCTTGTCGATGCTGGAATGCCTTGGCGTCCACAGCGCCACCCACAACGCGGTCACCGCGCCGAGCGTGAAGGCGACCGCGAGCAGATACGCCCAAGGATGGTCCAGCCAGATCAGGTAGGCCGTTCCGGTCGCCGCGATGATCGCGGCGCCGATCGCCATGATGCGCAGTCGACGCAGGTCGGCGAATACTTCGTTGACCGCGTGGGCATGTCCGCGGTCCACCGCGAATTCGAAGCGTCGCACGTCCTTATTCCTAGCACAGCTTGCGGAGGAATTGCCTCCACTTATCCGAGCGCGGGACCGAGCAAGTCGTCGGCATCCGTGATGCGGTAGGCATACCCCTGTTCGGCAAGAAAACGCTGACGGTGCGCGGCGTATTCGGCGTCGAGGGTGTCGCGCGCGACCACCGAGTAGAAATGAGCCTGGCCGCCGTCCTGCTTCGGGCGCAGCAACCGGCCGAGCCGCTGCGCCTCCTCCTGACGCGAGCCGAAGGTGCCTGAGACCTGCACGGCCACCGACGCTTCCGGCAAATCGATGGAGAAGTTCGCGACCTTGCTCACCACGAGCACCGGAATCTCGCCACGCCGGAATGCGTCGAAGAGTTCCTCGCGGTCTTTGGTTTTCGTCGAACCCTGGATCACCGGAGCGTTGAGCTCGGCGCCCAGCTCCTCCAGCTGCTCCAGGTAGGCGCCGATGACCAGACTCGGCGCGTCCCGGTGCTGAGCCAGGATCGATTCCACCACAGCGATTTTCGTGTGCGCGGTGGAGCAGAGCTTGTAACGCTCCTCTGGTTCGGCGGTCGCGTACGCCATTCGCTCGGCGTCGGTCAGCGTGACCCTGACCTCGATGCACTCGGCGGGGGCGATCCAGCCCTGGGCCTCGATGTCCTTCCACGGCGCGTCGTATCGCTTCGGGCCGATCAGCGAGAACACGTCGCCTTCGCGGCCGTCCTCGCGCACCAGGGTCGCGGTCAGGCCGAGCCGGCGGCGGGACTGCAGGTCCGCGGTCATCCGGAAGACCGGGGCGGGCAGCAGATGCACCTCGTCATAGATGACCAGGCCCCAGTCACGGCTGTCGAAGAGCTCCAGGTGCCTGTACTCGCCCTTGGTGCGGCGGGTGATCACCTGATAGGTGGCGATGGTGACCGGGCGGATCTCCTTGCGTTCGCCGGAGTACTCGCCGATCTCGTCCTCGGTCAACGAGGTGCGCGCGAGCAGTTCGCGCCGCCACTGTCTGCCCGCGACCGTGTTGGTGACCAGGATCAGCGTGGTCGCCTTCGCCTTCGCCATGGCCGCCGCGCCGACCATCGTCTTGCCCGCGCCGCAGGGCAGCACCACCACGCCGGAGCCGCCCGCCCAGAACGAGTCGGCGGCCATCTCCTGGTAGTCGCGCAGGTGCCACTTGTCGTCGGTGTAGTCGAGTTCGATCTCATGCGCCTCGCCGTCGACGTAGCCCGCGAGGTCCTCGGCGGGCCAGCCGATCTTCAGCAACATCTGCTTGATCCGACCGCGCTCGGACGGGTGCACCACCACCGTGTCGTCATCGATGCGCGTACCGAGCATCGGCGCGATCTTCTTGTGCCGGAGCACCTCCTCCAGCACCGCGCGATCCAGGCTGACCAGCGTCAGGCCGTGCGCGGGATGCTTGACCAGCTGCAACCTGCCGTATCGGGCCATCGTGTCCACAACATCGACAAGCAACGGCTGCGGCACCGCGTACCTGGAGAAACTGACCAGCGCGTCCACCACCTGCTCGGCGTCGTGTCCCGCCGCCCGCGCGTTCCACAGCGCCAGCGGCGTCACTCGGTAGGTATGCACGTGCTCCGGCGCCCGCTCCAACTCGGCGAACGGCGCGATGGCCTGCCGCGCCGCATCGGCCAACTCGTGGTCGACCTCCAGCAGCAGCGTCTTGTCACTCTGCACAATCAGTGGACCGTCGGTCACAGCCCCTCCTCATCTCGGCTCGCCGCCCATTCTCCCCGACCCGACCGACAACACCGCAGGTAACCGGCCATTCTCCGCCGTGAGCGGACTCGGCAGCGTCCGTATCCAACGCCGGAAGGTCCCGGTCTCTTCCCGTAGCCTGCGCAGACCGCTCACCAGGACCGTGGCCAGCAACCGCCAACTGGACCGCGACACCGCGGGATCGGGTGGGTGAAGATCGGTGGATGATCGAGATGGCGGCGCTGGTGGGGGTTGCGGGGGCGGCATTGGGGATGGTGCTCACGCCGGGGCCGAACATGATGTATCTGGTGTCGCGGACGGTGTCGCAGGGTCGGCGGGCGGGGTTGGTGTCATTGGGTGGGGTGGCGGCCGGATTCGGGGTGTATCTCGCGGCGGCGACCGCGGGAATCACGGCGGTGTTCGCGGTGGTGCCCGGGCTCTACCTGGGCGTGAAGCTGGCGGGTGCCGCTTATCTGGGGTGGCTTGCATGGCAGGCAGTGCGACCCGGCGGCGTTGCGGTGTTCGCGCCCGCGGTGCTGCCCGCCGACCCGGTGCGGCGATTGTTCGGTATGGGGTTGATCACCAATCTGCTGAACCCGAAGATCGCGATCATGTACATGGCGCTGATCCCGCAGTTCGTCACCCCGGAGCACGGCAGGGTGTGGCTGCAAAGCCTGTGCCTTGGCGCGGTGCAGATCGCGGTGGCGCTCACCGTGAACGGCCTGATCGTTCTCGGTGCGGGCGGCCTGGCCACCTTCCTCACCGGCCGCCCGCTCTGGCTGCGTGCCCAGCGCTACCTCATGGGCACCATGCTCGGCGCCATCGCCGTGCTCCTCGCCACCGGCCGCGCGCGGCCTACCCCCGCCTGACCCCGACGGGCGGCACACGGCGGAGAGGCCTCTCGGGCGTCTTACGAAGACTTGTGTCATTCGTCACACGAGTCAGCCGTGCCGGAGACGGCGCACCCCCTCGTCCAGCGTCTCGTCGCGCTTGCAGAAGGTGAAACGCACCAGGTGGTTCCACGCGCCGGTATCGTCGGCGAACGCGATGACGGGGACGGCCGCGACACCGAGCCGCTTCGGCAGCTCCCGACAGAACGCCAGACCGTCGAGGGCTCCGAGTGGGGTGATGTCGGCGCATACGAAATAGCCCCCCGCGCTGGCCTTCACGTCCAGCCCGGTGTCAGCGAGTGCGGCCGAAAGGCGAATCCGCTTCTCGGACAAGGTATCCCGCAGACCATCGACCCAACCCAGCTCATGATTGATCGCGTGCGCGACGGCCGGCTGAAAGGGGCCGCCCGCAACGAAGGTCAGGAATTGTTTCGCCGCCAGCACGCCGTCGATCAGATCGGCGGGACCGCATGCCCACCCGGTCTTCCATCCGGTGACGCTGAAAGTCTTCGCCGCACTGGACGCTACGATCGTCCGCTCGGCCATACCGGGCAGTGTGGCCAGGCTGATGTGCTCGGCGCCGTCGTAGACCAGGTGTTCGTATACCTCGTCGGTGAGCACCAGAATGTCGTGCTCGCAAGCGATGTCGGCGATCGCCTGCAGATCGGCGCGCCCGAGCACCGTGCCGGTCGGGTTGTGCGGCGAGTTGACGACGAGCATGCGGGTCGCCGGGGTGATCGCGGCGCGCAAGCTGTCCAAGTCGAGCACGAACCGGTCACCATCGGCGATCAGCCTGGCCGTGCGCCGTCGCGCACCGGCGAGGGCGACCGCGGCCGCATAGGAGTCGTAATACGGCTCGATCAGGACGACCTCCTGGCCGGGCTCGACCAGCCCGAGCACCGCGGCGCTGATCGCCTCTGTCGCACCGACGGTCACCAGCACCTGGGAGTCGGGGTCGTACTCGGTCCCGTAGCGACGGGCCCGGTCGTCGGCGATGGCCTTGCGCAGGACCGACATGCCGCGCCCGGGCGGGTACTGGTTCAGTCCGTCGGCGATGGCACGGCGGGCCACTTCGAGCATGCCCGCGGGACCATCGGTATCGGGAAATCCCTGGCCCAGATTGATCGCGTCGTGGCGAATGGCGAGCTCGGTCATTTCGGCGAAGATCGTGGAGGCGAAGGGCCGCAAGCGGGCAACGGTCGGGGATTGCGAGGGCATGTTCGGAGATTATCCCAGCGGCCGATATTGTTGCCATCAGATAGCGACTATCTATATTTCACATCTAAATCATGACCTCTACCTGCAAGTTTGCATGTTCCCCCAGCGAGAGCCAATCCCACCACGCCGCTGAGTGGTCTCCCGAACGTGGCGTGTGACGGCCTCCCACCCCACCTGGTTGCAATCCGGCCACCTCGGATGTCACCGGGGGTTCCTCCGGCAGGTGCGGCGCGAACTCGTCGCGGGCTGCGACCGGGTTCCTCGCCACCGGACTGGGTCTCGGCTCGACCGTGTACCCCACGGGCGGGTTCGTCCGCCGGGAACCGGTTCCCTGGTTCGTCCATGCTGTAGCCGTCGCTCCGTGGGGCGGCCGACGGGGCTCAACCGAGCCGAACTCCACCCAGCTTGGCGGGATTCGCGAGATCATAAGTACCCCAGACCAATCCATCCCGCACGGTGAAACCCATGATCCGGGTGGGATAACCGGCCCGACCATCCTCGGCGGGACGCCCGGTGACGACGAGGCCGAGCTGCCCGTTGACCGAGGCGAATTCGTAGACCGGCGACGGACCCTCGTTCAGCCCGTACTTGCGTACCAGCCCCAGGAAGAAGCGGGCGATCCGATCCGAGCCGTGCAGGATGTTCACTGCGGTGGCGGTCGTGCCGTTGGCGTCGCCGATCATCACCGATTCCGGGTGCAGCGCGGCGGCAACCGCGTTCACGTCACCGGCGCTCAGTGCGGCGAGGAAGCGTTGCACCGCGGCCTCGTGCTCGACGTCCGGTACCGGCGCGGGCGTGTGCGCCACTGCCTTGCGGGCACGCACCGCGAGCTGCCGTGCGGCGTCGGCTGAGATACCGAGAATGTCGGAGATCTCGTCGAACGGCACCGAAAGCCCATCGTGCAGCACGAAGGCCACCCGCTGCGGCGGCGTGAGACTGTCCAGCACGACCAGCGCCGCGAACCGGTACTCCTGCTTGCGGACCACGGCCTCCAGCGGGTCTGGTGCACTCGACGGCGTGCGCGCGGTGACCACAGGTTCCGGCAGCCACTGCCCCACATAGTTTTCTCTGCGGGCGGCCGCGCTGCGCAAACGGTCCAGGCAGATGCGGCTCACCACGGTGGTCAGCCAGGCCCGCAGATCCTCGATCTCGGACTGACGCGCACCGGCCAGCCGCAGCCAGCTCTCCTGCACGGCATCTTCGGCGTCGCTGACGCTGCCCGTCAGTCGATAGGCGACCGAGAGCAAATGCGCCCGATGTGATTCGAACAGGTCGGAAAGCAGCGCGGCAACCATCACCGCGCAGTCTACGGTCCGGCGAAGGAACGTTCCCACGCGGTATCACCGGTCGAGTGACAAACAAACCGGATGAACCCGCCGACCGATCCGTGACAGCATGACGCGATGGACCATCACGTGCTGTCGAACGGAACGGTCTGGTTGTCGGTGCCGACGGCAAACGACATCGACACGATCACCGAGTGCTGCCAGGAACCGTCCATCGGGGAATGGGTGACCATCCCGGTGCCCTACCAACGCGAGCACGCCGAAACCTTTCTGGAGGACATCGTCGGCCCGGGGTGGGCGGCCCGCAGCCCGACCTGGGCTGTGCGGCTCCACGCCGACGGGCCGGTCGTCGGCATGGTCGGCCTCGGCGAACAGGACGAGAGCGCGGCCGAGATCGGTTTCTGGCTCAGCCCGGCGCAGCGGTCCCGCGGCCTGATGACCCAAGCGGTGAATCTGGTGTGCGACTTCGGGTTCCGCGCCGATGGTTTGGCCCTGCAACGGATCAGCTGGCGCGCCTTCGTCGGCAACTACGCCTCGGCCGCGGTCGTGCGGCGGGCCGGATTCCGGTACGAGGGCACGGCACGACTGGGCAGCGTGCAGCGCGGCGTACGCCGCGACCACTGGCTCGCCGCCCGGCTGTCCACCGACCGTGTTTGATTTGCTGTGTTTTYGGCCGCGCGGGCGCGGCGGGTTCGCGGCCCCCTTATGGTTCGCGTCCGAGCGGCCGACGCTGGCGACTTCGTCGCGGACGCGTCGGCCGCTCGGACGCGAGCCGGGCCTGCGAACAGGTAATGCTCGGTCTCGCTTCGCTCGGAACTGGGGGCGGGCGGATGTGGTTGCGGTAGGAGGCGAGCACGTGTTTGGTTTGCAGCGCCGCGAGTTCACGGCCTCTCAGGGCCTGTGTCCGAGTGGGCGAGACTCGACGACTGGGTCGCATGCGCGCTTCGCCCACTCGGAGGTAAGCCGGCCAGCGAACGGCGGTTGTATGACTCTCACCCCGACGGTGTGAGGCGTATCGGGCCGTCCGTCGGCCGGGGTCAGTTCTCGCGCCGCCGCCGCACCGCGTCGGCCAGCCGCTCCAGCTGACGGGCGGTGGTGTCCCAGTCCAGACATGCGTCGGTGATGGACTGGCCGTAGGTCAGCTCGTCGGCGTGGCCGAGCGTGAGATCCTGTCGACCCGCTACCAGGAAGCTCTCCAGCATCACGCCGACCACGCCGGGCTTGCCCGCCGCCAGCCGCTCCGCGATATCGGTGACCACGTCGACCTGCTTGTTGTGGTCCTTGTTGCTGTTGCCGTGGCTGGCGTCGACGACCACCCGCTGTGGCAGCGCCGACTTGTCCAGCCGGACACACGCTTCGGCGACCGAAGCAGCGTCGTAGTTCGGGCCGCTGCTGCCGCCGCGCAGGATCACGTGGCAGTCCGGGTTGCCGGCGGTGCGGATCAGCGCGGAGCGACCGTCGAGGTCGGTGCCGGGGAACACATGCCTGGCCGCCGCGGCGCGCACGCCGTCCACCGCCACCTGGACGTCGCCGTCGGTGCCGTTCTTGATGCCGACCGGCATCGACAGCGCGCTGCTGAGCTGGCGGTGCACCTGGCTTGCCGCGGTACGGGCGCCGATCGCGCCGTAGGACACCAGATCCGCGATGTACTGCGGGGTGATCGGATCCAGGAACTCACAGGCCACCGGAAGCCCGAGCGCGGTGATGTCGACCAGCAGCTTGCGGCCGAAGCCGAGGCCGGTGTTGACGTCGAAGGAGCCGTCCAGATGCGGGTCGTTGATCAGGCCTTTCCAGCCCAGCGTAGTACGCGGCTTCTCGAAGTAGACCCGCATCACCACGTGCAACCGGTCATCGAACTCGGCGGCGAGCGCCGCCAGACGGCGCGCGTAGTCCAGCGCAGCGGCGGGGTCGTGCACAGAGCAGGGGCCGACGATCACCATGAGGCGGTCGTCGTCACCGTTCAGCACGTCGACGGTAGCCTTGCGTCCCGCGCGGACGGTGTCCGCGAGCGCATCCGTGATCGGGTGCACGCGACGCACCTCCGCGGGCGAGCGCAGCGGGCTGATACTCAGGGTGCGTTGATCATCCAGATCGGAATGCCGCGCGTCGACATCGGCTGCGGTTGTCATAGTCGTGGGTTCCTTATTCTCGGGGCCGACCCACGGACGTGAAACCCGTCGAGCCGGTCCATCGTCCGGCTCGGGGTGGAATGTCGTCAGCGCATGTGGTTGCCGCAGACCAACCCACCCAGGGCCGGCTTGCTAAACCAGAAATACACGCACTGCACGCCGAGCACGGTACCAAACCAGAACCAGGCGGTGAACGCATGGTGCCGGATCACACACCTGCCGAACACCGCCCACCGATTTACATAGTCGGAGACGAACCGCCACCGCGCACTACTAGCCTCGTCGAGGTGGGAACCTCAACCCCGTTTGCGGCCGAACAAACGCGGTCCGCAGGCGCGGAAGCGGGTGATCGAGGCGGCACTGGCCGATGCCGGGCTCGAGCCGTCGGATGTCGATGCGGCGGAGGCGCACGGCACCGGGACCACCTTGGGCGATCCGATCGAAGCCCAGGCGCTGATCGCCGCCTATGGGGAGGGTCGTGCGGGACAACCCCTGCGGATCGGCTCGATCAAGTCGAATATTGGCCACACCGTGGCCGCGGCAGGCCCACACCTTCAACACAACCCCATCGGCCCAACTCCCACTTCCGAGCGCAGCGAGACCGAGCATTCCCCGTTCGCGGCCCGGCTCGCGTCCGAGCGGCCGACGCGTCCGCGACGAAGTCGCCAGCGGCGGCCGCTCGGGCGCGAGCCATAAAGGGGCCGCGAACACGCAGCGCCGCAGGCGCTGCAAACAGGCTCAACCCCACTGGCCGGGCACGTAGTCTCCCGCCGGGGTACGCGCGATGACATTCATCCGGTTCCAGGCGTTGATCATCGCGATGGCGGCGATGAGCGCGGCGATCTGGTCCTCGTCGTAGTGCTTGCGCACTTCCTGCCATACCTCGTCGCTGACGGCGCGGCCGTCGCCGATCCGGGTGGCCTCTTCGGTGAGCGCCAGCGCGGCCCGCTCAGCCTCGGTGAAGATGGTTGCTTCGTGCCAGGCGGCGATCAGATTGAGTCGCACGGAGGTCTCGCCCGCGTGCGCGGCGTCCTTGGTGTGCATGTCGGTGCAGTAGCCGCAGCCGTTGATCTGGCTGGCGCGGATCTTCACGAGCTCGTAGGTGGCGGCGGGCAGGGTGGAGTCTGTGATCACCTTGGAGGCCATGGTGAGTCGCTTGACGAAGCTGCCGGCGACGGGGTTGGCGTAGAGGTTGATGCGGGATTCCATGATTTCCGTCCTTTGTCGTTCCCGTTGGGTTCACAAAGAGGACGGCGTGGTGCTGCGAAGTGTGACATCCCGGTTTGTGAACTGGATCACTGCGCCGACCGGACGAGATTCTGGCCGACCGGTTACTTCGTGAAGTCGTAGATGACGCCGGTCAGCTTCTCGGACAGTTCCCACAGCTCGCCCGCGACCTTTTCGTCCCTGGACTCCTTCGAGGAACCGGACGGGCCAGGGTATCCGCGCATGCCGCCCAGCCCGGTCGGGCCGTAGTAGCCGCCCGGCTGGATGTCAGTGGTCGCGGCGTACAGCGTCGGCAGCGCGCCCATCGCGGCGCTCTGCGCGAGCAGACGATTGCCCAGCCACATCACCTTGTCCTGGAACGACTCGGTGTGCGACTGCAGTTCGGTCGCGGCGTAGCCAGGGTGCGCGGCGACCGAGAGCTTTGTCGCACCCGCGGCGGTCAGCCTGCGCTGCAACTCGCGGGCGAACATGAGGTTGGCCAGCTTGGCCTGCGCGTAGGCGGCCCAGCGCTGGTATCTGCGCCGCTCCCAGTTGAGATCGTCCAGGTCGATCCTCCCCATCTGGTGCGCGCCGCTGGAGACCGTGACGATCCGGTCGGAGATCTTGTCCAGCAGCAGACCGGTCAGCGCGAAGTGGCCGAGATGGTTCGTGCCGATCTGCATTTCGAAACCATCGGCGGTGCGTGACTCGGGCAGGGCCATCACGCCGGCATTGTTGATCAGCACATCGGTCGGGTCGGCGCCCTCGGCGAACTCGCGCACCGAGGCCAGATCCGCCAGATCCAGTTTTCGCACCCGGACCCGCTCCCCCAGTTCCGCTGCCACCCGTTCCCCCTTGGCCACGTTCCGGCAGGCGAGCACGACCTCGGCCCCTGCCGTAGCCAGCGCACGCACTGTCGCGGCCCCCAAACCGCTGTTTCCCCCGGTGACGATGAATGTTCGCCCGTCCTGGTCGGACAGATTCGAGGTATCCCACCTGCTCATAGTGGCGAGTCTAATCCGCGTAGGCCCAGGATCCGTGGCGCTGCGTCCGGGCAAGATCGCGTCGCGTCCGATCACGGTGCGGCCGATGTCCCGATCAGCCGTGCGATCTGTTCCGTACCGCGGTCGCTGTGCTGGCCTCGTGTTCGGCGGCAGGCTTTGACAGTGAGATAGGGTTGCCTAACCTATACGCGGGACCCGGATCGTGCGGTCCCGAGCTCAGTTATCTGTGAGGCACACCGTGACTTCGACATCCACCACGTCATCCTGGCACCGCGACGGTTATGTCCCGTTTCCCGCGCAAACGGCGGCAGCGTACCGGGCCGCGGGGTATTGGGCAGGGCGACCGCTCGGTGATCTGTTGCGCGCCACCGCACGACAGCACCCACACCGGCCCGCACTGCTCGACGGTGACCGCAAGCACACCTACACCGAGGTCGACACCGCGGCGGATCGGATGGCCCACGGACTGCTCACGCTGGGTATCGCACCGGGCGACCGCGTGGTGGTCCAGCTGCCCAACGTACCGGAGTTCTTGACCGTCTTGTTCGGGCTGCTACGCGCCGGAATCATTCCCGTGCTGACGCTGCCCGCGCACCGGCGGTCCGAAATCGAGCATCTTGCGGCGCTTTCCGAGGCCGTCGGCTACATCGTGGCCGACCGGGCGGGCGGCTTCGACTACCGCGAGCTGGCCACGACCGTGCGGGCGGCCGTGCCCTCGCTGCGGCACGTCCTGGTGCTCGGCGAACCCGGCCCCCACACCGACCTGGCCTCGATCCCCCGCGACGGCGGCGACCTGCCCGAAGTCGATCCGAGCGACATCGCCCTGATGCTGGTCTCCGGCGGCACCACCGGCCTGCCGAAGCTGATCGCACGCACGCACGACGACTACGTCTACAACGCGACCGCGAGCGCCGAGGTATGCCTGCTGACCGAAAACGACGTCTACCTCGCGACACTGCCGGCCGCACACAACTTTCCACTGGCCTGCCCTGGCATCTTCGGCGCCGTCGGCGTCGGCGGTGCGGTCGCCTTCATCAGCGATCCGAGCCCGGAGAACGCGTTCGCCGCTATCGAGCGGCACCGAGTCACGGTTACCGCGGTGGTCCCGCCGCTAGCCCAGCTATGGTGCGCCGCAACTGGTTGGGAAGACGCCGACCTGAACTCACTGCGCCTACTCCAGGTGGGCGGGGCCCGCCTGGCGGAGATCAACGCCAAGGAGGTGACGCCCGCGCTCGGTGCCACACTGCAGCAGGTGTTGGGGATGGCAGAGGGCCTGCTCAACTACACCCGGCTGGACGACCCGGTCGAACTACTGCACACCACTCAGGGCAGGCCGCTGTCGCCGTCCGACGAGGTTCGTGTGGTGGATGCCGACGGCAACGACGTCGCGCCCGGCGCGGAGGGCGAGCTGGTCACCAAGGGCCCGTATACGATCCGCGGCTACTATCGCGCCCCCGAGCACAACGCCCGCGCGTTCACCCCGGACGGCTACTACCGCAGCGGCGACTTGGTCCGCCGCCTGCCCAGCGGTCACCTCGTGGTCTCCGGGCGGATCAAGGACGTGATCAACCGCGGCGGCGAGAACGTCTCCTGCGACGAGCTCGAGGAGCATCTGCTCGCCCATCCCGCGGTCCGACACGCCGCCGCCGTCGGCCTGCCCGACGCGGCGCTCGGCGAAAAGGTCTGCGCCGTCCTCGTTGTCGACGGCGAGATGCCGACCCTTGCCGAGATCAAGACCTTCCTCGCCGCGCGCGGACTGGCCCCCTACAAGCTGCCGGACGTGCTTCGCCGCACCGACAAGCTCCCCGTCACCGCGGTCGGCAAGATCGACAAGAAGGCGCTGCGCGCAGAGGGCTGACCGGCCAACCGGTGCGTCCGACGAAAACCCGGCGGGCAGCGCGCCAACGAAGCGCTGCCCGTTGTGGACCTATGCCCGTACGACGTAGGGCGCGATGCTGTCGAGCTTTTCGCAGGTCTCCTCGAACTCCCGTTCCGGCAGTGACTGACCGACGATGCCCGCGCCCGCGCGCAGCCAGGCGCCGTGGGTGTTCTGGTACACCGCGCGCAGCACGAGTGTCGCCTCCAGCGCACCGGTCGGCGAGACAATCACCACCGCGCCGGAATACAGGCCGCGCGGGTCGTGATCGAGCCGGAATACCGAATCGACACCCTCGCGCTTGGGAATGCCCGAGGCGGTGACGGACGGGAACAGCGCCTCGAGCGCATCCCAGCTGGACCGGTCGGCGGCGAGCCGCCCGCGCACGGTGGAGGCGAGGTGCTGCACGCTGCCGCGCTCGCGCACCGCCATGAAGTCCGACACCGCGGGCGTGCCGGGATCGGCGACGGAAGAGATCTCCGCGAGCGAGGTCTGCACCGAAATCGCGTGCTCCACAATCTCTTTCGGATCAGTGATCAGATCCGCCCGCGCGGCCGTGTCGATCGCGTCGCCGCGGCCGAAGGCACGGGTGCCCGCCAGCGGTTCGGTGGTCACCACCCGATCGTCGTCCACGGACGCGACAAGTTCGGGGCTGAAGCCCGCCGCCTCCAATCCGCCGAGCCGCAACAGGAACGACCGCGCCGGGGTGTTGTACGCGCGACCGAGTCGATAGGTCGCCGGGACGTCGACCGCAAACGGTAGATCGACCTTTCTGGACAGGATGACCTTCTGATACCGCTTGGCCTGGATCTCACCGACCGCCTCGGCCACCCGATCCTGATAGCCGGTCGGGTCGATGCGGACATCGACCGGATGCGCCTGCGGGAGTTCGGTGTTCTGCGACTGCGCGATCAGATCGTGGATGTTACCGGTCTCGGCGGGTGTCGCTCCGACGACCCGCACGCCGAATTCGCCGACCCGCACCTCGATACGCGGAATCATCAAACGCGCCAGCGCCGTTCCGGGGGCCAGGTGCCGTGTCGCGTCGAGGGTCCATGCGCAGAACTCGAATCCGATCCAGCCGTAGGCGTTTCGGCCGTCCAACGCCAGCGTGCCGAGCGCTCGGTCGATAACACCCGCCGGATTGCCTTCCCAACGACCGGAGGTCGTCCGCCCCGCCCAGGAGACCCGCAGCTCCTGCACATCCAGTTCGACACTGCCGATCGGGTCGGCGGCGAATACCCATTCGCCCGGACGCTCGTACATGACGTACTCACCGAACCGATCGGCGCCCGCCAACCGGGACATCGCTGCCGCCGGATCGGTCACATACTCAACCCGCAAACGCTCCGTGGTCGACAACGATCCTCCAAGGTTATCCTGCCTAACTTGTGGAGGTAAGGTTAGCATTACCTGGCTATCAACCGGGTGGCCTGCGGAGCGCAGACCGCGGCACGAACTATCAGTCCGTGTCCACCGCCAGTGCCGATCGCTCGACACTCAGCAAGCTCTCCGCACTGTGCTCGGCGTGATACGCTGCCCCGCCGCCGCGCAGTCCGAACAGCCGCTTGCTGTAGAGCAGCCAGACCACGGCGGCGATGTTGATCACCAGGGCGGCGACCCGTAGCGCGGTCACCTTCTCGGTCAGCTCGTAGATCTCCAACGGCAGGAAGAGACTGGTCGCGACGACGGCGAAATACTCTCCCCATCGCCGCACCAGCCACAAGCCGATCGCCTCGATCATCTGCAATCCCGCGTAGCCGAAGATACCGACCGCGATCCACAGCAAAGTCGTGTGCGACAGCGAGAACGCCTCATCGATCAGGTGCACGATCTTCGACTGGTCTATGTCCCAACCGATCTGGTCGGCGAACGGGCGCAGCAGCGGCAGGTCCCCGTCGAATGCGGCACGCATCGTCTGCCGTGACGACCGGAATTTCAGCACCGCCACCGCGGCGACCACCAGCAGCAGTCCGCGCAACATCCGCTCGATCGCGAGCGCGCGCATCAGCCAGCGATCGCGCAGCAGGCGCCCGCGCGGCACCTCGGGCGCATGGTCGGCGGGCCCGGAACCGACCGGCTCGCCGGGCACGAAGGTCCCGCAGCGCAGACACCGCCAGGCCGGCCCGGCCACCGTCTCGACCCGCAGCCGGTCGGCCAACTCCGGCTCATCCGGCTTATATGTGTAGTGGCCGTGCCAGCCACAGGAGCGCAACGCCCAGTCCATGTCCGCAGCCTAAACCGAACTCACCGTGCCGAGTGCCTGCGCGGAATCGACCCGGCGGGCTTGAATAGGGGGGAGCGTCACCTGCGGAGGGAAGAACACCGATGATCGATCACCGCGGCGGTTTGCCCGCGACAGCCCGGCACGGGGCCGCACCGCAATCGGTGGTGGCCCTGATCGACGCGGCGTCGGGGGTGGAACGCGAACTGGTCGGCGCGTGGCTCGCCGACGGCGGGATCACCAAGGAGTTCGGCACCGACGCGCCGGTGACCCAGCTCGACCTGGACGCGGGCGCGGTCACTACCCGCCTGGTCGGCAGGCGAGACGATCCGCTCGTGGTGCCGGTCCGTGTGCTGTGGCTGCCGCCGGAGCGCGACGGGGTCCGGCGCATCACCTTCGCCGACCTGGCCCTGATGACCAACCCGCGCAAGCCCAACCGGCTGGCGCAACGCAGGCTGCGCGCCAAGTCTCCGGACCGGCACGTCGTGCTGACCGGCGCACCAGCCTTGCTCAGCGAGCTGCGCGCGAACAACCCGGAGGCGTCGGCCCTGTTCGCCAAGGGCACCGCCGAGCCGTTCGCCCGTGCCATCGTGCGCGCGGCGGTGGTGGCGCTGGAGCGCGCCGAACGCACCATCATCGGCGACCGGTACAAGGTGCCTCAGCTGGTGGCCGAGGAGATCCTCGACTCGCCCGACTTCCTGCGCAGGCTCGAGCTGATCGCCGACCAGATCGGGGCAAGCCCGCACGAGGTGTACCGCCGCGCGGAAAAGGGGCTCAACGAGCTCGTCGCCGCGCAGAGCAGGCTTGTCTCCGACCTGTTCACCCAGGCGATGCGGCCGGTGCACGCGTCGACCTGGAAGGTGGACTCCGACCCGTCCGGACTGGCCGCGCTGCGCGATATCAACCGCCGCTTCCCGCTGGTGTTCCTTCCGTCGCACCGTTCCTACGTGGACGCGTTCGTGCTCGGCGACGTGCTGGCCCGCAACGATTTTCCACCGAACCACGTGATCGGCGGCGCGAACCTGAGCTTCTGGCCCATGGGCCCGATCGCCCGGCGCACCGGGACGGTGTTCATCCGGCGCAGTTTCGGCGACGACGAGGTCTATAAGGCCGTCGTCGAGGAGTATTTCGCCTACTTGCTGGCCAAACGCTTCAACCTGGAGTGGTACATGGAAGGCGGCCGCACCCGCACCGGCAAGCTGCGCCCACCGCGCTACGGCCTGCTGAACTACCTTGCCGCAGCGGTGCGGGCGAACCGGATCGACGACGTCATGCTGGTTCCGGTCTCGATCACCTACGAGCGGCTCAACGAACTGGGCGCCATCGTCACCGAGCAGGCAGGCGGCAAGAAGAAGCCGGAGGGGCTGACCTGGCTGGCCCGCTACATCCGCAGCCAGCAGCATTCTGCCGGGCACGTGTACGTGCGGTTCGGCGAGCCGCTGTCGGCCCGTGATCGCCTTGCCGCGTATGGCGATCCACTCACCAGCCCACCGCTGACCATCCCGCTGCACCAGACCGAACCGATCCCGCCGAGCCGCACCGAGGCCGGGACCGTCGACAGTGAACCGCCGGAGATCGCCGAGCTGGAGCGCAAAGCCGTGCAGCGGCTGGCCTTCGAGGTCGCGGTCGGGATCAACGCGGTCACCCCGGTCACGGTCAATGCTCTGGCCACCCTCGCGCTGCTCGGTGTGCACGAGCGCGCGCTCACCCTCGGCGAGGTGCGCACCGTGCTGGCACCGGTGCTCGGTTACATCGAGAAGCGCGATCTACCGCGCGGTGAGCTCGACGCCCTACGCGACGAGCAGAGCCTCGCCGTCGTGCTGGAACAGCTCTCGCTGGCCAAGGTCGTCACGGTGTACCGCGGCGGGCTGGAGCCGGTGTACTCGATCGAAGCGGGAGCGCACCTCGAGGCCGCCTTCTACCGCAACAGCGCCGTGCACTGGTTCGTCAACCGCGCCATCCTCGAGCTGTCCATCCTCGCCGCGGTCGAGAGCGGCGACACCGACGCGCTGAGCACCGGATGGGACGAGGCATTCCGGTTGCGCGACCTGCTCAAGTTCGAGTTCTTCTTCCCCGAGCGGGCCGAGTTCGCCGAACAGATGGTCGCGGAGATGCTGCTGGTCGACCCGGAGTGGCACACGCACAATCGCAGGGACACGCTCGGATCGGATATTCTGGCCAAGCTCACCGCCTCCGGATTCATGATGGCCCACCGCGTGCTGCGGTCCTTCATCGACGCGCAACTGGTGGTGGCCGAACGGCTTGCCGCCCGCGAGGCGGGCGAGGAGGTCGACCGCAAGGAGTTCATCGCCGAATGCGTGGCGGTCGGAAAGCAGATGATGCTGCAGCAGCGCCTGCACAGCCCGGAGTCGGTCTCCACCGAGCTGTTCACCAGCGCACTGAAGCTCGCCGACAACTACGGCTTGCTGGAAACCGCGTCGCAGGACACGGCGGCACACCGAGCGGAATCGGCGCACCGCAGAAGGGAGTTCGCCGAGCGCCTGCGAACCATCGGAACTCGGATCTCGCAGGCCGCCGCGCTGGACCCGTCCAACATGGACGCTCGATGAGAGCTCGTCGCGGACATTACCGCGGTGCCACGGGAGGTTCGACGACCGACGCGCGCGCTGACCTCGACGCCGCGGTCTCCGCGATCCGCTCCGGGCCGCAGGGCCCCGCCGTAGCCGCGGTTTTCGACTTCGGCGGCACGATCGTCGATGGGTTCGACCGGCAGCGACCGGTGCGCAGGCTGCTGCGTCGCCGTGGCCTCGCGAACGTGCTGGTCGGGGGTATCCGCAACGGTATGACCGACGGCGAGTACCGCCGGCACCTGCACCACCTCGAGCAGGTGCTGGCGGGGAGGTCCGAGCAGGAGCTCGACCAGCTGGGTACGGAGCTGTTCAAGCGCACCGTATACGGGCACCTGTATCCCGAAGCGTGGCGGCTGATCCGGACGCACCGAGCCGCCGGCCACACGGTTGTGCTGGTCAGCTCGCTGACCCGGTTCCAGGTGGCGCCAACGGCGGCGCAACTCGGCATCGAGCACGTGCTGTACACGCCGATGACCACCCGTGACGGCGTCCTCACCGGAAATCCCGATGGGAAAACGCTGTGGCGCAATGGCAAAGCCGAAGCATTCCGCGAGTTCGCCGCCGCTCACGAAGTGGACCTGGGACTCAGCTATGCCTATGCCGATGGGGCCGCCGACCTGCCGTTGTTGTCGTTGGTCGGTCATCCGGTGGCGGTCAACCCAGAAGACCAGCTTGCCGAGATCGCCGACCGGCAGCACTGGACATGGTTGTCGTTCCGGCCGCGCCGCGAGCCGCGGGCAAGCGACTACGCCCGCACCGCCGCGGGATTCGCCGGGCTGTTCGGCGGCGCGTTGTTCGGTGTCGCGGCGAAGTGGCCCAGCCGGGACCGCCAGCAGATGGCTGACGCGCTGATGGCGCACGCGGCGGGCAACACGCTGCGTATCGCGGGCGTCGACGTCCGAGTAACCGGTGCCGAGAACGCGAAATCGCCACGCCCCGCGGTGTTCCTGTTCAACCACCAGAGCCAATTCGACATCATCATCGTTCCCGAGGTGCTCGGCGGTGGCGTGACCGGCATCGGGAAGAAGGAGCTGACCAAGAATCCGGTGTTCGGGCCGCTCATGCGCTTCGTCGGGGTGACGTTCATCGATAGGTCGAACACCGCGCAAGCCAAGGTGGCGCTGCGTCCGGTGGTGGAGACCCTGCGCAGCGGGCTGTCGATCGCGGTGTCACCCGAGGGAACTCGCTCCTACAGCCCCGAGGTAGGACCTTTCAAGAAGGGCGCGTTCCACATAGCGATCCAGGCCGGGGTGCCGGTGATCCCGGTCGTGATTCGCAACGCGGGTGAGATCAGTTGGCGCAACGCGATGGTCGCCCGTCCCGGAACCGTGGACGTCGCGATCCTCGATCCCATCGACGTCAGCGAATGGGATCCCGACAACCTGGACGCCAAGGTGGCGGGCGTGCGGCAGCTGTTCATCGACACGCTGCTGGATTGGCCGAAGTGATCGCCAGGGAAGATCCACTGACCCGAAAACAGCCCAGGGCCCCGATCCAGCGAATGCGTGGCCCCCTGGCGTCGCGCTCAGACCGCGCGGCCGAACAGGAGCTTCCATGGCATCAGTGCCGACTCCAGCTGCACCTTGAGGCTCATCTTGGACGCACCGAGCGTGCGCTCCTCGAACCGGATCGGGACCTCCGCGATCGAGATCTTCTTCTTGATCGTGCGGTAGTTCATCTCGACCTGGAAGGAGTACCCGTTGCTGCGGATCGAGGAAACGTCGATGGCGCGCAGGGTGTCGGCCTTCCACGCCTTGAAGCCCGCGGTGGCGTCCTTGACGCCGAGGCGCAAGATCAGGTTCACATAGAAGTTGGCCCAGGCCGAGAGCGCCTTGCGATACCACTTCCAATCGGCGGCGGTCGAGCCGCCGGGCACATAGCGTGAGCCGAGCACGACGCCCGCGTCCGTGGTTCGCAACTTTTCCAGCATGGCCGGGATCACCTCGGCTGGATGCGACAGGTCGGCGTCCATCTGGATGACCACGTCCGCGCCCTCGTCCAGCGCCCGGGTGATACCTGCGATGTACGCGCGCCCGAGCCCGTCCTTCTCGGTCCGGTGCAGCACGCCGACCACGTTCGCCAGCTCGGCGGCCAGTTTGTCCGCCACCTCGCCGGTGCCGTCCGGCGAACTGTCGTCCACCACCAGCACGTGCAGGTCGGGCACCGGCAGCGCGGTCAGCCGCTCGACCGCAACCGGCAGATTCTCCCGCTCGTTGTAGGTCGGCACAACAACGGTAACCCTCAAGGGTCGCCCTCCCTGCTGATCCTGGTTTCCGCTCGCAGCCCACGCCAGGACCACCGAGCATTCGTCTGATTTCTGGAGAACCGTACTTGATGCACCTGACCGCGAGCTGAGCGGCCGCACCGCACGGGATACCCTGCGGCGCGCCGACCTGCGGCTCAAGATCAACTTCACCGCACCGGGGAACATCCCCGGGCGCCCCCGTCCCGACGGCACGACAGCCGCCGCCGAGACCGCTTCAGCGCGCCGGATTCACGTGGCGGAGTAGCGCGCGGACGTGAGATCCATTGCCGCAGACAGCAGCACCACCTAGTCCCCGTCCCGCCAGGCCCGATCCCGGGCGTCCTCCCGCTCGTTGCGCGCGTGTGCGATCTCCAGCGCCCGCTCGGCCGTCGCCTGGTCCGGATACGGCCCCATTCGATCACGGAACCAGCACTGCCGTCCTTGCTCGGCCCGATTGTGCTTCAAGCAGTAATACCAGCGCTCAGCCATGCCTCCAGCATCCCACCGGACACCGCGTCCGATTCACATTTTCTGTTCACCGGGTGCTGCCGCAACGACCGGAATTCCCACCAACCTACCAAAGGCTCGAGTAATGGATGGCCGCGTCGCAAACCAGAACCGCGCCGAAGAGGACGAACAGAACGCGCACCGATTTCGGGCCATATACGGCGAGAACGCGAACGACTTTTCGATAGACGCGCCGAGCCCGGGTCGTGCCCCGCACGGCGACCGCGAGAATCACCACCGGCGGCAGTAATGCGAGCGCGCAATAGGCGGCCACGATCAGCGGCCACAGCGCCGGCAATGGATTCCGCGCGGAGAGCATCGCCAGTCCGGCTAGATAAGGAACCGCCGTCGGGGCCTGCGCGATACCGATCGCCGCACCGATCAACGCGAGCGCCCACGGTTGCCGTCGCATAGTCGTCACCCATTCCGGGGCCGACGTCCGGCCGGTCATTCGAATGCTCGCGAGGGCGATCAGCACCACGCCGAGGCCGGCCGCACCCCAATACCGCGCCGTCGAGGTGATCTCGAGGTCCACCAGGTCGGTCAGAAAGCCGATTCCCAACACGGTACAGAGCCCGAACGCGGTGGTGACGGCGAAACCCCGGCCAGGAAGCTCAGTCCACCGACCAGCGGCGAGCGGCGGCTCAGCCTGCTGTCGTAGACGACGACCGTAGTGACACCGAGGAGCAGCACGTCGAGCGAGTCGAGAAAGGCGAACCCCGCGAGCGCGAGAAGAAGGGTCGGCATGGCGGCGCCAGCCTACCCACCCGCTGCGAGGCGACCGAGCACACAGCAACGAAGGACTGTGCATCGCTGTGGGATCCGCCACTCCTCGGGACGGTCTCAGCCGACCGGCCTGGACACCTCGAACAGAGTTTTCGCGCGCTCGGCGTCTTCGCCGTCGAGGAAGAGAGCGAGGCCGTGTGTGCCGGGGCGATGGACGGTGAAGGGGAGCGAGTAGGTCAAGCGCAGAGTGGAGAACTCGCGGGCGTCGGCCGGAGCGGGCCACTCGGAGGTGAATTCATGCACGGGCCCGCCCGAACCCCCGCCAGGCCGGATTTCGGCCATCCGGGATGTGACGGTCGAGTACTCGTAGGGCTTGGACGTCAGCGCGAGGACAACTCGCAGATCACCCTCAGCCGGGAACGATGCCACCGGCAGGGTGTCCATGGTGAAGTCGAAGACATCCAGCCGCCCCCGGTCGTTCCAGTCCGAGGTCTCAACCACGACGAACGCATTGACAGTGATCACGCTCCTACCGTAACCGCGTCCATCGCCCATTCCACTTCAGCACTGGGAGCAAACCCGCTGCGACACAGCAGCTGTCCAACCGACCGTGGACGGCGGCCGGAATCGTCGGTCACCCGCGGCCGCCCACCAGCGGACGTCGGCATGAAAAAACCCCTGACCGGGCGATACGTCAGGGGGATCGAGTGGCCAGGGCCGGGATCGAACCGGCGACCTTCCGCTTTTCAGGCGGACGCTCGTACCAACTGAGCTACCTGGCCGCAGGCACCTGAAGTGAATGCCATACGCGAAACGCCGGATTACTCCGGCGCTTACTTGCGACCCTGACGGGACTCGAACCCGCGACCTCCGCCGTGACAGGGCGGCGCGCTAACCAACTGCGCCACAGGGCCATGCTCTGCTACCAACGTTCCGAAAACCGTACCCCCTACGGGATTCGAACCCGCGCTACCGCCTTGAAAGGGCGGCGTCCTAGGCCGCTAGACGAAGGGGGCTCGTCCCGGATTCCTCCGGACCGGCTTTCAACGGCTGTCCGTTGGGAGCTGGGATAGCTTATGACAGACCGGACCAGATCCCCAAACCGGCTGGTCAAAGCCCCAAACTGAGCTCCTCCAGGCGGGCCTGGGTACGCCAGCCGGCACTGCGGAAATTCACCAGCCACTCCGAGGTGGCCATCGCCTCGATCACCACCTCGAGCGCCTCCTCGAACCGCGACCGCAGATCGACCGGACCGCTCATCAGGTCGACCATGTACCGCTGGCCGGCCAGTGCGGCGGCGAGCGTGCGGGTGAACCGGTCGGGATCGGCGTCGGCACGCAGTTGCCCGTGGTCGATGGCACGCACGGTGAGCACCCTCGTCGTGCGGCCGAGGATGCGCCCGCCGCCCGCCTGGACGTCACGGTAGAAATCCGGCTCGATGATCAACCGGTACTCGGCCTGCACGATGATGTCGTGTTCGAGCCGCAACGCGATCTCGTCGACCATCCCGTGCAGGATATCCAGCGGAGTGAGATCCGCTCGCGCAAGCCAACGCTCGGCGGAGACGCGGTAGCGTTCCACCGCGGTCTCCAGCACGGCGCGCGCAAGATCTTCCTTGGAATCGAAATGGAAGTACATGGCGCCCTTGGTGGCACGCGACCCTTCCAGTATGCGGTTGAGCGATGCAGCGGCATAGCCGCTCTTCCCGAACTCAACGGCGGCGGATCTGATAATCGCCGCGCGTGTCCGGCGGGCCCGCTCTTGCTGCCGTGCCATGCTCGAAACGCCTCCGAAGCCTACTCGCCGCCAAGTAGCCACCCCACAAAGGAACCGACCCTTGGCGCGAAGTTATGAGTTTTATCAATACTTCAAACCGGGTTTTCGCCCAGTTTCAAACTTTCGGTACGAAAACTTGCGAAAAACCTGAAACACACCAGCTGGTACAATTTTTCTGTCCGGGTGCGCCGCAGGGGGTGCGCACCCGGGCATTTCTTCGTCTCGGACCTGCCTCCTCCTGCGGCATCGAGTTCCGTCGAGCCGCAATCGGCCGGACCGACCGCAGCATCTTCGGGCACACCAACGATAAGCCGAATTCCGCATCGCCCAGCGTGTCGACGATTCTTCCGGAATTCACCAAGGCGTCACCGTACCCGGAAACCCGGTCCGACACGCGGCAAACCGACGAGTCGAGCAGCTGTCCCGCTCCGCTTTCTGTTACGGCAAATATTTCGCAATCGGATCCCCATGTCCGACGGCTGCGCGAATTCGCCAGCGGCCCAGTGACGTTCACCCGAGCCGACCGGCCAGCCGGCCGACCGACCACCGACAGCGCCTTGCTCGCCGACTCGCTCCGCCGGCCTCGCGCCAGAGGCCTTCACTTCCCGAAATTCCAAACACATTGCCAGCCAACATGATTGGATGATATCCAGATCCCGGCAAGATGAACAAAGTTGGGTGCCAAATGTTTACCGCCTGCATCGTCGCCCGCGCGCCCCGCGTTACCCCGGCACAGGCCCCTTCTCGGCACACGATCGGCGTCGAGCACGACGTCGATCGGATGCCTATCACGCCCCAGTCGACCGCACCCGCCGACATCGACTCCCCCGATCGCGACATCGGGGTGCCGATCACTGCACTGTTCCTCCGCGGTCCTATAACTCGTCAATCGAGCTACGGACTTTCACTCCAAGGGGTTGGAGCGCTTCTACCAGCGGAAACGCTAGATCGTGAGGCAGACACGGAGCCTATACACCCGCGGCCCCACCATCGAGATGAGTGCCCCCTGTAGGACTCGAACCTACGACCTAGTGATTAAAAGTCACCAGCTCTACCAACTGAGCTAAAGGGGCTCGGCTGGAAAGCATAGCCGACAGCGGCCGTGGGGCACGAACCGATCGGAGGGGGTCAGGCCGACATTGCACGTCCGCGGGTACACGCATGGGAACCAGTGAACAACGCGAGCTCGTTCCATCAGGTGGCGCGAATCGAAGCGGCATCTGCTCCCGGCGCATCAGCCGCGGGCGGGCATCCACTACCCGCGCTGAATCAGCTGGCTCATACCGCCAGAAGGCGCCCCCGTGTGCTTCGGGGCTGCCTCGTCCATGTCAGGACTCGCGACACCGATTGGATTGGAGAGCGAGGTTGTGTCGTCCACCGTGTACATCAGCATGCCGACTCTTCGAGGAAAGTCCGACTCAGCGGTCACCGTCCCCCAGAGCGTCGAGGTGTCGTCATCGCCCAGGACGGCCGAGTCGACCGAACAGGTCGGACCCCTCGGACGACTGGAAGATGGTCGACAAACAACTTCGGTAACGACGAGGGCACGGTGGTCGACACGCTCGCGCCGTCGAGGGCCCTGAGGCAACGATCTGATCGCAAGCTCGATGCCGATCAGGCCTCGTGTCATCTGCTCCACTACCTGGTCGACCAGGTGAGCGGAGGCGGCGGCACCCTTCGCCGCAGATCCGGTCCGCGGCCGGGCGGCATCGGCCGGCTCGGCGGCAGTGGCGGCACGAACGGCGGCGTCGGCCGGAGCGCTAGGGATGTGGCGCTGGCCGAGAACGCGGGCGGCACGCTCGGAAAGTGCTGGGTAGCGCGTTCGGAGGGAAGCGATGACGCGCCCGAGCGCGCGTTTCGTCCTCGCCCGCGCGATGGCCGAACATCTGTCCGTTCCGGCGCTGTGGGATGCGGCACGCCGGGCTAACACCCCTTCAGTCCGTGGCGATAGTCCCCTCGCGGCGGCCCGAAGCCATACACTCATGGGGATCGCAGAACGCCAGTAACGGTGGTACGACGTGCATCACCAGGGCATCAGTTGGCTAACAGATGCGTTTCGCATCACACCTACGGTGCCGTAAGGTATGGCCGCATCGGCATCGGTCTACCGTGGGGATGACCTGTAAGACCGGACGCACACACTGAAGGGTTCATACATGGCAAGGGATCTGACTCAACTCGAGCTTCTGACGGAGTTGGAGCCGGTTGCCGAAGAAAACGTCAACCGGCACCTCTCCTTGGCAAAGGAATGGCATCCGCACGACTACGTCCCTTGGGACGAAGGCCGCAATTTCTCCGCACTCGGGGGCATCGATTGGGATCCGGACCACTCCCGGCTGAATGAGGTCGCGAAGGCGGCCATGATCACCAACCTACTCACCGAGGACAACCTGCCGTCCTATCACCGGGAGATCGCCGAGAACTTCTCCCAGGACGGCGCTTGGGGCACCTGGGTGGGCCGTTGGACCGCCGAGGAGAATCGGCACGGCATTGTCATGCGGGACTACCTCGTCGTCACCCGCGGTGTCGACCCGGTCGCTCTCGAAGAAGCCCGGATGATCCATATGACCAACGGCTTCGCCTCCCCTGCCGAAGCCGATGCCGGATTCCTGCACTCTGTCGCGTACGTCACGTTCCAGGAGCTGGCCACCCGCGTCAGTCACCGCAACACCGGCAAGGTCTGCGACGATCCGATCGCCGACCGCATGCTGCAGCGTGTCGCAGCCGACGAAAACCTGCACATGATCTTCTACCGCAATATGTGCGGCGCCGCCCTCGACCTGTCGCCCGACCAAGCCATCGAGGCGATCACTCTGATCCTGGAGAACTTCCAGATGCCCGGCGCGGGTATGCCCAACTTCCGCCGCAACGGCGTGCTGATGGCCAAGCACGGCATCTACGATCTGCGCCAGCACCTGGAGGAAGTCGTCCAGCCGGTGCTGAAGAAGTGGAACATCTTCGAGCGCACCGACTTCACCCCGCGCGGTGAAGCGGTCCGGGAGCGGCTCGGCCTCTTCCTCGAGAAGCTGGGCAACGATGTGCTCAAGTTCGAGGAGCAGCGCGATCGCATGCTCGCCCGCGAAGCTGCCAAGCGCGAGCGCCAGATGGCGGTCAGCACCGTGGGCTGACCGCACACACCTGGCACAACTGCGCCGTCGTCCGGACCTCTGGATGACGGCGCGCCTATTTTCGGCACCTGGAGAGGCGCACGGATTTCCGAATTCAGAAGATCTACGGCAGCGCCGACGAGATCATGAAGGAAACCATCGTTCATGGACTCTGACCGCACTCCGGAAGGCCGACGAGATGACAACAACAGCCCAGGATGGCGCCGCGCTCGCAGGCAAGGTCGTGGCCATCACGGGTGGGGCTCGCGGTATCGGCCGGGCCACCGCAGAGGCGTTCCTCGCCACCGGTGCGGCCGTCGCGATCGGTGACATCGATATCGAGCTGGTCGCCAAAACGGCGGCGGAAATCGGCGCCGATCCGGACGCGAAGGTGATCGGCCTGCCGCTGAACGTCACCGACCGCAACTCGTTCGCCACCTTCCTCGACGCGGTCGAGCATGAGCTCGGTCTGGTGGACGTGCTGGTGAACAACGCGGGCATCATGCCGACCGGGCTGTTCGCGGACGAGGACGAGGCGATGACCGATCGCGTCATCGACATCAACCTGCGCGGCGTCCTGACCGGTTCACGGCTGGCCACCACACGCTTCCTGGCGCGTGGCAGCGGACACCTCGTCAACATCGCGTCGCTGGCGGGCACCCAGGGCTTACCCGGCCTTGCGACCTACTCCGCGACCAAGCACGCGGTGGTGGGATTCACCTCGGCGCTGCATCTGGAGCTGAAAGAACACGGCGTGCAGGTGTCGGCGGTGCTGCCGGGCATCGTGCGCACCGAACTGTCCGCGGGCGCCAACATGCCGGGTTGGATCACGCCACTGACCACAGTGGACCCCGAGGACGTCGCACGGGCGATCGTCGGCACGGTGCTCCGGCCGCGTCCGCTGGTGACGGTGCCACGCAGGCTGACCGCGATCATCAAGTCCGCACAGCTGCTGCCCTACCGCGCCCAGCTCGCGGTGGCCCGATTCACCGGGGCGACAACGGCTTATGCGCAGCCAGATCCGGAGCTCAGGGAGAAGTACCACCGCAGACTGCGCGGCGAGTAGCGGCGCCGTCGCCGGACCCCTTCCCGGTCGAAATCCGCTGCGCCGTACTGTAGCCCGCGAGCGCAGGAAGGATCGCTGAGCAACGGACCGGCAAAACGCTCGAGCTCGTCTACGACCCGATCCAACCGACCGATGTCGCCTGCGCATTCGGTCACCTCCCGGCCTGGTGCGCCAGGTAAGAGTGGTAGAGGGAACGGCGAGCGCCTCAGCGAACGACCTGCGCTGCATGATGAGTCGAAGGCGTCGACCGACAGCGGGAGCGCACTGATATCGACGAGCGCGTTCAGGTGCTCGACGCTCACGCGCGTCAGATCGACCAGCGTGGTGCCCGCCCGCGGCCTCGAAGGCTTCACTGTCCGGGCAGCACCATCGCCCAGGCCGCGGACGTGCTCCACAGGCCACTGAACAGCATTTGAGACACTGGAAGACATGACTGCGGTAATCGAGGCCAAGCCCCAACTGCGGATCGGCCCCTACCCGGTCGATCCGCCGGTCGTGCTCGCCCCGATGGCCGGGATCACCAACGTCGCCTTCCGGCAGCTGTGCCGCGAGTTCGGCAGCCCCACCTCGATCTACGTCTGCGAGATGATCACCGCCCGCGCCATCGTCGAACGCAACGAGAAAACCTTGCACATGATGGCCTTCGGCCCGGACGAGAGCCCGCGTTCGATGCAGCTCTACGGCGTCGACCCGGCCACCCTCGGGGAAGCTGTGCGGATCATCGTCGGCGAGGGCTGGGCCGATCATATAGACCTCAACCTCGGCTGCCCGGTCCCCAAGGTCACTCGGCTCGGCGGCGGTGCCGCGCTGCCGTATAAGCGGACGCTGTTCCGCCGCATCGTGGCCGCCATGGTGAATGCCGCCGAACCGGCGGGCGTCCCGGTGACCGTGAAGTTCCGCATCGGCATCGACGACGAACACCGCACCTATCTGGACGCCGGCCGCATCGCGGAAGCCGAAGGTGTGCAAGCGGTTGCGCTCCACGCGCGCACGGCCGCGCAGCGGTACTCCGGTCAGGCGGACTGGACCGCGATCGCCCGGCTCAAGGATGCCGTCACCGCGATCCCCGTGCTGGGCAACGGCGACATCTTCGCCGCCGCCGACGCCGTCCGCATGATGGACGAGACCGGCTGCGACGGTGTGGTCGTCGGCCGCGGCTGCCTGGGCAGGCCGTGGCTGTTCGCCGAGCTCCAGGCCGCGCTGCGCGGCGAGCCGCTGCCCGACCCGCCCGACCTGGGCCGGGTCGGCAACGTGCTGTACCGGCACGGCGCGCTGCTCGCCGAACATCTCGGCGAAGACAAGGCCATGCGCGATCTGCGCAAGCACATGGCCTGGTATCTGATGGGCTTCCCGGTCGGCGCTGATCTGCGCCGCACGTTCGCCACCGTCTCCAGTCTCACCCAGCTGGAAGACCTTGTCGGGCAACTCGATCCGACCGCACCGTTCCCCAAGGACGCCGAAGGACCGCGCGGCCGTCAGGGCTCGCCGGGCAAGGTCGCGTTGCCGCACGGCTGGCTCGACGATCCGGACGATCCGGCGGTACCGCAGGCCGCCGATGTGATGCACAGCGGCGGCTGATCCCGCAACCCCGCAGCGAACTGGCATCGACACGACGACGCGATCTCTTCGATTTCGCACTCGGGTGGCCCGCCGTGGCGGAATCGTTATCATTGCGGGATCGGTGCTGCCGGTCGACTATGGCCCGAGGCGGAAAGCAAGACGAAAAGCGAGGTTCGTTGGTGGGTGACGATCGGCACGGGCGTTCGCCACGGCCCGGAGGTCGCGCCCCGTGGGAGCGCTATCCCGCGGCGGATTACCCCGAACGAGACGCCGAACAGGCGTCCCGGCGCTCACGACATACCGACGCCACCCAAGACCACAGTTCCGCGCCGCTCACGGTCCAGGACCTCGTCCAGCGGGTCGACAACGAGCGTGGCGGACGACGGGGCCGCCGGGGAGCCGCGCCACAGGATGCGGGCGCTCCACCGGGACGGGGCCACCGCACCGAGCCGACACCACAGGACGCCGGCCCGCCACCGGGACGGGGCCGCCGCACCGAGCCGGCGCCACGGCAGGCTGCTCCACGCGGGCCCGCCGAGCCCGGCACCCGCCGCCCACCGGAACCCGCCAATGGCCGCGGCGCCGCGGCAGGCCTGCGGCGCGCACCCGACGCGCCGGCGCCACGGCACACCGGCAGTTCGCCGGTGGTTCAGGACATCGCGGGCGAACACGCCACCCCGGCCTCGCGCGTCGCGAGCCGTCGTCCCGCCGAGCGCCCCGAGCCCGGCACCCGCCCCGAGCCGGAACAGGCCGAAGAAGTTACCGACGTTCTCCCCCCGCTCACCGAGCCGACACGTGCCAAACGCAAGAGCTCAGGCTGGCCGACGACGGAAACCAAGGCCGTCAAGCCGAAAGCGATCGGTGCGCCGTCGCAATCCCGCCTGGAAGCCGCCCGGCAACGCCGGACGGCGCGACTGCGGACCATGGGCCGAGCGGCGATGGCGGTGGTCTCCGTTCTCGTTCTGCTCGCCACGGGCGGCGGCTGGAGCTACCTGCGTTCCACCGCCAACGGCTTCACCCAGGTTTCCGCGCTCGATGACAACACCGAGGACGTCGTCGACTCGGGCGCGCAACTCGGCGACGAGAACTTCCTGCTCGTCGGTACCGACACCCGTGTGGGCGCCAACGGGCAGGTCGGCGCGGGGTCGACCGATGATGCCGAGGGCTCCCGGGCCGACACCGTCATGCTGGTGAATATCCCCAAGAACCGATCGCGGGTCGTGGTCGTCTCGTTCCCCCGTGACCTCGACGTCAGCAGGCCGCGGTGCAATGGCTGGGACAACGAGAAAATCAATTACACCAACGAGGTCTTCCCGGCGGCCATGGGCGACAAGCTCAACGCCGTCTACGCCCTCGGCGGCCCGAAATGCCTGTTCAACGTCATTTCCAAGATGACGGGGCTCAGCATCAACCACTTCATCAGCATCGACTTCGCCGGATTCGAGGCGATGGTCGACCAGGTCGGCGGCGTAGACGTGTGCGCCTCCAAGCCGATCATCGACGGGATCCTCGGCACGGTCCTGGAGAACTCCGGTATGCAGCACATCAGCGGCGAGACCGCGCTCAACTATGTGCGGGCCCGGCACGTCTATGGAGAGGAACGCAGCGACTACGACCGCATCAACCGGCAGCAGCGGTTCCTTGCCTCGCTGCTGCGTGGTGCGCTGTCCAGCAAAGTGTTGTTCGACCCCGGCAAGCTGCGCGGCTTCATCGACGCATTCACCAAGCACACGTGGGTGGACCAGGTCGACACGAATGACCTGCTGACGCTCGGACGATCATTGCAGAAGGTCGACGCGGGCGCGGTGACCTTCCTGACCATCCCGACCGCAGGCACGACCTCCTACGGCAATGAGATTCCACGCGAGTCCGACATCAAAGCCATCTTCCGAGCGGTCATCGACGACCAGCCGCTGCCCGGCGAGAAGAAGGTGACGCCCACCCCGGGGTCGAGCACGACAGCTCCACCCGCACCGCCGAAGCTGACCGCGGTCGATCCGAGCACGGTATCCCTGCTGGTCTCGAACGCCTCCGGCGTCGGAGGCGTGGCCAACAAGGCGTCGACGAAGCTGGGTAATCAGGGCTTTCAGATCTACAACACGGGCAACTACTCCAACGGCACCGCGACGGCGTCGAAGATCCGGTACGCGGCTGGACACGAAGCGGAGGCCGCGACAGTGGCCAGCGCGATTCCGGGCACGACGTTGGAGCAGGCCTCCGATCTCGGCGGCATCATCGAGGTCGTCTTGGGGACCGACTTCACCGGCACCGTAACGAGCCCGGTTCCGGTGGGCGATCCGATCACCAACGTGCCGGTCAGCTCGACCGCCAGCACGACGCCGGTCAACCTCCCCTCCGACTTGGAGCACGTCAACGCCGCCGAAGACATCTGCAAATAGGTCCAGTCCGCCGCCGCGGACTCTCGACACGCGGGCACACATAGCCCGGGTCACACATCACCGTGCGATGCGCATCACATATCGCCGGTCGGTTCGCCGCATAGATGCCAGAATCAGCATCTGGACCCGGTGTGTGTTACCGCACGCGGCAACGCACCGGCGAACAGGAGGCACCGGTCATTCATCCGTTGTTGGTGACTTGGTCAGCACCGGGAACTAGGGTCTGAATTCATGCGTGTCATCTACAACGAGCAAATGGCTGATCTCGCCCACGTGCTGGGCGAGATGGCCGGTCTGGCGGGGTCGGCCATGGACCGGGCTACCCAGTCGCTGCTCCAGGCCGACCTCACCCTGGCCGAGCAGGTGATCAGCGAACACGACCGGATCGCCGAGCTGATCCAGGACGCCGAGGAGAAGGCCTTCGCTCTGCTCGCGCTACAGGCGCCCGTGGCGGGTGATCTGCGGCAGGTGGTGAGCGCGATCCAGATCGTCGGCGACGTGAACCGCATGGGCGCGCTGGCGCTGCACGTGGCGAAGGTCACGCGCAGGCGGCACCCGAAACACGCGCTACCCGAGGCGGTCAACGGCTATTTCGCCGAGATGGGCCGCATCGCGGTGAACATGGGCGCCGGCGCCAAGGAGGTCCTCGAGACTCGCGATCCCGAGCGTGCCGCCCAGCTGAACGAGGACGACGAGGCGATGGACGACCTACACCGCCACCTCTTCACGCTGCTCATGGACCGGGACTGGAAATACGGCGTCGCCGCCGCCGTCGATATCACGCTGCTCGGCCGTTACTACGAGCGCTTCGCCGACCACGCCGTCGAAATCGGCCGCCGCGTCATCTTCCTGGTCACCGGAGTCCTCCCCCCGGATCCCGACACCGAGGTGTGAGAAGACCTCTTGCAACGTCCGCTATGACGGGCTCGTTTCCAGCGAGCCCGTCTGACGCAAAATCCGGTCGGCGGGTGCCCACTGGAGCCGCGATGTCTGTTACGCGGCCGACGACGAATGCCAACATCGGGCCCCCGCGGATTGGGCTGCTATTCGAGACACCGCGTCGGTACGAATAACAGGCAGCCTGCGCGTGTTGTAACACGAGAGTCCTGGGCGGTCGATACCGCCCAGGACTCTGTTGTTGTGACCAGAAATACTCGGCGGCCGAAATCAGCCGAAGCGGCCCGAGATGTAATCTTCCGTGGCCTTCTGGGAAGGGTTGGAGAAAATCTTTTCGGTGTCGTCGATCTCGATCAGCTTGCCCGGCTTGCCCTGCGCCTCGAGGTTGAAGAAGCCGGTCTGGTCACTCACGCGCGCGGCCTGCTGCATGTTATGGGTGACGATGACGATGGTGAATTCTTTCTTCAGCTCGGTGATCAGGTCCTCGATCGCCAGCGTGGAGATCGGGTCCAGTGCCGAGCAGGGCTCGTCCATCAGCAGCACGTCGGGCGACACTGCGATGGCACGCGCGATGCACAGACGCTGTTGCTGGCCGCCGGAGAGCCCGCCACCCGGCTTGTCCAGGCGGTCCTTCACCTCGTTCCACAGGTTGGCGCCCCGCAGCGAGCGCTCGGCGACCTCGTCGAGCTCCTTCTTGTTGCGCACGCCCTGCAGCTTGAGTCCGGCTACCACGTTGTCCTTGATGGACATGGTGGGGAAGGGGTTCGGCCGCTGGAACACCATGCCGATGGTGCGGCGCACGCCGACCGGGTCGACCTGCGACCCGTAGATGTCCTCGCCGTCCAGCAGAACCGCGCCCTCGACGCGGGCATTCGGAGTTACCTCGTGCATGCGGTTGAGCGAACGCAGCACAGTGGACTTCCCACAGCCGGACGGACCGATGAAGGCGGTCACGCTGCGCGGCAGCACGTTCAGCGACACCTCGGACACGGCGTGGAACTTGCCGTAGAAGATGTTCAGATCTTTGACGTCGATCCGCTTGGCCATTTCGGTAATCCGTTCCGCTTCTATCGGTTCCGTGTGAGCAGCCGGTTGAGAACCGCCGCCGCCAGGTACAGGAAGGCGATGATGAGAATGAGCGTCAATGCCGCGCCCCAGACGCGTTCCCGTCCTGCGGCTTCGGGATTGGCCAGCTCCTGGTAGATCAACAACGGCAGCGACGCCATATTGCCGTCGAAGATGTTCATGTTGATCGACTTGCTGTAGCCGACCAGCACCAGCACCGGAGCCGTTTCACCCATCACCCTGGCGATGGCCAGCAGAATGCCGCTGATCATGCCGGGCAAGGCGGTCGGAACCACGATCCGCAGAATCGTCTTCCACTTGGGAGTACCGAGGGCGTAGGACGCTTCGCGCAGTTCGTCGGGCACCAGTTTGAGCATTTCCTCGGTGCTTCGGACAACCACCGGCAGCATCAACAACACCAACGCGAGCGACACCGCCAAGGAACTCTGTGGGAAGCCGAACGTTGCGATCCACAGCGCGAAAATGAACAGCGCCGCGACGATGGACGGCACACCGGCCAGAATGTCGACCATGAACGTCGTGGTTTTGGCCAGCAGCCCTCGGCCGTATTCGACAAGATAGATCGCGGCCATGATGCCCAGCGGCACCGCAATGACCGTCGCGACCAGCGACTGCACGATTGTTCCGTAGATCGCGTGGTAGACACCGCCCGCGAACTGATTGGGCAGCACGCCCTTCATCGAGTTCTGCCACCAGTTCGCGCGGACTACCGCGTGGAAACCTTTGGTAACCACCATGATCAGCACCCAGCCCAGCGGCACCAGCGCGATACCGAACGACAGCCAGACCAGTCCCGTCGCGATGTTGTTGCGCACCCGGCGCGCAACGCTCACCTGCCGGAAGGCGGGGGCCTTGATCGGCCGGTCCAATGTCGGCGTAGTCATCACCCGTTCACCCTTCCGCCCGCGGCCAGTCGCGCCAGCGCGTTCACCACGAAGGTCAGCGCGAACAGCACGAAACCTGCCGCGATGTATGCGCCGGTCGGCAGCGGATCACTGAATTCCGCCGCGGCCGAGGCGATTTTGGACGCGAAGGTGTAACCGCCGTCGAATACGGACCAGTGTCCGGCCTGCGCGGCCGTCTTCAGCACGATCAGAACGGCGATCGTTTCACCGAGCGCTCGCCCGAGGCCGAGCATCGCTCCGGCGATCATGCCGCTTCGACCATACGGAAGCACGGTCATCCGGACGACTTCCCATTTCGTCGCGCCGAGCGCCTGCGCCGCCTCGATGTGCGAGCGCGGGGTGAGGTTGAAAACCTCACGGCTGACCGACGTGATGATCGGCAGGATCATCACGGCGAGGACGACGCCCGCCGTGAAGATCGTGCCACCGCTGGCCAGTGGAATATTGCCGTCCGAGAACAGGAACAGCCAGCCGAGCTTGTCGTTCAAGAAGTTCTGCGTAGGCTCCAGCTGGGGAGCGAGAACCAGAATCCCCCATAGACCGAACACGATCGAAGGAACCGCCGCGAGCAGATCTACGAGCACCGAAAACGGTCGCGCCAGCGTCTTCGGCGCGTAGTGCGTCAGGAACAATGCGATACCGACACCGATCGGTACGGCAAGCACCAGCGCGAAGATCGAACTGAGCACCGTCACCATCAACAGATCCCGGATACCGAACCGCAGGTGGTTGGCGTCCGAGGTGTTGAACTCGGTGCTGGTGAAGAAGTTCGCGTCGTTCGCCAATACCGAAGGAACCGCTCTGATCAACAGGAACAGCGCGATCAGGGCGATGGAGGCGACAATGATCGCCCCTGCCGTTGTCGCCAGCGAACGGAAGATGATCTCCGCACGCCGGCTGTGACGGCGACGGGCCGCGGTGGCCGGTTCGATGCTCGGCTTGTTCGGCATGAGCGCAGTATCTCCGCCCGGCCGCTGGTCGGTCGAGTCCGACGGTCCAGCGGCGGTAACTTCGTCGTGCACGGTCATGGGATTGCTATCAGGAGATGGCGTTGACGGCGGTGGTCAGCTTGGTCTTGAACTGCTCCGGGATCGGGATGTACCCGGCCTCGTCCAGACCTTGCTGACCGTTGCTGACCGCGGAGGTGAGGAATGCCTTCACCGCCTTGGCCGTAGCGGCGTCGCTGTACTTCGAGCACACGATCTCGTAGGTCGGCATCACGATCGGGTACGCACCCGCTACCGACGGCTTGTAGAACGAGGATGTGTCGATCACCAGATCGTTGCCCTGACCGGAGATCCGCGCCGACTCGATCGCCTTGCCCGCCGACTCGACACTCAGCGCCACCGGATCTTTGCTCGCCGACGTGACGATCCGCGCGATCGACAGGTTCTGCGCCTTGGCGAAGGACCACTCGTTGTAGGTGATCGCGTTCTTGGTGCTCTTCACCGCGGCCGAAGTGCCTTCGTTGCCCTTCGAGCCCGCGCCGACACCACCGGCGAATGCCTTGCCGGCGCCCTTGCCCCACGCCCCGTCCGAGGCGGCGTCCAGGTAGAGCTGGAAGTTATCCGTGGTGCCGGACTCGTCGCTGCGGAAGATTACGGCGATCGGCTCGGAGGGCAGCTTGGCGTTCGGGTTCAGCGCCTTGATCTCGGGGGCGTCCCAGGTGGTCACAGTGCCGTTGAAGATCTTGGCAGCGGTCGGGCCGTCCAGCACGAGGTCGGTCACGCCGTCGATGTTGTAGGTGATCGCGACCGGGCCGAACACGGTCGGGAGGTTCCACGCGGGCGACGCGCAGCGATCGGCGGCCTTCTTCGGCTCGTCCTTCTTCGAGCTCAGCGGCGAGTCGGAGCCACCGAAGTCGGTCTGGCCACCGAGGAACTCGCTCACACCGGCGCCGGAGCCGCTCGATGTGTAGTTGAGCGTCGCACCATCGCAGTTCTTCTCGTAGGCGGCGATGAACCGCTCCATCGCGTTCTTCTGCGCCGAGGAGCCACTGGCTTTGAGGGCCTCCTTGCCGCCACACGCGACGTCGACCTTGGCGACGTTGCTCGTGTCGGTCGCGGTGTTGTCGTCGCTGCCACAGGCGGCGAGCGTCATGGCACCGACGGCCAGCACACCCACAAGGGCGCTGCTGCGCTCGAGATTCACTATTCCTCCGGAATGGCGTCCAACTCGCCCGGTCCCTCACCGGCCCGGACGGGTCCTGTGGTGCTGTTCGCAGGGAACTTGCGCACCAGGCAGCAGTGTGCCGCCCTCCTTCAACCTAAAGTCACGTGGTTGACAGTTCGACCGACCTGAGTGAACAGAGAGTGAACAGCCCTGCGCGATTGCGGCCGCCGGGTGTGATGTTTGCCCTAGTTTTACTCGACGCCTACTGCGGTGCGCCCACTATTCACTCTCGGTCACCGCGTACACGACGTCGACGTGTGCCGGGGCGAATCCGAGGCGGGTGTAGGTCCGCACGGCGGCTGTGTTGTCGGCCTCGGTGTACAGCAACACCTCGGGAAGACCGCGGTCGCGCAAATGGCGCAGGCCGGCCAGCGTGAGCAGACGGCCGAGTCCGCGGCCCTGCGCCGCCGGGTCGATGCCGACCACGTAGACCTCACCGACCGGCGGGTTCTCCTCGTAATGCACCTTGGTCCAATGGAATCCGAGCAGACGCTCAGGATCGCTCGCGTCGGCGACGAAGAACAGTCCCTTCGGGTCGAACCAGGACGCCGCCCGGCGAACCTCGATGTCGTGTTCGGTCCATCCCCCTTGTTCAGGATGCCAATCGAAGGCGGCTTTGTTCACCCGCAGGACCTCCGCGTCGTCGGCGGGGCCGGCGTAGGTGCGCAGCACGATGCCGTCCGGCACAACCAGATCAGGTAGCTCTGATGTTGCCAGTGGCCGCCGCATCTGCCACAGTTCGCGCGCAGTTCGCAGACCGAGCCGGGCCGCCACCGCGGTGGCGGCCGGTCGATCGCCATGCGCCCAGACCCGCGCGCCGGGGCCGCCTTCCGCGAGCGCGGCCGAGACCAGTTCGGTTCCGATGCCGTGTCCGCGGGCGGGCGGGTCCACCACCACCTCTGCCATCGCCGGGTGTTCGCTGTGCGCTGGAACGAGATTGGTATAGCCGGTGAGCACACCATCGCGCAGAGCGAGCAGATGGCGCGCGCCCGTGGCCTCGGACGAGGTCAGCGAGAGCACCGCCTGTTCCGAGATAGGGGCGACACCATCGGCGGCGGCGGCTCGCTCGACGAGTTCACGAATCGCGCTCGCCGCGTTCGCATCCGGACGGTCGGTCCACTGTGTTGTCACGCCGCTCATCGGACTCCGCTCCTCACGCCATCGGACCCCGTTCGGAGGTCCGCTCCAGGCAACGTCATCGGTGCGGCCCGCATTTCCTCGTCGGCCGAACGGCACATGGTTGCCGCCGGGGACTACCGGAAATCACGCTGCGACCTGCCGCCTCACTGCAGGGAGCCGTTGACGGGGGCGAGTGGCGAGTCGTCGGTACCCTCGCTGTCGTCGTCCGGGAAGCTGACCGGCTCGCCCTTGACCGGCGCCCGAGACGGTCGCACAGCCTTGTACCCGACGTTGCGGACCGTGCCGATCAGGGACTCGTACTCGCTGCCGAGTTTGGCCCGCAGCCGCCGGACGTGCACGTCCACCGTGCGGGTGCCGCCGAAGAAGTCGTAGCCCCACACCTCTTGCAGCAACTGTGCGCGGGTGAACACCCGGCCCGCGTGCTGAGCGAGGTATTTCAGCAGCTCGAACTCCTTGTAGGTGAGATCGAGCGGGCGCCCACGCAGCCGCGCGGTGTAGGTGCCCTCGTCGATCACCAACTCGCCGAGGGTGATCTTGCCGGTGTTCTCCGGGCTCGCCGCGCCGCCGTTGCGCCCGACCAGCAGCCGCAGCCTGGCGTCCAGTTCGGCGGGCCCGGTGCCGGGCAGCAGGATGTCGTCGAGGCCCCAGTCCGCGTTCACCGCGACCAGGCCGCCCTCTGTGACCACCGCGACCACCGGCACAGCCGACCCGGTGCTGCCGAGCAGTCGGCACAGGCCGCGAGCCGCGGCCAGATCGGTACGTGCGTCCACCAAGGCGACATCCGCGGAGCCCGCCTCGAGCAGCGACGCCACTTCGGTGGGCACGGGACGTACGTTGTGCGCGAGCAACCCCAGCGACGGCAACACCGACTCGGGGTTGGGGTCGGAGGTAAGCAGGAGTAGCTCCACAGGCCCTCCTCCTCCCATCTCGTAGCTCCGCCGGCTCAGTGACTATGCCGCGTGCCCACGTCTCTGATCACAGGCAATCGGATGCAAGATTAGCGCGCTAGTGCGAATGACCACGCGTTCCGGGTCCCCTACCCGCTCCGGGCGACTCCCGGAAACTCCACAACACAACGACAGATATCGTGCGTACATGGGTAACTCACCGGGTACGGCCGAAACCCAGCCGGATACTCGACCGCCAGCCCGCGACGCGGCTCTCGCGGCACCCACCGCCGGCGAGAAACGCGGAGAGGCGGCCTAGCGCATGCGCAAGCTGATCATCGGCCTGCTGTGTCTGGCGGGACTTGCGGTCGTCGTCGACTTCGGCACCGCGGCCTATTCGGAGTACCGCGTCTCACGCGCGCTGCGCGACGGCGCCGATCTCACCGCCGACCCCGAGGTGACGATCCACGGCTTCCCATTCGTCGGCCAGGCCTGGGACAGCCGCTACGACAACGTCGAGATCCGGGCGCGGGCCAAGCGCCTGGACATTCCCGGCGAGATCGCACTGGAGGCGACGCTGACCGGCGTGCGGCTGCCGGTGGGCGAGCTGGTCGACGGCAGTCTGCGCGGAGTTCCGGTGGAGCGGGTGGACAGCAGGCTGCGGGTGGAGCCCACCGAACTCGGCAGGCTGTTCAATATCCCGGACCTGCAGGTGCACTCGCGCCCCGCGGACAAATCCGACGGGACGGGCGGGTCGGGCGGATCCGGCATGACCACCACGGGCGCGCTAGTGCTCACCGGCACCCTGCCCGAGACCCCCGGCGCTCAGTTCGGTGGCGAAAAGGTGAGCGTGCAGGCCGATCTGCTGCTCGACGGCGATCAGGTGAAGATCGTCGCGACGGGCTTCTATCGCGGCGCCCCCGGCACCGAGACCATGCCGGTCGCGCTGATCAGCGAGACCGATCGCCCCGCGGTGCTCGCCCGATTCACCCGTACCATCGATACGAAGGAGTTGCCGTTCGGTGTCCGGCCCACCAAAGTATCCGCCCAGGGCGGGCAGATCGTGGTGGAGGGCAAGGGCGTGAACGTCACGATCGACCTCGACCGATTGCAGCGACCATGATCAACATCGCAATTCTGGCAGCAGTGCTGCTCGCCGGGCTAGTTGTCGGCGTTTTGCTACGCCGTCGCGAGGGCAGGGTGCGCGCGGCGAACATCATCGAGATGTCCGACTCGGCGCGCGCCGAGTTGCTCGCGGACGTCGGCGTGACCGGTCCCGGTCCGGCGGTGCTGCATTTCTCCGCCGAATGGTGCGGACCATGCGCCGCTGTTCGCCGGGTGGTTGCTAATGTCACAGAGCAACTCGCCCGATCGCCACAGCCGCCGCTGCATATCGAAGTGGACGTCGATGCCGAACCGGCGCTGGCGCGGGAACTGAACGTGCTCTCCCTGCCCACCACGTTCGTCTTCGACAGCGAAGGGCGGGAGCGGTTCCGGATCTCCGGCGTGCCGAAGGCCACGGATCTGCACTCCGCCTTGGAGCCGCTCACCACGGCCGCCTGAGCTGCGATGACAAGCCCCCCTGACGGCTATGAGCAACCCCAGGTCCAATTCTCCCGCCGAATTGGGTAAACTGCTTTCGTGCTTTCCAACCACGAGCTGATGCTCACCCGACGCCGCACAGTGGATCTGTGTCGGCTCGGTGGTTGTTGCTGCCTGTGCCGCTGATCGGTCGGCTTCCCCAGATTTCCGGACGCTGACCTCTGTCTGCCGCGCGAGTGATCTCGTAGATCCCCCGGCGGACTGGCAACTTTCCAGTCATTCGACATTTTCAGCGCAGGAGTACGCACAATGTCCACCGAGACCAGTAACAATTCCCGAAATCTTGACACTGCCCGAAATCTTGCCGATGCCGCCGCGCAGGTCGATGTCCGCGGCCCCCGGTTCGCCGCCTGGGTCACCACCGTCGTCCTCGTTCTGGTCCTTCTCGCTGCCGCGTTGTCCCCGGCCGCCGGCGCGGTGCTGATCGCGCTGCAGACGGTCGTCTTCGCCGTCGGCGCCGCCTTCGGTCCACGCCGTCACCCGTACGGCCGGATCTACGCCACGTTCGTCGCGCCGCGTCTTGCTCCGACCAGCGAGACCGAACCCGTGGCTCCTCTGCGGTTCGCACAGCTGCTCGGCTTCGTCTTCGCGGCCGTCAGCCTGCTGGGCTTCGCGCTCGGCTCCACAATCGTCGGCGCGATATTCGCCGGCTTTGCCCTGTTCGCGGCGTTCCTCAACGCGGCGTTCGGGATCTGCCTGGGTTGCCAGATCTATCCGCTGGTTGCCCGCCTCCGCCGGACTGGTCCGGTTGGTGGTGTTCGCGAGCCCTCCGTGGCTACGCAAGCTGCCGCCTCCGAGCCTGACGCGCACACCGCCGGGTCCCCGGCATCGAACTGACCCTGCACGTCATCTCTGAAAGGAACACAATGGCTCGCTCCGATGTCCTGGTCTCCGTTGACTGGGCCGAAGAGAACCTCAACGCCCCCGGCGTGGTCTTCGTCGAGGTCGATGAGGACACCTCCGCCTACGACGGTGGGCACATCGAAGGTGCCGTCCGGCTCGACTGGAAGAAGGACCTGCAGGATCAGGTTCGTCGCGACTTCGTGAACCAGGAGCAGTTCTCCGACCTGCTCTCGGCGCGCGGCATCTCGAACGACGACGAGGTCGTCCTGTACGGCGGCAACAACAACTGGTTCGCCGCGTACGCCTACTGGTACTTCAAGCTGTACGGCCACAACAACGTCAAGCTGCTCGACGGTGGCCGCAAGAAGTGGGAGTTGGACGGCCGCCCGCTGTCGACCGCGGCCGTGGACCGCCCCGCCACCCAGTACAAGGCCTCCGCGCCCGACGTATCGATCCGGGCGTTCCGTGACGAGGTCATCGCGGCCATCGGCAGCAAGAACCTGGTCGACGTCCGTTCGCCCGACGAGTTCTCCGGCAAGATCCTGGCGCCCGCGCACCTTCCGCAGGAGCAGAGCCAGCGTCCCGGCCACATCCCCGGCGCCATCAACGTGCCGTGGAGCAAGGCCGCGAACGAGGACGGCACCTTCAAGTCCGACGCCGAGCTGACCGAGATCTACCAGGAGGCAGGCCTGGACGGCGAGAAGGACACCATCGCGTACTGCCGTATCGGTGAGCGTTCCTCGCACACCTGGTTCGTGCTGCAGGAGCTGCTCGGCCACCAGAATGTCAAGAACTACGACGGGAGCTGGACCGAGTACGGCTCCCTCGTCGGCGCACCGATCGAGTTGGGAGAGTAATCAACATGTGTGCAGCACCTACCCAGGGTCAGGCCATCCCGGCCGGCGTCGACGTGGAGAAGGAGACGGTCATCACCGGCCGTGTCCTGAGCATCGACGGCCAGCCGGTCGGCGGCGCGTTCGTGCGCCTGCTCGACGGCAACGGTGATTTCACCGCCGAGGTCGTCGCCTCGGGCACCGGAGACTTCCGGTTCTTCGCCGCTCCCGGCGCGTGGACCGTCCGGGCGCTGTCCTCCTCGGGCAACGGTTCCGCCGAGGTTCGTCCCGAGGGCGCAGGCATCCACGCTGTGGACGTCGCGGTCGCCAAGTAACGACCGCACGCGAGCACACGGCCCCGGTCTTCCCATCGGAGCGCTCGGACGGACGAACGTCCGGACGCCGCTCGGAGCGCTCGGACGGACGAACGTCCGGACGCCGCCTATGACAGGAAGCACCGGGGCCGTTTGCGTGCGGCGGCGCGGATGTCGTTAGACTCCAAATGTGGTCGTCTTCTTCGAGATTCTGCTGGTGGCTGTGGCCGTACTGATCGGCTGGTTCGGCCTGTACGTCTTCTACCGGCTGTTCACCGAATCATGAGCGAACTCGCGAGCGAAGGTTCCAACCCGGCCGAGCGAGCGAGTGAACAACTGAACGGCAACGCTCCGGCCGACTCCCCTGGTCGCCTCGGCGGTGACCGGGCCGTTGCCGATGCCGCCGAACGGGCGAAATCGACCGGCGCCCGCAATATTCCGGTCCTACCGGAGCTTCCGCTGCCCGACGACACCGCGAACCTGCGGCTCGGGCCCGATCTGAGTTCCTCGATGCTCGCGCTGCTGCCGCTGGTCGGTGTGTGGCGCGGCGAAGGCGAGGGCAACGATCCCGATCGCGGCGACTACCGGTTCGGCCAGCAGATCGTCGTCTCGCACGACGGCGGCGACTACCTGTGCTGGGAATCCCGTTCCTGGGTCATCGACTCCAACGGCAACTACAGCAGCCCCGACTTGCGCGAAAGCGGCTTCTGGCGGGTCGGCATCGACGGCAACGACGAGGTCATCGAGCTGCTGCTCACCCACAGCACCGGAATTGTCGAGCTGTTCTACGGTCAGGCCCTCACCCAGTCGTCCTGGGAGCTGGCCACCGACGTGGTGATCCGCAGCCAATCGGGCATCGTGGTCGGCGGCGCCAAGCGCCTCTACGGCATCGTCGAGGGCGGCGACTTGGCCTACGTCGAAGAACGGGTCGTAGCCGATGGGCCACTCGAGCCCCGCCTCTCGGCCCGCCTTCAGCGGTACATCGGCTGATCCGCCTCTCCGAGTCTTCAGGCCGTACTAGTCGAGTAACGCGGGATTTGCGTTCAGGTCCTGC
This sequence comes from Nocardia sp. 2TAF39, assembly GCF_052114905.1. Taxonomy (NCBI): domain Bacteria; kingdom Bacillati; phylum Actinomycetota; class Actinomycetes; order Mycobacteriales; family Nocardiaceae; genus Nocardia; species Nocardia sp. 2TAF39. Next base: position 81,934 of record NZ_JBFRFQ010000010.1, read on the forward strand.
GTCGGCTGCCGCTCGAGTTCTGGGCGTGCCCCGGCGAGTTACCCATGTGCTGACGAAATCAGTTGTTGCGGTAGCGAAAGGGGACCGGCGGCGGTGCCACCTCACTTGTACTCAGCGGAAAAGAACAGCCCCCGAGCCATGACCGCGGATGCAACTCACGCGGGTCCGGTCGGACAGACCGGGGCTCGGGGGCCGGGTGACTGCCTGGATTTCGCTCAGCGCTCGCGCGGGCGGAATCCACCTGCAGCGGTGGCGCTAGCGGACAGCCACCTCACGTGTCCTATGAATAACCATTCTTCGAACCACCTCCTTCCTCGTGTACGAACGAATCTAGCGAGGTGTCAGCGCGTCGGCAACGGAATTTCTCGCTGAGCCGAAATAGCCGCGCCCTGAGCCCGGAAATCGGTTGTCACCTGGCCCGATGCGGCGACCCATAGCACCGTGTCGGCTCGGTGATCTTGTGGCAGTTGATGTGTGACGACAACCACGATCCTATCCGGTCCAACGAGGCCACTCTCGGCGTCCAGCAGATCCCGCAGCAGGCGGGCACCGGCTTCGGCCTCGAGGTGCTCGGTCGGTTCGTCGAGCAGCAACACTCGGGCTGGCGCGACGAGGGCGCGCGCGAGCAGGATGCGGCGGCGCTGGCCGCCCGAGACAGCGGCCGCTCCCCCGACCAGGTCGGTGTGCACGCCGTCCGGCAGAGTATCCAGCCAGTCGCCGAGACCGACTGCGCGCAAGGCGGTTTCGGCCTCCGCGACGGTGAGGTCGCCGCGGGCGACGCGCAGGTTCTCCAGGACGGAAGTGCCGAACAGGTGCGCGTCCTCAGCGAAGAAGGTGACACCGGGACGGGGGGTGCCGAACAGCCCCGCCCATGCCATCAGCAGGGTGGTCTTCCCGGCGCCGCTCGGGCCGACAACGGCGACCCGGCGCCCCTCCGGAAACTCCACAGCGGCAGGACCCCCCTCGAACCGACCGACCACAGCCGCAGTAGGGCCGTAATCGGGCCGATCGTTCGTCGGCGAGCCGGTTTTCCAAGCGCCACGGGCAGCCGGTTCGTCTTCGAAGTGGACCAGGCGATGCAGAGCCGCGCGGGCGGTTGTCAGCGCCTGTGCCGCCGCGGGTAGCGGGCCGACCGACTCGAAAGCCGAGAGTGGCAGCAAGACGAGCACGACCAGCGCCATCGGGGTCATCGCACCTTCCGTCCCGCCGTGCGGGCCGTAGCAGGTGATACCGATCAGCAGGGCGCCGAGAAGGCTGATGCCGATCGAGAGTGGCGTGGCCGCCGCCGACCACGCGCTGCGCGAGGCCGCGGTGTCTTCCGCGGCGACGGCCCTGCGCGACGCGTCCGCGGCGGCGCCCATGGCAGCGTCGAGTCGCCCGGCAACACGCAACTCGGGTGCGTGGTCGAGGACCGTGAGGGTCTGCGCGGTGAACTCGGCACGGTCGGCGCGCACGGCATGTTCTGCCGCGCAGGCCGCTCTGGCCGACAGCCACGGTGCGACGACGCCCGACAGCGCAAGCGCCCCGGCCAGAATCGCGGCCGCACCCACCGAGATGGTTGCCAGCAGGCCCACCGCCGCTATGGCAAGCACGACGGCGACCGCGACGGGCACGAATGCACGCACCACGACCGCCCCCAGATCGTCGATATCACTGCCGATCCGAATGAGGAGATCCCCCCGGCGCGGCGGAGTGGGACCAGCACACTCCCGTAATCCCTCGGCGCCGCTGCCGGAAGTCCCGGGCCTGTGCAGCCAGAAGTCGGAATGGGCCAGCGTGCGGTAGACCGTTGTACGCGCCGTTGTCATGGCCCGCAGAGCGACGTCGTGCGTGGTGAGGCGTTCGAGGTAGCGGCACAGGCCGCGGGATATGCCGAGGGCACGCACCGTGACGACAGCAATGCTGAGGTCGAGCACCGGCGGCATCTGCCAGGCGCGCGCGATGAGCCAGGCGGCCAGTGCCGCGAGTCCGAGGCCGCTGCCCAGCGCGAGCACGCCCCACATGATCGCCACCGTGACCCGCCAGGGGGACAGCTCGAGCAGTGCCCACATTCGGCGTAGGTCGCCGAGCGGGGCGCCGCCCGCACCGCGCGAAGCGGTCCGCGGCGTGCCCGTCGTCGCACACCTGCCTTTCTGCCCGCGCCGGGCTCGACGTGTGCCACGTAAGGACCTCTGTGCAGCCAGCGCATTCATCGAACCACCGCCGCGCCGTGCTCGGCACGTACCTGGACGACGTAGTCGGCCGCGGCGAGAACCGTCGGGTGATGTCCGATGACGACCACCGTCGCGCCCGCGCGGGCCCGCTCCCGCAGCGCCGCGAGCACGGTCGAAGCGCTCGCCGCGTCCAGGTGCGCGGTCGGCTCGTCGAGCAGCAGGATCGAGCGGTCGGCGGCGAGCACCCTGGTCAGCGCGAGACGTTGCCGCTGACCGAGCGACAGACCCACGCCGCCAGGACCGACCATGGTGTCCCAGCGGTCCGGGAGATCGTCGAGCACGGCATCGAAACCGGTGGCGGCACAGGTCGCTTCGAGGTGATCGAGAACGCGGTCCGGTCCGCGGGCGGCCGGACGCGCGGCTCGCGCGCCGAGCAGCTCGAGGTTGTCCCGCAGGGTTCCCGGTACCAGCACCGGCCGCTGCGGAAGCCACGCCACGCGCGCCCACCAACGGTCCGGGTCCATGTCGCGTACGTCGACGCCGTCGCAGGTCACCGAGCCGCGCTCCGGTGCGAGAAGACCGAGGATCGCCTGCACCGCCGTCGATTTCCCGCTGCCGTTGGGTCCGGTCAGCACGGTGACCGCGCCAGGCCGCAAAACAGCCGACAACCCCGCGGGCGCGACCCCGTCCCGCGCCCGGACGGACAGGTCCCGTAGCTCGATCGATCCGGCCGCACAATCGGCCGGTGCGAGACCGCCGGACGCATCCGACGCGTCGGGTGCCGACTCGAGGACGGCGAATGCCTTGTCCGCGGCCGCCATTCCGTCCTGTGCGGCGTGGAAACGCTCGCCGACCATCCGAAACGGCAGATACACCTCCGGGGCCAGCACGAGGACGACCAGGCCCGCGTACAAACCCATCTCGCCGAACACGAGACGCAACCCGATGGAGACCGCGATCAGCGCCACGCTCAGGGTCGCGAGCATCTCCAGCACCATCGAGGACAGGAAGGCGATGCGCAGGGCGCGCATGGTGCGCTGCCGCAGCGCATCGCCGAGATCCCGCACGCGATGCTGCATGGTGCCCGCACCGCTGTCCGGCGAACTCGAACCGTCGCCGCGATCCCGGACTTGCGAGGAAGACTCTGCCGGAAAGGATTCCGCGTTGCCGGCCTCGCGCCCGAGCGCCCGCAACGTCGGCATGCCCGCGAACAGGTCGAGCAATTGATCCGAAAGCCGGGTCGTCGCCGTGAGGGTGGCCTCGGCCCGCCCCTGCGTCAGCAACCCGATCAGGATCATGAACACCGGGATCAGCGGCAGCGTGATCACCACGATCACCCCGGAGGTCAGGTCGTGCAGCGCGATGACGGCCAGCACGATCGGCGGGACGAGCACCGCGAGCAGGAGAGCCGGCAGATAGCCGACGAGGTAGCCGCGCAGTCCCGACAGCCCGGTGCCGACGATCACCGCCAATTCGGTTCGGCGCGTATCGAGTTCGCGCGGAGTCAACCGCGCGCCCGCCGCGAGCACCGCGGTTTCCAGTTCCGCCACCACGCTCGCCCCCGCCCGGTGTGCCAGCCTGGACTGGATCCATGTGGCGAGCACCCGCCCCACGATCGCGAGCGCGAGCACGGCTAGCTCGAGCGTCCACGCGCCTAGGGTGCGGCGGCCGGGGTCGGTGACAACTCCCGCAAGCACCCGTCCGAGCATCACCGCGGCGACCACGATCGAACCGGTGATCACCAGCGACAGCACGACGCTCAGCAGCAGGTAGCGGCGGGCCGAGCGGGCGTATCGCCATAGACGCGGATCGATCGGAGGACGAGCCATGGCGTCAGTCCTTCACGGGGCCCAGCGGAAGGCCGATCGGGGCGGGGATCTGCTCGACTGTGATCCGCTTCCGGAACACCCAGTACGTCCAGCCCTGGTAGACCAGCACAACCGGGGTGACGAGCACCGCCGCCCAGCTCATCACCTTCAGGGTGTAGGGCGTCGAGGAGGCGTTGTGGATGGTCAGGTCGAACGCCGAATCGAGGGTGGAGGGAAGCACATTCGGGAACAGCGATCCGAACATCAGCGCGGTGGCAGCGGCCACGGTCACCGTGGTCCCGGTGAACGCCCACCCGTCGCGGTGGCCGAGGTCGCCCGCCGCCGCGGTGGCGAGCCCGAGCACAGCCAGCGCCAACGGAATCCAAGTCCACCCGGTGCCGTAGGCGAGCTGGGTCCACAGCCCGAACGCGCCGACCACGGCCGTGGCAGGCACCAGCAGCAGCCGGGCCGTGCGCCGCGCATCGGCGCGCACCTCCCCACCAGTCTTGAGCACCAGGAACATCGCACCGTGCAGCGCGAACAGCAACCCCGTCGCCAACCCGCCGAGCAAGGCATACGGCCCGAACAGATCCCACACCGTGCCGGCGAACTGCTTCTTCTCGTTCAGCGGAACACCGTGCACCACATTGGCGAACACCCAGCCCCAGGCGATGGCCGGTATCCAGGACCCGATGCCGATGCCGATGTCGCAGCGGGCCCGCCAGCGCGGATCGTTGATCTTGCCGCGGTATTCGATGGCGCAGATGCGCAGGATCAACGCGACGAGCAGGAGCAGCAGCGCGAGGTAGAAGCCGGAGAACAGGCTGGCGTACCACTCCGGGAAGGCCGCGAACATCGCACCGGCCGCGGTCAGCAGCCAGACCTCGTTGGCGTCCCACACGGGCCCGATCGTGTTGAGCACCACGCGCCGTCGCGCGTCGGACCCCTTGCCGAGGATCGGCATGAGCATGCCGACACCGAAGTCGAAGCCCTCCAGCACGAAATAGCCGGTGAACAGCACGCCGATCAGGACGAACCAGAACTCTTGCAAACTCATCGCCGGCTCCTGGATCGGCTCGAACAAACGTGTCGGTGGTCTGGTGGAACTGAGCTCGATGAAGCAGGAACCTCTGTCCGGCAACGGCAAGGGAGACCTGAGAAGGGTGGTGCCGAGCTTGTTCGGCACGCTTCAGTAGGCGAACGAAAGCTGCTCAACGTCTTCAACACGGGTGCGTCCTCCTTCCTGCGTGTCGCCCGGTCCGCCGGCACCGGACCGGATAGCCGCGGGCGCTTCGGGTCCGGCGATCACGTACCGGCGCATCAGGTAGAACCACACCGCCGCCAGCGCGCCGTACACCAGCGTGAAGGTGATCAGCGAGAAGAGCACGACGCCGGGCGAATGGTTCGAGACACCCTGCTGGACAGTGAGTCGCAGGTTCGGATCACCGGTCGGATTCGGCGCGACAACCCAGGGCTGGCGGCCCATCTCGGTGAACACCCAGCCTGCGCTGTTGGCCAGGAACGGCGTCGGGATGACGAGCAGACTCAGCCAGGAGAACCAGCGCTGGTCCGTTGCCCGGCCGCGACGGGTAAGCCAGAGCCCGGCAAGCGCGAGCAGCGCCGAGCCCGCAGACAGGCCGATCATGGCCCGGAAGGACCAGTAGGTGACGAACAGGTTCGGCCGGTAGTCACCGACACCGAACCGCTCGTTGTAGGTCTTCTGCAGGTCGACGACGCCGTCCAGCGTCACACCGGTGAACTCGCCCTCAGCCAGCCAGGGCAGCACGTACGGCACCTCGAGCACGTGCGTGACGCTGTCGCAGTTGTTGTGCGTGCCGACGGTGAGAACCGAGAAATCGGGGTCGGTCGCGGTGTGGCACAACGACTCCGCTGAGGCCATCTTCATCGGCTGCTGCTCGAACATCAGCTTGCCCTGAACGTCACCGGTGTAGACCAGCGCGGCCAGCGACACCAGTAACACCCAGATGCCCGCCCGCGCCGCGGGCCGCCACATCGTGCGCGCCTCGGTCTGCCTCGCGTCGTCGCTGCCGCGTGCGTTGCGCACCATCCACCAGCCCGCGATGCCGGCGACGAAAGTGCCTGCGGTGAGGAAGGATCCGGCGACGACGTGCGGGAAGGCCGCCAACGTCGTGTTATTGGTGAGCACCGCGACGATGCTGTCGAGCTCCGCACGTCCGGTCGCCGGGTTGTACCTGGCGCCGACCGGATGCTGCATGAACGAGTTGGCGGCGACGATGAAGTACGCCGAGGCGTTCACACCGATCGCGACCATCCACATCGCGCCGAGGTGGACGAGCTTCGGCAGTCGGGTCCAGCCGAAGATCCACAGCCCGAGGAAGGTCGACTCCATGAAGAAGGCGACCAAGCCCTCCAGCGCGAGCGGGGCGCCGAACACGTCACCGACGAAGCGGGAGTACTCACTCCAGTTCATTCCGAACTGGAATTCCTGCACGATGCCCGTCGCGACACCGAGCGCGAAGTTGATCAGGAACAGCTTGCCGAAGAACTTGGTCAGCCGCAGCCAGTGCTCCTTGCCGGTGATCACCCACGCCGTCTGCATGGCGGCCACCAGCGGCGCGAGCCCGATGGTCAGCGGCACCAGGAGGAAGTGATAGACGGTCGTGATGCCGAACTGCCATCGGGAGATGTCCAGGGCGTTCAAGCCGACCTCCTGCGTATCTACGACGTGACGTAGTAAGACTACGCCGGAGACGGCCGAGAACAATGAGTCCTGGACCACGCCACACCGGAGCCCGTGCCAGATTTCGCCGGATTGCCGTGCTCGCCGCCAACCCGCGCCCGTCCGAGTAGGACGGAGATCACGAAGCGGCGGGGATCAGCGAGGTGGCACCGCCGTCGGCTTCTCGCCGACGCGACAACTGATCTCGCCAGCACATGGCCAACTCGCCGGGTACGCCCAGTACTCGAACGGCACCCAACACAGGATCTGAACGCGAATCCCGCGTCACCCGACTAGTACGGCCTGAAGACCCGGAGAGGCGGAACAGTCACCAGTCGCCGATCGCTCCTGCTCGCTCGATGCCGCGATTCACCAGCTCGATGATCTCCTCGGCGTTGTCCGGCGCGGACATCCGCAGTCCGTCCAACGAGTTCACCCGCGCCGCGAGCGAGATGCTCGACAGCATCCAGATGCTGTCGCAGGTGAGCAGATCGGCCGTGAAAAGTGAGTGGTAGCGGCATTCCCAGCCCGCCTTCTCGGCCTGCATGAACAGGGCACGCTGGGTGACCCCGGGGAGCACGCCGTTCTTCGCCGGCGGTGTGATCAGTTGCTTGTCGCGCGCGATCACCACCGTGGACCGCGGGCCCTCCAGCACCCGGTTCTCGGTGCTGGTGAAGATCACGTCGTCCGCGCCCATCCGCGCGGCGAACCGCAGAGCCGCCATGTTGCTCGCATAGGACAGCGTCTTGGCACCGAGCAGCTGCCACGGTGCCGCCTGGGCCAAGTCGATCGAGATGCCACGCGACAGCGTCACCACGGAAACGCCTTCGGTGCGGGCCTTCTCAACCCGATCGGGAACCGGAAGCACCAGCACGAAGGCCGTGGGCACCGGAACGGCGGCGGCGAGATCACCGGTCTTCACCTTGTCCGGCGTGCCGGACAGGGCGGAGTCGCGGCCGCGGGTGAGCACCAGCCGCATCAGCCCCTCGCGCTCGCTGCCCCATTCCTTCGCGGCGGTCTCGATCGCCTCCCGCCATTTCCCCAGCTCCGGCTCGGGCAGATCCAACGCCTGTGCGGAGCGACGCAGTCTGCCTAGATGAAATTCGATCGCGCACGCGTTCCCGGCACGCAGAAGCACGGTTTCGAAGACACCGTCGCCGCGCAATACGCCTATATCGTCCGCAAATAACAACGGCGCGTCCGAATCTCGGACCACACCATCGAGTGTTACAAGAACTCGATCCACCATGGGAAGAGAGTAGGCGGTGCGAGCGAACCATGCCCATCGCATGGCCGACTTCGCAGCACCTTTTATCCATGTTCACCACGCGGCCGCGTGCGATGCATCGCCCGATGACGATCCGCTATGTCGAAAACAAGGTCGACAGCCCGGTTGGCACACCGCGTTCCAACCGCGCCTAGAGTGGGAAAGGTGTCCGTGGTCGTAGCGCCCAGCCCCATCCTCAGCGCGTTTGGAGCCGTCGCGGGAGCGCCGGGTTCGCCCGACGCCGCCGTCGCATGGCACTACGGTGATCCGTTCGGTGAACAGCGTGCCGCCGCCGAGCGCACGGCAATCGTGGACCGCTCACACCGTTTCGTCCTGCGCATCACCGGCGTAGAGCGGCTCACCTGGCTGCACACCATTTCCAGTCAACATGTCGCGACCCTCGGCGACGGACGGTCGGCGGAGAACCTGGACCTCGACCTGAACGGCCGGGTGCTACACCACTTCGTGCTCACCGAGCTGGACGCCACCGTCTGGATCGACACCGAGGCCGAGCGTGGACCCGATCTGCTCGCCTTCCTGCAGAAAATGGTGTTCTGGGCCGACGCCCAGCCCATCGAGGCAACCGACCACGCGGTGCTGAGTCTGCTCGGACCACGGGTCGCCGACCTGACCGAGGCGCTCGGCGTCGCCGCCCTTCCCGGCGTCTACGAGGTGACTCCGCTGCCCGGCGGTGGCTTCCTGCGCCGGATGCCGTGGCCGACGGCCGACTCCTTCGACCTGGTGATCCCGCGCGACCAACTGTCGGACCTGTGGACCCGGCTCACCGCGGCGGGCGCCACACCTGCCGGCATGTGGGCGTTCGAGGCGCTGCGCGTCGCGGCCGTGCGCCCCCGGATCGGACTCGACACCGATGAGCGGACCATCCCGCACGAGGCCCACTGGATCGGCGGCGTAGCCGAACACGGAGCGGTCCATCTCGACAAGGGCTGCTATCGCGGCCAGGAGACCGTCGCCCGGGTGCACAACCTGGGCAAGCCACCGCGGCAGCTATTGCTGTTGCATCTGGACGGCTCGGCCGACGAGCGCCCGGCCACCGGCGACGCCGTCACCGCGGGCGGCCGCGCGGTCGGCCGACTCGGCACGGTGGTCGATCACTACGAACTCGGCCCGATCGCGCTCGCCCTGATCAAGCGGGCGGTTCCCGCCGACACCGCGCTGTCCGCCGGCCCGGTCGCGGCGGCCATCGATCCCGACTCGGTTCCCGCCGACGACGCACCGCAGGCAGGCCGGATGGCGGTCGACCGGCTGCGCGGGCGCTGACGCACCGATGACAACCGATCGACGCGGGCCGCTCGACGCCCAGCGACATCCCGACCCGCACAGCGGCGAGCTCCCCATCCGCTACGAGAGGAGCAGTGCCTGTGCGTGTCGGTGACTCCGGAGAGATCCTCGCGGCGTGCGTGGTGCACGCCGACCTGGAGATACCTGGCCGGGTCGGGCGCACCGCGATCGACAAGCGTCCGGTACCGGGCCGAGTCGCGGTCCGTACCCTCGGCCTGGACGGCGATCACGTTTGCAACACCAAGCATCACGGCGGCGTGCACCAGGCCGTCTACGCCTACGCCGACACCGACGCGCGCACCTGGGGCGTGGAACTCGGCCGCGAGCTGCCCGCGGGCTGGTTCGGCGAGAACCTCCGCATCGCCGGGCTCGCCGTCAGCGACGCGGTGATCGGTGCGCGCTGGTCTATCGGCAACACTCTGCTGGAGGTGAGCGCGCCGCGCGTGCCCTGCGCAACATTCCAGCATTGGAGCGGAGAACAGCAGTGGGTGAAGCGGTTCACGCTGCGCAGCGACACGGGCGCCTATCTGCGGGTGCTCACAGAGGGCACGATCGGCGCGGGTGATGGGGTGTCGGTGGTGCACGTCCCTGAGCACGGCATCACCGTCCGCGACCTTTTCACCGGCGCCGACCCCGACCTGCTCGCGATCTTGCTCGCCGAGGAACCGACCATCTCCGATGACGTGCGTGTGCAGGTCGAACGACACGCGCGCAGGCATACCGCCGCCGCATTGGCCGCCGCCCGCCGGGACGCGGTGACCAGTACCGACGACCTCGGCACGGGAGCGCAACTGTGAGTGTGGAACTGGTCGAAGTCGTCCGCTCCGGCTTCCGCGAGTGCGTGCACCGCGGCTCGGTGGTGGTACTCGACGTCGCGGGCGAGCCGACCGTCGCGCTCGGCGAGGTGCACCTGCCGATCTTCCCGCGCTCGACGAACAAGCCGATGCAGGCGATCACCCTGCTGCGGAACGGTTTCGAACCGGTCGACGACGCCGAACTGGCCATCGCGACCGCCTCGCACTACGGCGAGCCGGACCACATCGCGCTGGTGCGCAGGCTGCTCGAACGCTTCGGCTTCGATGAGAAATCTCTCCAGTGCCCGCCCGACCTGCCGTTCGACGAGCGCGCCCGCGCGGCGGTGCTCACCGGCGCGCAGGAACCGCGCAGCATCTACATGAATTGCTCCGGCAAGCACGCGGCGATGCTCGCGACCTGCGCGATCAACGGCTGGCCGACCGAGGGCTACCTGGACGAGGCCCATCCGCTGCAGCAGGCGATCATCGCCACGATCGCCGATCTGACCGGCGAGCCGGAGACCGATCTCGGCATCGACGGCTGCGGACTGCCGATCATCCCGGTCTCGCTGGTGAACCTGGCCCGGGTGTTCGCGACAATGGCGACGGCCGCACCCGGCTCCCCGGAACGCCGGGTGGCCGACGCCATCCGAGCCCATCCGCGAGTGATTTCCGGCACGAATGGGCCCGATCTGCTTGCCATGCAGGCCACCCCCGGCCTGGTCTGCAAGATCGGCGCGGACGGCGTGCACGCGGGAGCGCTGCCTGACGGCTCGGCCTTCGCATACAAGATCGAAGACGGCCACGACCGGGCCCGAATACCGCTGACGCTGGCCATTTTGCATCGGTTGGGGGTCGACTGGACCGACGCGCACGCGGAGCTGGCGGCCCCCGCGGTGCTCGGCGGCGGTGCCCGAGTCGGTGTGATCCGCGCGATTCCGGGGGTCGTATAGCGATTCCCCCCGAGGGCGACAACCGGGCAAACGACAACGGTTCCGGAGATCTTCACCCACTCCTGGAAGCGAGACCGCCAGACACACGCTAAAGTGTCTGTCAGGAAGAGTATTAATTCGAACGGGGCCGCCACCAAACCCCAGGCCGCCCCGCAGTGACGCGAGGGGGTCAGCCATGGGCCGTGGCCGGGCTAAGGCAAAGCAGACCAAGGTCGCACGCGAGCTGAAGTACAGCTCGCCGTCGACCGACTTCGCGAGCCTTCAGCGCGAGCTCTCCGGAAGCCCCAACTCCCAGCGGAGTGGTGGTGTGCTGTCCGATGAGCACGACGCGGACGAATCCTTGTCCCGCTGGGAACAGGGCGACGACTACGACGACTGGCGCCGCTGACTCGGATAAACGTCTGAAGGGGGAGGCCGGCGGGCCTCCCCCTTCGAGCGTTGTCGCGGGTTGACGGACTGGTGCCGAAAAGGCTTGCAACACACCGGAGTCCCGCATCGGATGATGCGGGACTCCGGTGTGTCTTCCACCGCTGTCAGAACCGTGGGTGCTCACCGAGCAGGACGGCGCGCACGGCGTCGGCGTCCTTGGCCTTCTTGACAGTGCCCAACGTCCAGCACTCGATGTGCCGCGCGGTCAGCACGGCGAGCGCCCGGTCGACATCCTCCGGGGCGACGACAGCGACCATGCCGACTCCCATGTTGAACGTCTTCTCCATCTCGGCCCGCTCCACCCGGCCGCGCTGCGCGATCATCTTGAACACCGACGCCGGGTTCCAGGTGCCGCGGTCCAGCTCGGCCACCATGCCCGGGGGCAGCACCCTGGCCAGGTTGGCCGCCAGCCCGCCGCCGGTGACGTGTGCGAAGGTGCGCACATCGGTCTCGGCGATCAGCGCGAGGCAGTCCTTGGCGTAGATCCTGGTCGGCTCGAGCAGCTCCTCACCGAGGGTGCGGCCGAATTCCTCGACGTACCCCGTCAGCGACATGCGGTCGATGTCGAGCAGCACCTTGCGGGCCAGGCTGTAGCCGTTGGAGTGCAGGCCCGAGGACCCCATCGCGATCACGACGTCGCCGGGGCGGACCCGGTCCGGGCCGAGCACCGCATCGGCCTCGACCACACCGACACCGGTCGCGGACAGGTCGTAGTCGTCCGGGTCCATCAGGCCGGGATGCTCGGCGGTCTCACCGCCGAGCAGCGCGCAACCCGCGCGCACACAGCCCTCGGCGATGCCGGAGACGAGTTCGGCGACCTTCTCCGGGACGACCTTGCCGATGGCGATGTAGTCCTGCAGGAACAGCGGTTCCGCGCCGCACACCACGAGGTCGTCCACCACCATCGCGACCAGATCCAAGCCGATGCTGTCGTGCTTGTCCATCGCCTGCGCGACCGCGATCTTAGTGCCTACGCCGTCGGTGGAGGCAGCGAGCAGCGGTTCCCGGTAGCCTCCCTTCAGTGCGAACAGTCCGGCAAAACCGCCGAGGCCACCTTGCACCTCGGGCCGGGTCGCCTTCTTCGCCAATGGTCCGAACAACTCGACTGCGCGGTCACCTGCCTCGATGTCCACGCCGGCCGCGGCATACGAGGCACCACCACTAGGGGTCTGTTCAGTCATTTTCGGGGAGAGCTCCAAACCGAATCGGTGGATAGATGCCTGCTCACGCTACCGGAGTCGGATAACGACCCCGCACCGGTGTTGGCTCACCCTCTTGACAATCCGGCGGAGCAAACCGTAATGCGGACCATCAGTCCGCGACATTCGCGCTGAACAGTTCCGATGTCCTGGCCCGGCGACGGCGCTGTGCCACCGGGCCTGGCACGTTCACGGACGGCTCAGCGCGCTCGCATTCGCGTTCTCGCTCAGCAGCGCTGACTCCGACTGCCCGGTCAACATGCCTTCGAGCACGTTCTTGCCGATGGCGGCCTCGGTAGGCAGCGGGATCGGGTAATCGCCGTCGAAGCACGCGCAGCACAGCCGGGAGCGCGGCTGCTCGGTCGCGGCGATCATGCCCTCGGTGGAGATGTAGCCGAGCGTGTCGGCGCCGATCGATCGGCGCACGCCCTCGACCATGTCCTCGAAGCTGCCTTCCGTGCCCGCGCCGTTGGCGATCAGCTCCGCCCGCGAGGCGAAGTCGATGCCGTAGAAGCACGGCCACTTCACCGGCGGCGAGGCGATCCGCACGTGGATCTCCAGCGCGCCCGCCTCACGCAGCATCCGGATCAGCGCGCGCTGGGTGTTGCCGCGCACGATCGAGTCGTCCACGACGATCAGGCGCTTGCCGCGGATGACCTCGCGTAGCGGGTTGAGCTTGAGCCGGATGCCCAGCTGCCGAATGGTCTGGCTCGGCTGGATGAAGGTGCGCCCGACGTAGGCATTCTTCATCAGCCCCTGGCCGTAGGGAACACCCGAACCCTGTGCGTAACCGACGGCGGCCGGGGTGCCGGACTCCGGCACCGGGATCACAAGATCCGCCTCGACCGGATGCTCCTTCGCGAGGCGGCGACCGATCTCCACCCGGGTGGCGTGCACGGAACGGCCCGCGATGGTGCTGTCCGGCCTGGCCAGATACACGTACTCGAAGACGCAGCCCTTCGGCTCGGGGTTGGCGAAGCGCATCGAGCGCACGCCATCGGCATCGATCGCCAGCAGTTCGCCCGGCTCGATCTCGCGTACGAACGCGGCACCGACGATGTCCAGCGCGGCGGTCTCACTGGCAACGACCCAGCCACGATCCAGCCTGCCGAGGCAGAGCGGCCGTACGCCGTGCGGGTCGCGCGCGGCGTACAGGGTGTGCTCGTCCATGAAGGTGAGGCAGAACGCGCCCTTCAGGGTGGGCAGCAGTTCCATGGCGGCCTGCTCGATGCTGGAGTCCGCCGCGGCGTGCGCGAGCAGCGCGGTCACCACGTCCGAGTCCGAGGTCGCCGCGGCGGGCTGCGGACGCCCGTCCCGGACGGTAGCGGCGAGTAGGCCGAGTTCTCTTGCGCGGCTTGCCAATTCGGCAGTGTTGACCAGATTGCCATTGTGCCCCAAGGCAAGTCCGGAACCGACCGCGGTGGTGCGGAAGATAGGCTGGGCGTTCTCCCAGGTCACTCCCCCGGTGGTGGAGTAGCGACAGTGACCGACTGCGATGTGGCCCGGCATGGCGGCCAGCGTCTGCTCGTCGAACACTTGGCTGACCAGACCGAGGTCCTTGAATACGAGGATCTGCGACCCGTCCGACACCGCGATACCCGCCGCCTCTTGCCCACGGTGCTGCAACGCATATAAGCCGTAATACGTGAGCTTGGCCACTTCCTCGCTCGGCGCCCAGACTCCGAAGACACCACACTCCTCGCGTGGCTCGTTCTCGTCCACGTCCGGGACGGCGTAAACCGGGGTGGCGGAAGTGCTGTCGACCGGCTGTTCGGCGTTGGTCACCGTTTGCTCCCTGATCGGGCGGGCTTGGGGGCAGTTCCCATTCTACGGGTGAATGCCGGCGGACGATCACCGCCACCGCGTCCGAGCAGCAATCCGCCCGGTATACCTACAGATTTCCGACACCCACAACTGTTACCGTGCGGGCCGTGACGACTACGGACGACGCGGGCAGGACGGGGTCGGCCACGGCGCCTGCGCGCAGGCCTTGGGCTCGAATGGTGCTCGCCCCGATCGGCGTGCTGACACTGCTGACGGCGCTGCTGGGCATTATGTATCTCGACTACGTCATCGATCCGGAAAAGAACTTGCACGACTTCCCGATCGCCCTGGTGAACCAGGATGTCGGCGACACCATCGGGACCGCGGACAAGCAGCGACAAGCGAACTTCGGCAACCAGATCACGGACGCGCTGGCGCATGGCGTGCCGTCCGACAAGGTCGACCTGCGCGTGATCAGCATCAACGAGGCCGAGCGGCAAATGCAGTCCGGGCGGGTCTACGGCGCGATCGTCATCCCGAGCGATTTCAGCAAGCGGCTCGGCATTCTCGGTGTGGGCAGTGTCATACCCGGAGACATCCAGCGGCCGATCATCACGTTGCAGACCAACCCGCGTACCGGCGCGTTCGGCACCCAGATCGTGCTCCGGGTCGGCAACGAGGCGCTGACCGAGGTGAACAAGCAAGTCGGCAAGCAGCTGACCGATCAGGTGAACGCGCAGATCGCGCCGCGGCCGGGCGGCCCGCCCGCGCCCGAACTGTCCGGCGCGACCCGGGTCGCGCTCGCGCAGCCGGTGCAAGTGGTAGTGCAGCAATACCACCCGTTGCCCGACGGCACCGGGCAGGGACTCATCGGGTTCTTCTATGCGCTGCTGCTGTTGTTGGCCGGCATGGTCGGCGCGATGGTCATCCACACCATGATCGACGCCCGACTCGGTTTCGTGCCCACCGAATACGGGCCGTGGTACGTGCACTATCCACCGACGCCGATCTCACGCTTCAAGACGCTGCTGATCAAGTGGGGCGTGCTGGTGGTGGCCGCGAACATCAGCTCGGCGGTATTCCTGATCGTCGGCAAGGTGCTGGAAATGCCGATCGACCATCCGCTCGCGCTGTACCTCTACAGTGCGCTGGCCATCATCGCGGTGGGGGCGACCGGGCTGTCCATGCTCGCGTCGATCGGCTCGGCGGGATTGCTGGTGAACCTGATCCTGTTCGTCATCCTCGGCTTGCCCTCCTCCGGTGGCACCGTCCCGATCGAGGCGACGCCGAAGTACTTCGGCTGGCTGGCCTCGTTCGAGCCGATGCACCAGGTGTTCCTTGGTATCCGGTCGATCCTCTACTTCGATGCCGATTTCGAGGCGGGGTTGTCGCGCGGGGTGTGGATGACAGTCTTCGGCCTTGCGATCGGACTGGTATTCGGCACTGTGGTCACTCGCTTCTACGACCGCAAGGGACTGCACCGCGGCAATCACGTCCAGGGCATGAGCGAGCGAACAACAGGCACAGCTGAGCATCGCTCAGTCATGGCGGAGCCGAGCGCCAGCGAGGTGGAGACATGAGTGAACGCAGCGAACGAACGACAGGCACAGCTGAGCATCGCTCAGTCATGGCGGAGCCGAGCGCCAGCGAGGTGGAGACATGAGTGAGCGCAGCGAACGAACAACAGGCACAGCTGAGCATCGCTCAGTCATGGCGGAGCCGAGCGCCAGCGAGGTGGAGACATGAGTGAGCGCAGCGTTCGTGGCTCAGTTGGTGGTGGCCCGGACCAACGGCAGCCAGTGTGCCACCTCGGCTGCTCGGTTTCCTGAGGCACTGACCGCACCGGAATTCACCGCCGTGTCGAACTCCAGCAGGCCGGTGGCCAGCAACAGCCAGGTGCGCGGATCGGTCTCCACCACGTTCGGCGGGGTTCCCCGGGTATGTCGCGGCCCCTCGATGCACTGCACCGCGACGAAAGGGGGAACCCGGACCTCCACCGAGTGCCCCGGGGCGTTCGCGGCAAGGGTGCGCGCGGTGGTGCGGACCGCCACCGCGAGTTCGGTGCGCGCGGGAGCCGGTGCCGTGTCGTCCCGCAGCCATACACTCACCGCCGCCACCGCAGCCTGCAGCTCCCCCCGGTCCACCGTCCCTCGTCGCTTGGCTTCTCTCCGCCTTGAAGGGCGGAGGTTCCCACCCTCGCGGGCGGGGGTTTCCTGGTTCATCGACGGTTGCCTCCCAGCATCGGCTGCGGGGCGGTCTGACACCATCTCCGCAGGCTAGAACCGCCAGCCCGGCGGCTTGGATGTTCTTTGCCGCGTTCACGTCTCGGTCGTGGAACGCCCCGCAAGGGCATGTCCACTCGCGCACGTGAAGCGGCATTCACGTATTGACGCGCCCGCATGTCGAGCACGTTTTCGACGACGGATAGAACCGGTCGACAGCAACGACGGTGCTGCCGTGCCAGTTCGCCTTGTACTCGAGCATCGACCGGAACTGCGACAGCTCGCGTCGGAGATGGCGCGAGCCAACGATCGATTGCGGACCATGTTCCGCACACTCAGGTCCTCGATCGCGATCACTTGGTTTTCGCGCACCAACCGAGTCGAGAGCTTGTGTAAATGGTCCCGGCGCCGGTCGGCGATCCGGGCATGGATTCTCGCGACTCCGAGCCTGGCTTTCGCCCGGTTCCGCGAGCCCTTCCGCTTCCTGGAGAGGGCACGCTGAGCCTTCGCGAGTCGCTCCCGGCCGCGTTTCTCGTGCCGCGGATTCGATACCTTCTCCCCACCGGAGAACGTGTAGAGGCTCGCGATTCCCGCGTCCACACCGATAGCGCCGCCGGTCGCCGTGTGCTCGATGATCGTGTCCTCGACCGGGATCGAAATATGGTAGCGGCCACGCGCGTCCTTCGACACTGTGACCTGCGAAGGTGAGGCACCATCGGGCAGCGTCCGGGACCAGCGGATGTCCAGCGGCTCGGATTGTTCGGCGAGTCCGATCTGTCCGTCGCGGTAGGTGAAGCAGTTCGAGAAGTAGGTCGCCGACTCCTTGGAGCGGCCTTTCTTCTTGAACCGGGGGTAACCGGTCTGCTTGCGCCAGAACTTGTCGTAGGCGCTTTGCAGGTTTCGCAGCGCCGTTTGCAGTGGCCTCTTGGATGGCTCGGTAAGCCAATGGGTTTCGAGGTCGCGTTTCCACTGCGTGAGCATTTTGTCGGATTCGGCGTAGCTGATCCTGCGCTGTTCCTGCGTCCACGCCCGCGAACGCTCCGCCAATGCTCGGTTGTACACGTAGCGAACACAGCCGAAGGTGCGGGCGAGCTGCTCGCACTGCTCGCCCGTGGGGTAGAAGCGGTATTTGTAGGCCCGCTTCACCACTTTCGAACACATGTTCGACATGGCAGCACGTCAGCGTGCCGCAGACTCGATGTGCCAACTCCGCCGCGAACGACGGAGCATGCGCGCTACGAACCATCGTCACATCGCCGACGTTACCGCTGACGGCCCGGCCGGTTTACGGGTCCCATGGGTCGAGCCCACCACCGGGATCCATATGGTCCAGATTGGAAATCCGTCGGGTCGACTCCATCAGCCGTGCACGGTTGAGCTCGGATTGATCCGCGTGGTAAGCGTGCGCGGCATCGCGGTGCATCCGCGCCACCCGCTGCCCGATTTCCCAACGCGTGGCACGACCGACGCCGTTCCATTCATCAGGCGTGATCGCGGCGCGCAGTGCTCGGTCCGAATGCCAATTCTGCTCAACGGTTTCGATGAAACGGTGATCGATAGGCGCACCCGGGGGTGGCGCGCTGGTATTCCTGGCGAAGCTGTTCGCCGCGACAACGGCCTGCGCGGCGAAGGCCCTGCGCGCATCGTCGTCCACATGGTTTTCCACGGCGCGTGCCGCCGCAACGGCCTTCTGTAGTGGTTTGAAACTATTCTGGTTCTGCGACGTCGTCGACTTCTGGGTACTCAGGGCCCGTATGGCATTGCCGACGTGCTCGCGGCTGCCACCGGCAGACATCAGGGCACCGGGCAGCTGCGCGTCGGGGATTTTGCTGTCTTCCAGGCGTTTCAGTGCGTTCGCGACCCCGAGTTCGGTGTGCATTCCGCCGAAGTCGGCAGCGGCTTCCACGGCCAGCACTCGCCAATTCGTCCGGGCCAGCTGGCCCCAGGTGTGCGATTCCCGCCGCATCGGTGCGATTTCGACGTTGGCCAGATCAATCCGCCTGCGTCCGCGTGCCTGCGGGTTGAGGGGGTTGGTCGTTCCCGCGGCGAGCCATGCTGAGACTGGTGAGGAGTTGATGGTGTTGAGTGCCGCGAGTCCGGCAACCAACCCACGGCCGGAGCTGGCGGCATGGGACGTGCCCATGCCGAGGGCCGCGCCACTGCTACTCGCGGATTTGACCTGACCGCCTTGTACCGCGAGCGCGAACCGATTGGCAATCCAGTCATTGCCGCTGGTGAGGCTTTGGGAGAGTCGCTTCAGCTGTGAGATCGCGATGATTTCGACGGCGCCCGCGATGACGATCACCGCAATCACCTGCCCGCGGGCCTGCTGGAACAGGTTGCCCATGAACAGCAGATAGACACCGAGGAAGATGGTGTAGGCGGTCATCCGTGCGGCGGCGATGAAACTGTCGACGAGGTTGCGGACCAGGAACGTCTGGCTCGGACCGTAGACGAATCCGCCCGCGGCGAACCCGAAGATCGACATGAACCCGTGGTAGATCGTGTCCAAGGCAGCCTTGATGACCTTGATACCGAGGTAGGCCGCGAACAACAGCAGGATCCCGCCACAGACCAACAACATCAGCCCGGTGCCGATCTGGCCCATACTCGGGTTCGCGGCCTTGGCGTGCGCGGCAGTGTCCCCGCATGCCTTCATACCGTTCTTCACCCGGTCGTCGTCACCGGCCAGCACGCCCGCCGACCACACCGACCGGCACGCGGGCCGCTCATCGACCACATGCCCGAAGTTCCACACCTGCAGTGGACGCCGCGCGAAATTATCGGCCAGATTCCCCTGCATCGTCGCCACCAACTGGTTCGGATTCGGGTTACCGTTTCCGTTCAAACCGGCCGCCACCGAAATACCCAGATCACGGCCCTGCGCGAGCAACCCGTGCGAGGACAACACATCCTCCAGCGGCTCGGACAGGAACACCGGCCCCACTATCGCCACCCCGAGCATCGTCACCACCTGCATCGCGGCCTTTGCGTGGTAGCCCCGCACGATGAACCACGCCACGAAGAACGCCCCGATCGCCGCCGCTGTCACCAACACCAACGGTGTCGCCACTTGACCGGTCAACGCATCCGCCACTCCGCGCAGCGCGGAGGAGAACATGTCCAGCCACCGGAAGCTCAACGCGTACCCGATCAACCAAATCGCTGTGGTGACAATGGCGAGGTAACCGATGAACTCCAGACCGACTACCGCCCACACGATTGTGGCGCCGGGGTTCAGCGGGCCGCCATGATCGCTGGCGAACAGATAGTTGGCCAGCGGAATGCCGGACGAGTCCTTGATATTCATCCAACTCAGGCCGTCGACCTCGGACGCACTACCGGCAGAGGCCGCCTGATGCTGTGCGGTGGCCACCGCACCCACAGCGCCAGGAAAGACAAAGAGTGCCAACAGAATCAACACCAGCCAGACCGCGCGCCGCCGCCACGGTCCGACATTCGCCCAGCGCAGGCGAAACCGGATCAACTCATCGAAGATCTGGTTCGGATCGATTCTCGAGGCGTGGCGCTGTCGAAACCCGGGACTGTCGAGGTGGGTCATCGTGACGATGCGACGAATCCCGCTGCCGCGGAGCAGGTGTGCATGAAAGTGTCCCCATCCCATGTCGAACTCATCGTCCTCGGTCACCGCCAATGCAGGTCGTTACTCGTCGGACGGCTCAGGAGCTCGGCCCCGTCAACCACTACCGGGTGTTGCTCGAGCACAATCACTTTCCGGCTCCAGAGCGAGGCATAGAGGGACAGTACGTTCGTCTCATTGACGGGCTGCAGACAAGGTTGACGACATTGCGTGAACAACAAGTGACGTAATTCGAAAGCCGGGACCGCTCGCATGAGCGCTGAAACATGTTCTGCTGCAATGCGGGAGCGGCATGCCACGAGTTAGCTCGGACGTGGCCGACCCCCTGCGCGGCTGTTGCTCGGCGCAGGGGGCGTGATGGTGGCGGTCAGGCAGTCTCGGTCGACTGCTTCGGGGTGGCCCGCACGCCGACGTAGCAGCATTCGGTGCCGTCGGCGAGGGTGGCGAAGACGACCGGCATGTAGTCCTCGCTGAAGGATGGCCCCGCGCCGGAGGCGGCGAACACGGTGGGCGCGACCGGAGTCAGTTCCATGTTCAGCGCCGGCGACACGCCCGCCATGCCGTCGACGAATTCGTAGCGCATGTGGCCGGTGCCATCGGCGCGTTCGGTGACGGTGACCACAACACCGGCGCGCCGATAGGTGCCGACGAACGGGGCGATGTCCACCGCGACCGGCGGGTCGGCCGGGCCGAACGGGTCGGGCATGCGGACGTCCGCCAACTCGGCGAGCAGTTCGCGGAACAGAGCCGCATACAGCTGGCGTGCGCCACCGCCGTTGGTGAGCAGAGCAACCGCGACCCCCGCCTCCGGTACCACCCGCACATAGGCGTACTGGCCGATTGCGGCGCCGTCGTGGCCGAATCCTTTGATGCCTTCCCAGTCGTACAGGGTCCAGCCGAGGCCCCAGCCGTCGGCGCTGACTGTCCACTTGTCCGGGACGTCGATCTCGCGATGCCGCATGGCCGCGACCGATTCGGCGGAAAGAACCCGGGTGCCGTCGGCGGCGAGCCCACCATCGAGGTGCATGCGGGCGAAACGGACCATGTCGCCCGCCGAGCTGATCACCCGCGCCGCCGGCGCGACCGAGCGGGGCATGAGATCCCACTCCGGTGCGGGATCCGGGTCGGCGCCCGGCTCGCCGAGGTGGCTCATCGCGACGCGAAACCGCAGCGCCTGCTCCGGCAGGGTCACCAGATGCTCGAGTCCCAGTGGGGCGGCGAGCAGGTCGCGCACCGCCTGATCCCAGGTCTTGCCGGTGAGCACCTCGATCACCCGTCCGAGTACCACGTAGCCGAGGCTGCCGTACGACATCGCTGTCCCCGGCGCGCAGTCCAGCGCGACATCCCGTGCGGCCCTGACATATTCGGCGAGGCAGTCGTCGCCACGGCCGGTGTCGTGGTTGAAATCGTTTGTCACGCCACCGGTGTGGCTGAGCAGCTGCCGGACCGTAATCCGCCGCGTCGCGTCCGAGTCGGGTGTGGCGAACTCGGGCAGCACGTCCACGACCGGAGCGTCGAGGTCGAGCTTGCCCAGGTCCACGAGCCGCATGATCATCGTCGCGGTGTAGACCTTGGCGACGGAGCCGCACAGGAACACCGAGTCGTTCGTCACGGCCGCTCCGGTTCCTCGGTGCAGGACGCCACTGGCGATCTCGTAGACCTGTCCGTCGACCAGCACGGCGAGCGATGCGCCCGGTACGTGGTGCGTGGCGCGCAGCTCGTCGAGCCGCGCCTGCCACCGCGCGACGGAGAACCGGCGGCCGGACGAGTCCGCGCTCCCCCAGCTCCCCCGGACATTCCAATCGCCCGCCGCGTCCCAGCTCACAGTGTTCGACATCGCTTTGCTCCCGATTTCTTCCAGTCGACGAGTACGTCGTTCCCTAATGCGCACACTGTACTCAACAAGGAACGATGTGCGCAAGTGCGTACTCGGCACGGCTACTGACGAATGACCGAAGTCCGCACAAAACCAGCCGACAGCCGACCATGCTCAGGCACGACCCCGCCTGACACGACTGAGCACGACGCAGCGGTGTGCACGTTCAGGACCTCGGCGGACCTGCGGATCTGATCGCCGCCTACGTTCCCGCACGTTGACGAAACCAGCACGACAGTGAGCGGACCCAGCCACCGAACGGTCCTCGATATCGAACGCAGTCGCTCCGGCTCAGCCGCTACGGAACGACCCGCGACGACAGGCGAGCCGAGAAGCGACCGCTCCACCCGCATTGACGGCCAGATGCAGGAAGGCCGGGGCAGCGGCGCTCTCAGCGCGACGGCGCAGCAAGCCGAACACGAAGCCGCCCACCGAGGTCGCGGCAACAGTGGCGGGCGCGCTGTCACCTGCCGCACGCGCGGGCGCGATATGCCACAGCCCGAAGGTCACCGCGCCGAGAAGCGCGCCGACGCGGGTGCCGAAAGCCTTGTCCAGCAAGGGATCCAAGGTGGCGCGGAAGACCAGCTCCTCGCTGTAGACGGTACCGATCGGGATGTGCACGACAACCCACTCCACGGCCGACACCTCAGGGCCGCGATCGGCGAATTCTCCCAGACTGTGCCGCGCCGACGAAATAGCAAGGGCCGCAGCATAACCGGCGGTGACAATCGACGCAGAGGCCAACCCGTAACGCACGCCACGCGACGCGCACCAGTTCGGCCTGCCGTGCAGCGTGAGCGCGTATCCGGTGGCGAAACCGGCATTGGCCGCGGTCCGGCCACGGATGCCGAGCCCGAGCCGGGGCAGCACCCAGTTGCTCCAAGCCAGCGGAACGGCAACGGCCGCAGCCGTTCCCGCGACACGCAGTCGGCTCACTTGATCTTCCGCTCGTACTCCTCCGAGGCCTCCAGCTCGACCCGGATCCGCTCGAAGATCTCCGCGGTCCAGTCCGGTGGCGCCGCGATGGCCGCCCAGCCGTCCAGCACCAGGCTGCCATAGCGGTGCCCGTGACCGTCGGTGACGCCCTGTGCGTTGGTGAGGTCGGCGGCGACCTGCCAGAACGTCACGAACGGCCACCAGCGCATTTGCGAAGACACGTCCGACCCACGCGGCTCGGACAACCAATCAGGTTTCGAGAAGATCAGATCCGGCGACCACCAGACGATGGGGTCGGACGCGTGTTGCAGGTACGCGAGGCGCGGCGGCCGCCACTCCGACGAGGGCCGCGCCAGATCGGCACTGTCGGAGGCGAACCGGACGACGAGCCCGTCCGCGTACACCGGCTCGACCTCGCGCGAGCCCGGATCGCGGCGCGAAACGAACTGCTTCCACAGCCGGTTCGAGTTCGGCGGGCCGACCCAGAGCGCGCCGTCCACCTTGGCCCGCAGGTCGGCCAAGCCGTCGAAGGCGGCCTCGGACCCCTCCGAACCCAAGCTCTCCCCATACACCAGCAGCTTCGGCCGCAGCTGCGGCGGTCGTGCCGTCCAGTGCTGGTACACCGCGTCGAACAGGCGCTTGCCCGCGGCCGTCGCCTTGCCGCGGTCGGCGAGGAACGACAGCACGCTGGGCAGATACGAGTACTGCGTGGCCACGATGGCGGTGTCGCCGCCGTACATGTACTCGATCGCACCGGTCGCCATGGAGTTCACCCACCCGGTTCCGGTCGTGGTGACCACCACGAGCACCTTCCGGTCGAACGCTCCGGTCCGTTCCAGTTCGGACACCGCCAGCTCGGCCTGCTCCTCGCCGTCTTCGGCGGATTCCAGACCGACATAGGCCCGGATCGGTTCCTTGGCCGGCCTGCCGGTGACCGAGGTGATGCGACCCGCGGTGGGGCCGTGGGAGACGAACCACCGCCCTTCGAACCCGAGGGTCTCCCATTTCGCCAGCGAGGTCGGGCTGCCCGAGCGCTCCGGCTGCTGCGGCTGGACCGCGTTCTCCGAGTTGTGGTCGTTGCGCACGCTGAAGGCGGAGTTGGCCACCGCGAAGAACGCCCGCGAGGCCACGCCGTTGAAGATCGTCACGGCCAGCACGACCAGCACGAGGAACCCCGCCGCCGGCGCCAGTTCGCGCGGCACCTTCACCCATCGGTTGAGCAAGGGTGCCAGGAACAGGATAATCTCGCGCACCGTCCGGTACACCGCGACCACCGCAGCGCCGATCGCCACGCTCAGCAGACCGGTGCGCAGGTAGGCGGGCGTGGTGGTGCCCTCCATGCCCATCAGCGCGGTGATCTCGCGCTGCCAGCGTGCCGACTGCACGAGCATGAAAGCGGCGCTCAGCGCGGCGGTGCACAGGATGGCCGACTTCACCGCGTAGCGCACCCAGGTGGGCGGCGCGGGAACCTTCAGCCGCGGCCGTACCCACAGCCGGAACAACCATTCCAGTAAACAGCCGACGCCGTACCCGAGCGCGGCGTTGACCCCGCTGATCAACCCCTGGAACAGCCAGTCACGCGGCAGCAGCGACGGCGTCACCGACAGCGCGAAAAATACCGTCGCGACCACCAGGCCGACGTAGTTCAGGTCGATGACCTCCTCGGCCCGCCGGACGACCGCGACGCCGCGCTTACGCAGCCTCTGCATTGTCGTGGCGGTCTCCAGCACTCGACCAGTATGGCGGTCGCCGCCGTCGGCCCGACGCGTTGCCCGGCCGCGACACGTGCGCCGTCGACACACCACCGTGGAGGCCATATGCCCGCGCACGGCAACTACCCGGTCCGTTCGAGTAGTTGTACGCGGTCATTCGCACCGCCGAGTCCGCAGACTTCGCATCCATGAGCACACACCCGACGCACAGCCGAAGACCACCTCGGCGTTCGTCGCCCAGGCCGCGATCGCGTTCGGTGTCAGCTTTTTCGGGGCGGGCGTCGGCATCTGTTATCTGCCACTGGACCTCTGGCAGCGCGGTCTTCGCGATGTCCATGCTCTTCCTGGTGACGCGCACGTTCACGCTCGCAAAGGTGGTGCGCGACCAGCATGCGGCCGCGACCGTGCACGGTCGCATCGACCAGGCGCGGATGGAAAAGCTGCTCGCCGAACACAATCCGTCCACATACGCTGACCACGCCCGCTTGGGCGGGCCCGGCAGTCGAGGGGTCCGGGTCCGCTCGAGCGAGCGTTCCAGCGAGCACTTCAGCTGTCGAGATCTTCCGGCGGCCGACAGTCAGATCGTGCTCGCGCCGAACAGCTTCGGCAGCGTGCCCTCGTGCGCGGCACGCAACTCGTCCATGGTGACCGAGAACTGGCCCTGCACCTCGACCGAATCCGACCCCTGGTCGACCACGCCGATGCGCACCCACGGCAACTCGCGGGCGGTGCACATGCGGGTGAATCTGGTCTCCTCCGAACGTGGCACGGCAACGAGCACGCGGCCCGCCGACTCGGAGAACAGCATGACGAACGGGTCGGCATCCTCGGGAAGCAGGATGCGGCAACCGGTCTCACCGGCCAGCACGGCCTCGACAATCGTCTGGGCGAGCCCGCCCTCCGAAAGGTCGTGCGCCGCACTGATCATGCCGTCGCGCGAACCGGCGGTGAGGACCTCGGCGAGCAACTGCTCACGGGCGAAGTCGACCCGCGGGGGGACGCCGCCGAGGTGGTCGTGCGTGACCTGCGACCAGATGGAGCCGCCGAACTCGTCGCGGGTGTCGCCCAGCAGGATCAGCGTCTCGCCCGGCTCCAAGCCGAGCCCGGTCGGAATGCGGCGGTGCACGTCGTCGAGCACGCCGAGGACGCCGACCACCGGAGTCGGCAGAATCGCGGTCCGGCCGGTCTGGTTGTAGAAGCTCACATTGCCGCCGGTGACCGGAATGCCCAGCGCCACACAACCATCCGCGAGACCGCGCACGGCCTGCTGGAACTGCCACATCACGCCGGGGTCCTCCGGCGAACCGAAGTTGAGGCAGTTGGTGACCGCCTTCGGAGTAGCGCCGGTGGTTGCGACGTTGCGGAATGCCTCGGCCAGCGCGAGCTGGGCGCCGGCGTAGGGGTCCAGCTTGGTGTAGCGACCGGAGGCGTCGGTAGCCAGCGCGATGCCGCGGCCGGTCGCCTCATCGATCCGGATGACGCCGGCGTCGGCGTGCTCGGCGAGCACGGTGTTGCCGCGCACATAGCGGTCGTACTGCTCGGTGATCCACTTGCGGCTGCACAGCTGCGGGCTGGAGATCATCTGCAGCAGCGTGGCGCGCAGCTCGTCGGCCGTTTTCGGTCGGGTCAGGTTGTCGGGGGTGTCGGCGATCAACGCGTCCTGCTCGTCCGGGCGCTGAACCGGGCGCTCGTACACCGGGCCCTCGTGCGCGACGGTCCGCGGCGGCACGTCCACGACGGTCTCGCCGTGCCAGGTGACCACGAGCCGGTCGCCGTCGGTGACCTCGCCGATCACGGTGGCCAGCACGTCCCACTTGCGGCATACGGCCATGAACGCGTCCACGTTCTCCGGGCTGACCACCGCGCACATGCGCTCCTGCGATTCGCTGGAGAGCACCTCGGCGGGGGTCATGTTGGCCGCGCGCAGCGGCACCTTGTCCAGCTCGATGTGCATGCCGCCGTCGCCTGCGGCCGCGAGCTCGGAAGTGGCGCAGGACAATCCGGCGCCGCCGAGGTCCTGGATGCCGACGACCAGCTTCGCCGCGTACAGCTCGAGGCAACACTCGATGAGCACCTTCTCGGTGAATGGGTCGCCGACCTGCACCGAGGGCAACTTCTTGCGGCTGCGCTGGTGGTCGGCACCCGCAAGCGACCCGTCCGAATCATCGGAGAAGGTGTCCGAGGCGAGTACCGAAACGCCGCCGATGCCGTCCAGGCCGGTGCGCGCGCCGAACAGGATGATCTTGTTGCCGGTCCCGGAGGCGAAGGCCAGGTGCAGGTCCTCGACCCGCATCACGCCTGCGCACAGCGCGTTCACCAGCGGATTTCCCTGATAGGAGGCGTCGAACACGGTCTCGCCACCGATGTTCGGCAGGCCGAGCGAGTTGCCGTAGCCGCCGACGCCGCGCACGACGCCGTCCACCACGCGACGGGTGTCGGCCGCGTCCGCCGCGCCGAAGCGCAGCTGGTCCATCACCGCGATCGGCCGCGCGCCCATCGCCATGATGTCGCGCACGATGCCGCCGACGCCGGTGGCCGCGCCCTGGTACGGCTCGACATAGGAGGGGTGGTTGTGACTCTCCACCTTGAAGGTGACCGCCCAGCCGTCACCGACGTCGACCACGCCCGCGTTCTCACCGATACCGGCGAGCATGGACTTGCGCATCTCGTCCGTGGTGGTCTGACCGAAGTAACGCAGGTGCACCTTCGAGGACTTGTAGGAGCAGTGCTCACTCCACATGACGGAGTACATCGCCAGCTCGGCGTCGGTCGGCCGCCGACCGAGGATTTCCTTGATGCGGGCGTACTCGTCGTCCTTGAGGCCCAGTTCTTTGTAGGGTTGCGGCACATCGGGGTTTGCTGCGGCTGCGCTGACGGTGTCGACCTGCGGAGTCACGGAGTACCAGGGTCCTTTCGGCCGGGCAGGGGGTCGGCAAGCCGGCGGAGCCGGCGGGGTGGGCGAACTCAGCGAAGCGACGAGCGTTGTCACTGGGTTGCGGCGAGATGCCTGGGTGTAAGTCTAGAGGCAGTGTGTAAGTGCCGTGCAGCTGAGGGCGCAGCAGCAGCACCGGCCGTGGTCCGTGACCATTCCCGCGGCGGTGTGTCGGGTGGACGTAGCCATGCGGGTCAACCGGCCGACCGGCCGGACCGACCCGCTACTCTGAGCCGGTGAAAGAAGGATCGGGGGTTGCGAATCCGGGAGAGCATCCGGTCGCCGCCGACGCCGCTCACGCCGGGAGCGCGGATTCCACGTCTACCAGCCGCGCCGCATCGCTGAACTTCTCGTCGCCCCAGGTGCGCTGGCTGATTGCTGCCATTGCGCTATTCGCGGTGTCGGCGCTCGTCTCGCTGCTGGCGCACTGGTGGCACGGCTTCATCGATCTCCGGGTCTATCGCAACGGCGCCCGAGCCTGGCTGGACGGTCGCGAGTTGTACGGCCCGATGCCACCGGTCCTCGGAATCGGGCTGCCGTTCACCTATCCCCCACTGGCCGCCTTGCTCTTCGCTCCGCTTGCCTTGATGCCGCTGCCGATCGCCGAGGTCCTGGTGGTCGCCAGTTCCGTGCTGAGCCTGGGTATCACGGTGTGGCTGGTGCTCGCGCGCATCCGCCCTGAACTGTCCGCGCTGACCGCGCTGACCTCGGTCATCGGCGCGGTAGCGCTGGCGCAGTTCTTCGAGCCGATCCGCCAGACGTTCGGCTTCGGCCAGATCAATCTGGTGCTCATGGCCGCGATCACGCTGGATTGCCTGGTGCGCAAGCCGTCGTGGCCGCGCGGGATGCTGATCGGCATCGCGGTGTCGGTGAAGCTGATCCCAGCCGGATATCTGCTGTACTTCCTGATCCGCAAGGACTGGAAGGCGGCGGGCACGCTCGTGGTGTCTGCGATCGTGGCGGTCGGCCTCGGATTCGTGCTGTTCCCGACCGACTCGGTGGAGTACTGGTTTCACGCCCTTGCCGACACCGACCGAATCGGCCCGCCCTATTTCGCGGGCAACCAGTCCATCAAAGGGATGACATTCCGTCTCGGCGTCACCGATTCGGTGGCCACCCTGCTGTGGATCTCGCTCTCGCTGATCGCCGTCGCTCTCGCCGCCGTGTGGATGCGCAGGCTGATCGACGCGGGCGCCACCGTCGCGGCGCTGCTGGTGAACGCCGCCGCGGTGCTGCTGGTTTCACCGGTGTCCTGGTCACACCACTGGGTATGGATCGTGCCGACGCTGGTGGTCACCGCTGACATGATGGTGCGCGGCAGGCGCGGACGCCGTCTGATCAGTACCGTCGCGGCGTTCACCGTGCTACTCCTGATCGGCCCGCACTGGCTGCTGCCGCACTCCACCGACCGCGAGCTGGACTGGGCATGGTGGCAGCAGATCATCGGAAGCAGCTACGTGCTGGCCGCCCTCGGGGTCTTCGTGATCGCGGTCGCCACCTACCGCCCGGTGACCTCAGGTGTGAGGAAGGCAGCCAGCGCCGCCGCGTAGGCGGGGACGTCGGCGGCGCCCATCAGCTCACGCGCCGAGTGCATCGCCAGCTGCGGCGCCCCGACGTCGACCGTCGGCATGCCGGTACGGGCCGCGGTCATCGGGCCTATGGTGGAGCCGCAGGGAAGGTCGGCGCGATGGACGTAGCGTTGCAACGGAACTCCGGCCTGCGCGCAGGCCAGCGCGAACGCTCCCGCACCTGCCGCGTCGGTGGCGTAACGCAAGTTCTGGTTGACCTTCAGCACCGGCCCACCGTTCACCTCGATCCGGTGTGCGGGCTCGTGCCGCTCCGGGTAGTTCGGGTGCGTCGCGTGCGCCATGTCGCCGGACGCGCACACCGAACCGGTCAACGCGGCCAGGTAATCGGCGCGTCCGCCGCCGCGCGCGAGCACGATGCGTTCCAAGACCGTGGGAAGCAGATCCGACTGCGCTCCGCGATCGGACTGGCTGCCGACCTCCTCGTGGTCGAACATGGCCAGCACCGGAATGGCCGCGCCCGGCTGGTCGATCGCCGCGAGAAACGCCTGCAGGCCCGCGAAACAGGTGCCTTGGTTGTCCAGGCGTGGTGCGCTCACCAGATCCTGGTCGCGCCCGACGAGCCTGCTCGGCGTCAGGTCATGGGTCATCAGCTCCCAGCCGAGCACCTCGTCCGGGTCGACCTCGGCGCGGCCGGCCACGAAATCCAGGAACGCGTCCGACTCGTACCCGACGCCCCACACCGCGTTGAGGTGACGCTGCGGATCCAGCGTGACGCCTTTGCGATCGTCGGAGAGGTGGATGGCCAGCTGCGGCACCCGCAGGATCGGCTCGTCGATGCGAACCAGCCGCTCGCGCACCGTGTTTCCGTCGCGCACACTCAGCCGCCCCGAGACGCCGAGCTCACGATCCAGCCAAGAATTCAGCCACGCGCCGCCGTAGGGCTCCAGGCCGACCAGCTGCCAGCCCGCGGAAACCAGGTCCGGGTGTTGCTTGACGCGCAAGTTGGGACTGTCGGTGTGTGCGCCGACCACCCGGAACGGGGTCGCGCCCGAGGAGTCCGCCGTGGCCCAGGCGACCAGCGACCCACCACGCACCACGTAGTGCCTGCTCGGGCCGTCCGACGGCCAGGGCTGCGACTCGACGAGCCGGGTGAAGCCGCGAGCGTCCAGCTCGCCGGCGACCGTTCGGCAGACATGGAATGGTGACGGCGACTCATCGATGAACGCGCACAGCCCGGTGGCCGTGGCGTCGGTGGTGGAAACGGGCATGCCTGCGATCCTAGGCAAGCGGGGTCGTCAGGACCGACGCGCCGCCCGGGACGAAAGCCGTGCGATGCGTGTTCCTTCGACTTCCAGCCGCATTTGCCCACAAGCCGACAGTTTGGTCGATTCGTTCATCCGGTCGATTAATTCATACCGTCGAGGACCGAAAGTTATCTATGCCGAATTCGTCGGATGAATAAGCCTACGACACCCTACTCCGGCACAGCAGAAACGAATTCCAGCGATCGCAGGAGTTCGGCGTAGCGGCGCGCACCGATTCGCGCGCACAACTCCTGCTCCGCGCGCTCCTCTTCCGCACGCACCGCGGCGACCAGCTCGGCTCCCAGTTTGCTGAGCCCGATCAGGATGCGCCGTCGGTCGTCCCGCGCGGCGAGGCGGAAGATCAGTCCGCGCTCGGCCAGATAGTCGGCGTGCCTGGTGGCCGAGGACGGGGCGAGCTGCGACCTGGCAGCCAGCTCGGTCATGGTGATTCCCGATTCATCGCCCAGATTCGACAACATCGACCACTGATCCGCCGAGAGCTGTCTGGCACATAATGCGGTGTCCAAGTGCCGCAGCCAACCGCGTTCGGCGGCGCGCAGCGCACCATGCAGCGTGGAATATCCGCTCACAATGGTCGTCATTGTTTCCTGCCCGCCATGAATTTCGCTCGAACGAGAAGAGTACCGAATGCTACCGTTCGGCGAGAGCCCCGAGGGCACGATCGAGATCCTCGACATCGTCCCGACCGGGCGGTATCGACGCACCGTCGTGCGACGCGGCGATTTCCCTCGCCGTCTACGAAATCAACCGTGGCCGAGGAATTCCGGGCGGAAAATTCGTACTATGAATATCGATGGCGGACGGCCGCTCAGAGCCACCGGTCACGTGGGACTGCCCGGTGTGCGGATGCTCGGCCAGCACCCGGCCGGGCAGACACTGCCCGGCCGTGCAACCAGCTCGACGCCGACCCGACAGTCTTCGTGTCAGGCGGAGACCAAAGTGTCCAGCACGGAGAGGAATAGGCCGAGGCCGTCGTCGCTCGGGCCGGTCAGCGGCTCGGTAGCGTGCTCGGGGTGCGGCATAAGGCCGACAACGCGACCATTGGGCGACGCGATGCCCGCGATGCCGCGCTGCGAACCGTTCGGGTTCTCACCCGCGTAGCGGAAGACCACCCGACCCTCTCCCTCCAGCTCGTCGAGCACGGTAGCCGAGGCCTGGTAGCGGCCCTCACCGGACTTGAGGGGGATCAGGATCTGGGCGCCCGGCTCGTAGCGGGAGGTCCACACCGTCGACACCGATTCCACCGTCAGCCACTCGTCGCGGCAGATGAAGTGCAGACCCTCGTTGCGGGTGAGCGCGCCGGGCAGCAACCCGGCCTCGCACAGCACCTGAAAGCCGTTGCAGATACCCAGCACCGGCAGGCCGGCGGTCGCCGCGCGCACGACCTCACCCATCACCGGGGCGAACCGGGCGATAGCGCCCGCACGCAGGTAGTCACCGTAGGAGAAGCCGCCGGGCACAACGACCGCGTCGACGCTCTTCAGGTCGGCGTCGGCATGCCACAGGCTGACCGCCTCGGCACCCGCCAAGCGCACCGCCCGAGCGGCGTCGACATCGTCGAGCGTGCCGGGAAACGTGACGACCCCGATGCGCGCGGTCATGAGAGGCGGACCACCTTCCACTCCTCGATCACCGTGTTGCACAGCAGCGATTCGGCGATCCGCTCGAGCGCCTCGTCGTCGACGCTGTCATCGATGTCGAGTTCGAATCGCTTGCCCTGACGCACATCCGAGATGCCCTCGAATCCCAGGCGCGGGAGCGCGCCGACGATGGCCTGTCCCTGGGGATCCAGGATCTCGGCCTTCGGCATCACCTCGACCACGACTCGTGCCACGCGTTGCTCCTCATGTGGTTGGGGGGTTACCTGAGCAGCCTAGTTGTGCTGGTCGCAAGCGGCATCCGCGGGGTCGGCCCCGGCCACTAGCATGGTGGGATGCGCATAGCCCACTTCGGTCACTCCTGTCTCCTCGTCGAGCTGCGCGGCAAGAAGATTCTGTTCGACCCGGGCACTTTCTCGCACGGTTTCGAGGGCCTGACCGGCCTGGACGCGATCGCGGTCACCCATCAGCATCCCGACCATATCGACCCGAACCGGATCGACGCGCTCGTCGAGGCCAACCCCGGCGCCCGGCTGCTGTCCGACCCGCAGACGGCTCAGCAACGCGGCGGGCAGTGGGAGGCGGTGCACGCGGGCAACGTGCTCACGCTCGGCGATCTCCAGATCACCGGGGGCGGCGGCAGGCATGCCGTCATCCACCCGGAGATCCCGGTGATCGACAACACCGTCTTTCAGCTGGGCAGTCCGGACGATCCTGCCCAGCTTGTACACCCGGGCGACTCGCTGTGGGTGCCTCCGGTCCCGGTCGGCGTGCTGGCCGCGCCCGCCGCCGCGCCGTGGATGCGGGTCAGCGAGGCCGTCGACTACGTGCGCGCGGTCAATCCGCGCACCGCCTTGCCCATCCACTTCGGCATCATCGTGCCGGAGGCGCGGGGCATCTACTTCGGCCGCCTCGCCGAAATGGCGCCCGCCGGAACCGAATTCCGGGTTCTCGAACCAGAAGAAGCCACCGAGCTGTAGCCGTTACCCGGTGTAGGTCGCCAGAAACAGCGCCTCGGCGAGCGCCATATGCTCGATCTCCTTCGGGTCCACGCTCTCGTTGGGCGCGTGGATCAGGCACGTCGGCTCCTCGACCCCCAGCAGCATGATCTCCGCGCCCGGATAGGTGTCGGCGAAGACGTTGCACAGCGGGATGGACCCGCCCTGGCCCTGTGTCGTCGCGGGGCGGCCGTAGGACGCGGCCAGCGCCGCCTCCATCGCGGCGCGAGCAGGCCCGCCGGTGCCGGAGCGGAACGGGGCGCCGACGCCTTCGAGTTCGACCGTCAGCTTCGCGTGCCATGGCGTGTTCGCCTCCAGGTGCGCGACGAGCGCTTCGTGTGCCCGGCCCGGATCGGTCCCCGGCGGGATGCGCAGGTTCAGGCGTGCGCGGGCGATCGGCGGTATCGCGGCAGAGGATCCGACCACCGGTGGTGCGTCGATGCCGAGCACCGTCAATGCCGGTCGCGCCCAGAGCATGTCGGCGACCGTGCCGTCGCCGGTCAGCTCGACGCCGCCGAGGACGCCCGCGTCGGCGTGGAACTGCTCGCTCGGATACTGGACGCCCGGCCAGACCTGGTCGTTCGGCAGTCCGGCGACGGTGGTGTTGCCGCGCTCGTCGCGCAGCGAGGCGAGCAGGTGGATCAGTGCGAGCAGCGCGTCCGGGGCCGGGCCGCCGAACATGCCGGAATGCATCGCCCCCGCGAGGGTTTCGATGGTGACTACAACATTCACGTTGCCGCGCAACGTCTCGGTGAGGGTCGGCACGCCGACCGCGAAGTTGCCGCAGTCGCCGATCAGAATCGCGTCCGCCCGCAACAGATCCGGATTGGCCTCGACGAAAAGCTCCAGTCCCCCGGTGCCCTGCTCCTCGGAGCCCTCGGCGACCAGGGTCACCCCGAGCGGCAGCTCGGCGCCGAGCGCGCGCAATGCCGTGAGATGCATGATTATGTTGCCCTTGCAGTCGGCGCTGCCCCGCCCGTACCACCGCCCGTTCTTCTCCGTCAGCTCCCACGGCGGGGTACGCCAGGCCGCTTCGTCAATCGGCGGCTGGACGTCGTAATGGCAGTACAGCAACACCGTCGGCGCCCCCTCCGGCGCAGGGCGCGCGGAGATGACGGCCTTACTGCCGTCGGGTGTTTCGTGCAGACCGACCCTGGTCAGCCCCGCCGCGGCGAAGGCGTCGGCCACCCACTGCGCCGCTCGCTCACACTCCTCTTGCGGAAACTGTCTGGGATCGGCCACCGACCTGAGCGAAACGAGCTGGGCCAGATCTGTTTTCGCCTGCGGCATCAACCCGGCGACCTGCTCGCGCAGTGCCGCGGTGCGTTGATCGTCGGTCATGCCCGCGCCTCGATTCTTCGCGTCGTCGAATGTCATGTCCGGTGGACAGGTGCCGATCCGTTCCGTGCGACTACGGTCTGCCCGCCACCACACCCCCGGTTGTCGCCGGGCGACTGCTCGGACCGCTCGCCCCGTCACCTTGATCAGCAGAGACGATAGATCCTCGCAGACGATTCCGCCGCCGCTGCCGAGCGTATCCGCCATCACTCCATAAGAGCGGCGCGCCATCTGCTGCAATACAAGAACTCAGCCGCACCGTCCCCGCATTGTGTCAAGCTGGAGCCACCAGACGCCGGCAACCAGTCGGCATCCTCGATGGTCAATGAATGCACGGCAAGCGCAGCCGGTTTCGGTCTACCGATTCCGGCGCCCGCACAGGCACACCAAACGAGCCGAATCGGGAGGCCTTATCCATGCCCGACACCGAGGGACCCGACGACCTGTTCGCCCTGCCCGGGCTCAGCCGGAGCGCGCCGAAGGGCGGATTTCCGGCGAGTGAGATGTTTCCCCAGGCCGCTTACGAGATCGTCCATGACGAGTTGATGCTCGACGGTGTCTCCAGGATGAACCTGGCCACCTTCTGCACCACCTGGGTGGACGACCAAGCGCGCAGGCTGATGGCCGAATGCCTGGACAAGAACATCGTCGACAAGGACGAATACCCGCAGACCGCAGACCTGGAGCGCCGCGGCGTCCGGATGGTCGCCGACCTGTGGCGCGCACCGGACCCGGCCACGACGCACGGAACCTCGACCACAGGGTCGAGCGAGGCTGCCATGCTCGGTGGGCTCGCAGCCAAGTTCCGCTGGCGCAAGCGCGGCGGCTCCGGGACGCCCAACTTCGTCTGCGGGCCGGTTCAGGTCTGCTGGGAGAAGTTCGCACGCTATTTCGACGTCGAGATCCGGCAGATCCCGCTGCGCGGCGACCGGCTGACCATGCAGCCGGACGACGTCGCCGCCCACTGCGACGAGAACACCATCATGGTCGTGCCCACCCTCGGCCAGACCTTCACCGGCCTGTTCGAGGACGTTGCCGGGATCAGCGCGGCGCTGGACACACTGCAACAGACCGGCGGCCTCGACATCCCGATCCACGTCGACGCCGCCAGCGGCGGCTTCCTTGCCCCGTTCGCCGCGCCCGACCTGGTCTGGGACTTCCGGCTGCCCAGGGTCAAGTCGATCAACTCCTCCGGCCACAAGACCGGGCTCGCGCCGCTCGGCTCAGGCTGGGCGATCTGGCGCGAGGCGGGCGATTTGCCCGAGGAGCTGATCTTCAACGTCGACTATCTCGGCGGAAGCATGGCCACTTTCAATCTCAATTTCTCCCGCCCCGGCGGCCAGGCGATCACGCAGTACTACGACTTCATCCGGCTGGGCCGGACCGGCTACGCCAGGGTGCAGTCCACGATCTACCGGGTGGCACAGCACCTGGCCGCCGGGCTGCGCGGGCTTGGGGTCTTCGAGATGATCCACGACGGCGATCCGCAGCGCGGCATCACCGCGGTGTCCTGGCGGCTGACCGGCGACCCCGGATTCAACCTCTACGATCTGTCCGACCGCCTGCGCACCAGGGGCTGGCTGATAGCCGCGTATCCGCTACCCCCCGACCGGGGCGACGAGACGGTCATGCGCGCGGTGATCCGGCACGGCTTCACCGTCGACATGGCCGACCTGCTGCTCGAGGACCTGATCCGCTGCATGAAACAGCTGGAGCGTCGACCGTTTTCGACCTCGCTCACCCGCGCGGACGCGGGTGGCTTCACCCACGACGCGACGGCCGCCGTGCCGGACGCGAAGATCTTGCCCGCATGATGGGCGCAGCCGGACGAAGAAGTCCGCCCGCAGCCCCCGCCGCGCCGGGCCGAGCGAAGGCTCGAGGCAGCCGCACATGCGCCGGGCCGAGCGAAGGCTCGAGGCAGCCGCACATGCGCCGGGCCGAGCGAAGGCGAGGCAGCCGCCTCGCGGCCGGCGCGCCGCCGCCCGATTACGCCATTCGCGGGCGGCGGCGCCGATCGGGCGCAAACACGGTGCCGACTGGTAACAGGCGGCGACCACACCTGCCGCCGCGGCTCATTCATGCGGCTCGGGCGGCCGGATACGGCTCCCAGCGGTAGGTGTGGCCGAGCGCACCGTGGAACAGCGCAAGGTCGACGGCGTCGAGCATTGCCTGACGAGGGCCGGAACGGTCCAGCTGTGCGGCGGAGACGGCGAGACGCAGCACGCCGCCGCGACGGGCGATGCGGGCGGCGCCCATTACCAAGGCTCGGCACCACCACGGCTCCGCACGGAATCCCGCACCGATGCCGTACACCCGGGATTTCTGTGCCATATCGCGCTCCAGGTCGACGATCGAAGTGAGGCCGAGCGCGAGCCGGAAGCCGACCTCCGGCAGCGCGTCCAGCGCACCCCTCGAGGCATCCCAGCGCGGAGCCCCGAACAGGCGAGTGCGCAGATCGACCTGCTCCATCACCCGGTCGGCGGCGGTCAGCCGCAATCGTGCCTCGTGCCTGGGCAGGTCGGCGAACTCGGCGCGTCGCCGCTTGGTGGCCGCCTGGTCGTAGCCGTGCAGCACGATGGCGTCACCACGAGCCCGGCGCCCGCGCAACCACGCCTGCGTCGCCAGGTCGTCGACCAGCCGGTATTTGCCCTTCAGCCGCGGCGCGACCAGCAGTGACAGCGGCACGCCGCGCCGATCCATCTCCTCGGCGAATTCCATCGCCGTGTCCCGGGTGGTGTCCCTGATCCCGGATACCGACACGATCAGCTCAGCGTTCATGAATCAACGGTGCCAGCCATACATGTCCTCGACATGCAGCCCGCATGACCACGCGACGAACACTCCGACACGCCTCGGTCGAGTGCGCCGCTACCAGCGGTCCCAGTGCAGAACCTGTTCGCGCGGGACCCGCACCGCGGGCTTGAAGTCGACGCCGATCGTGTAGGCCAGCGGGATGAACGCCGCGAGCATGACTTTGTCGTATGGAATCCCCAGCACCGCAGCGAGTTCCCGTTCCAACGGCCCCTGCGCACTGGTCCACACGGTGCCGAGACCGCGCGCTCGGGCGGCGAGCATGAAACTCCACACGGCGGGCAGGATCGAGCCCCATGTCCCGGCCTGGACCGCCACCGAGGCGCGATCGGTCCGACCTTCGATTGCCGGGATCACGATCGCGGGGACGCGGTGGATGTTCTCGGCGAGATACCGCAGTCCGCCGAAGATGCGGTCCATCGCACCGGGGTCGACCTGCATGCGGCGCATGTCGGCGCCGGTCAGTGGCTGCCCGCCGAGCGCGAGCGACCTACGGAAGATGTCGGCCACGACCCTGCGGCGTGCGGGCTCGGTGACCACGACGAAGTGCCAGCGCTGCCGGTTGCGGCCAGTCGGCGCCTGGGTTGCCAGATCGATGCACTCCTCGATCAGTTCGCGCGGCACCGGGCGGTCGAAATCGAGACGCTTGCGCACCGCGCGGGTGGTGGACAGCAGTTCGTCCGGGGTGAGATCCAGCGTCATCGTGTGCTCCTGGCCGAAACATCCGGTACCTACCCCCAAACCGTATGACTGGAGATAATCTTGTGTCAAACGATCTGTGACCAGACGATTAAACTGACTGAGACGTCCTGAACAGCGAGGAGATCATGCCGACTACCGAAGACGCCGCCAAGCCGACCTACTTCCCCGCGCTTGCCGCAGAACGACTCGATATCGCACTGTGCCGAGCGTCGGCAGCCGTGGCGCGGGCGGGTGAAATCCATGCCGCGACACAGGGACTAGGCGTGGGCCAGCATCTGGTGTTGAAGATGCTGGACGCCGTCGGCGCCTGCGCACAGCAGTCCTTGAGCGAGGAACTGCGCATCGACCGCAGCGTGATGGTGACCCTCTGCGACGACCTCGAGCGGTCGGGTTACATCCGGCGCGAGCGCAATCCCCGCGACCGCCGGTCCTACGCCGTCACCCTCACCGACACCGGGCGCAAACGGCTCCGCAGCGCGGAGTCGGCAGTGCCCGCCTTTCTCGACGAAACCTTCGCCGCGCTGTCGCCGAACGAGCGGCGTCAACTCACCGCTCTGCTCGGCAAACTCCTGTTCCCGACCGCCACCGGATAACGGGCCGACCGTGGCCTACGCGCCGGCGAGACCCACGGTGTCGAGCACCCAGGCGTACTCGAACGCCACTTCCTTCCATGTCTCATAGCGCCCGCTGACGCCGCCGTGCCCTGCGCTCATCTCGGTCTTGAGCAGCAGCGGCGCATCGCCGGTCTTGACGGCGCGCAGCTTGGCGACCCACTTCGCGGGCTCGACGTAGAGCACGCGGGTGTCGTTCAGGCTGGTGATGGCCAGGATCGGCGGGTAGTCCTTGGCCTCGACATTCTCGTACGGCGAGTACGACTTCATGTACTCGTAGACATCCTTTTCCGCCAGCGGGTTTCCCCACTCGTCCCATTCGATGACGGTCAGCGGCAGTGACGGGTCGAGGATCGAGGTGAGCGGATCGACGAACGGGACGTTGGTCAGGATGCCAGCGAACAGCTCCGGCGCCATGTTCGCCACCGTGCCGACGAGCAGGCCGCCCGCACTACCCCCGTCGGCGATCACTCGGTCCGCTGCGGTGACGCCGGTGTCGACGAGATGCCGCGCGCACGAAACGAAGTCGGTGAAGGTGTTCTTCTTGGTGAGCGTCTTGCCGTTCTCGTACCAGAGCCTGCCCATCTCGCCGCCGCCGCGCACATGCGCGACCGCGAAAACCATGCCGCGGTCCAGCAGTGACAGGCGCGAAACCGAGAAAGAGGGGTCGATGCTCGCTTCGTAGGAGCCGTAACCGTAGAGCAGCAATGGTTTCGGCGCATCGGCCGCCGCGTCCTTCTTCCGCACCAGCGAGATGGGGATCCGGGTGCCGTCCTCGGCAATCGCCCAATCCCGGTGCTGTTCATAGTCGTTCGCGTCGAAGCCGCCGAGCACCGGCTGTTCTTTGCGCAGCAGCAGATCGCCGGTCGCGGGGACATAGTCGAACACCCGCATCGGTGTGATGAACGAGGTCAGGCCGATGCGCAGGGTCGGCTGGGCCCACTCCGGGTTGGAGCCCGCGCCGACCGCGAAGAGTTCCAGATCGAATGCGAGTTCGCGGCGCTCACCGTAGCCGGATTCGGTCAGCGGCCACACCGCGATCCGGGTCAGCGCCTCGCGCCGGTAACTGAGCACCAGGTGATCGCGGAACGGGTCGACGTCCTCGAGCCGCACGTCGTCGCGGTGTCCGACCAGCAGCGTCATGTTCGACGGATCGTCGACCGGCGCCTCGGCGAGGACGAAATTCTCCGCCTTCACCCCATCCACGACGTCGTTGTGCAGGATGAGGAACCGGTCCTCGCCGCCGATCACAGCGTGCTCCGCGGAATACTCGACGCCCTCGCGGCGCGGCAGCAGCACGCGGAATTCGCCCTCGGGATCATCGGATTCGAGTACCCAGCCCTCGCTGGTGATCTTCGAGCCGACCCAGATCATCAGGTATTTCTCCGAGCGGGTCGCGCCGACGCTCACCCAGTACCGCTCGTCGGGCTCGTGGAACACCTTGACATCGGGCTCCGTGCTGCCGAGCCGATGCCGCCACACGGTGTCGGGTCGCCATGACTCGTCGACCGTCTGGTAGAAGACGTGCGTGCCGTCCAGCGACCAGGTAGCGCCCGGCGCGGTACCGGCGATCTCGTCGCCGAGCGACTCGCCGGTGCGCAGGTCCTTGAACCGCAGCACGTAGCGCTCGTCGCCGACGTTGTCCACCGAATAGGCGAGCCGATCGCCGTCGTGGCTGATCGAGTACGCGCCGAGCGAGAAGAAGTCGTGGCCCTCGGCCAGCACGTTGCTGTCGAGCAGCACCTGTTCCCCGGGAACCTCGGTTCCCGCTTCCAGCTGTGGCGGCGTCCACGCGTCGATGCCCTCGGCGTCGGCTGCGATCGGGCACCGGCAGTGCACGGCGTACTGCTTGCCTTCGAAGCTGCGCGAGTAGTACCAGTAGTCGCCCATGCGGGACGGTACGGACAGATCGGTCTCCTGGGTACGCGCCTTGATCTCGTCGAAGATCGCGTCGCGCAGCGTGTCCAGGTGCGCGGTCTGCGCCTCGGTGTAGGCGTTCTCCGCCTCCAGGTGGGCGATGACGTCGGGATTCTCCTTGTCCCGCAGCCACTCGTACTCGTCGACGAAGAGGTCGCCGTGGTGCACCCGCTCGGTCGGGACCGTCTTGGCGATCGGCGCCGCTACGACGGGAGTGCCGTTGCCGGGTTCGGAGATCGTTCCGCTGTCGAGAGCCATGGCGTCCACCCTACTGTTCGGGCGCCTCGCCGCCCGCAGCCCGGATGATGCCGTCCAACATGTCGCTTGTCGCGCGCAGATCGTGCATGGCCTGGTCGATCCGCGCGCGTTCCTCGGTGAGCTTCTCCACCAGGAACGGCGTCGCCAGCGCGTTGGGGGTTCCGTCCAGGTCGTGGATGCACGGCAGCAGCTCGCCGATGGTGTCGCTGTGCAGGCCCGCGGCGAACATTTCCTGGATGCGCCGGACCCGGTCCACCGCTGCCTCCGGGTACTCCCGTTGCCCGCCGGACGTCCGCTCCGACGCCAGCAGGCCTTTGGTCTCGTAGTACCGCAGCGACCGGACGCTCACGCCGGTCCGCTCGGCCAGTTCACCGATACGCACGCTCGCTCCTTGACCTGACATTGATGTCAGGTTTTACGGTACAGCCATGTTGCTGACCGAATACCACCACCGCTCGCTCGACCTGCCCAACCGGATCGTGATGTCGCCGATGACCCGGCTGCGCTCCCTGCCCGACGGCTCGCCGACCACCGACGTCGCCGACTATTACGCCCAGCGGGCGACAGCCGGGCTGATCGTCACCGAGGGCATCTGGCCGCATTCGACCGGGCAGAGCGAGGCATGGGTGCCCGGGTTGCAGACGCCCGCACACGTCGAGGCGTGGCGGCACGTCACCGAGGCCGTGCACGCACGCGGCGGCCGGATCTTCGCGCAGCTCATGCATGGCGGACGCAAGGGCCATCCGCTCGCGCGAATCGACGGATCCCGGCCCGCCGGACCGTCGGCCGTGCTGGACGACGACCGCGTGCATCTGATCGACGGAGGCAAGGCAGACCCGATCACGCCGGGCGCCCTCGATCACGCCGACATCGCCGCGGTGGTGGACCAGCACGCCACAGCCGCGCGCAACGCCATCGCGGCAGGCTTCGACGGTGTCGAAATCCACGGAGCCAACAGCTATCTCGTGCACCAGTTCCTCGCCGACAACACCAACCTGCGCGACGACGAGTACGGAGGATCGATCGAGAACCGCATGCGGTTGCCGCTGGCCGTCGTCGACGCGGTGACCGGCGCCATCGGCTCCCGGCGGACCGCCATCCGCCTCTCCCCGGGCAACCCGCAGTTCACCATGGTCGAGGCCGATCCCGCGCCGCTCTACCGGGCCCTCGTCACCGAACTCGACCGCCGCGACCTCGCCTACCTGCACCTCACCGACAACGACCGCTACCACGCACTCGACGACCTGCGGCCGCGGTGGCACGGCACGCTCATGGCCAACATCGGCGAGAACCGCGAGCCGACGACGGCGGCCGGCGCGGAAAACGTGCTGCGCACCGGACTCGCCGATCTGGTCTCCTTCGGCAGGTCGTTCATCGCCAACCCCGACCTCGTCCATCGCATCCGGCACGATCTCCCGCTGGCCCCGATCCGCGAAGAGTCGCTCTATGGGCGTACCGCCGAGGGCTACAGCGACTACCCGAGCTGGACGGCAGGCGCAGTCGTGCGTTAGCTACAGATGAACAGCCCCGATGTGGCCGACTGCGCGCTACGCCATGAGCAGCGTCCGAGCCCGCTCGTTGAAGTCCGCGACCAACGGATGTGGACCAAACGTCACCATGCGCTGCTGGATATCCCGAACGGCTTCCACAGATCGGGATGACCTGACCTTGCTGGACAGGCTCACGGTTCGAACACTCGCGGCATGGGCCGCTTCAAGATCCCGATTCTGAATGTGGGTCACCGCTAATGCGGCATGTGACAGCGCACCACGCCGCGCCCGGTTCTGGCTGCGGGCGTAGACAATCGACCGTCGTGCGTGCGGGGCAGCGTCCTCCGGTTGTCCGAGATCCCGGAAGGCGTTTG
Organism: Nocardia sp. 2TAF39; assembly: GCF_052114905.1. Classification (NCBI taxonomy): domain Bacteria; kingdom Bacillati; phylum Actinomycetota; class Actinomycetes; order Mycobacteriales; family Nocardiaceae; genus Nocardia; species Nocardia sp. 2TAF39. The sequence continues at coordinate 124,534 of NZ_JBFRFQ010000010.1, forward strand.
CCCACTCGCCACAGATGTACGCCTCGTCAATGAACTTCGCCCACTCTGGTTCCTGCTCGGGCTCGATCTGCTCGAAGGCTCGTTCGGCCGCGTTGACCGCGTGTGCGGTACCGACCTTGTCGCCAGTGGCTGCGAGCGCCCGCGCTTCGAGCGTCCACAAATCGGCCAGACATGCCGCAGAGTCGGCCTTGACCAGGCCCTGACGGCCCGCCTGAGCCAGACGGCGACCCTCCTGTGGATGTCCGAGTAGGGTTGCCTGATCGGCCAGCCCAGCAAGGACGTGAGCGCCCAGCGCTGCATCCTTTGACTCCTCCGCCAGGCGGAGAGCCTGAATCAAGTATCGCTGAGCGGTCCCTTGCTCACCGTTGTCGAACGCCATCCATCCGAGTAGATAAGTCTGTTCGGACGCAGCCCCGCACAATGCCCGGCGTACTTCCTCCGTGTGGGTCCGCCGAAGCAGCGGATAGACGTGTTCGTTCATGTACGCGGCCAGGACCAGACGGCCCGATCCTCCGCCTTGGAATATGTCCATCTCCTGAAACGTGCCGAACATGTTCTTCACGGCCGTAACGTCTTCGAGCCGTACGCGTTGCCGTTCGTCCGGCAGCTGGTCAAGGGTATTGAGTAGCCAGTCACGGGACGGGCCGATGGCCGCGACTGCTGCAAAGGGTGCGGCCGTGAGTAGCTTCCTGCGGTCCACGTCTGCCCTTCCCAGGTCGGCAACAGCTTCCACCGTCTCGGTCAACGTTGGGCTGTAAGTAAGGGACCGGTCGACCGCCTCACCTAGACCGAGGTCATAGGTTGTCACGCGGTAACCAAACCGTGCAGAGAACAAATCCGCCAAGATCGCCGGAACCGGAGTCCGCGGGCGTTCCCCCTCGTCTACCCAGCGCCGCACGCTGGAGGTGTCCGGCCTGACCTGGTGCTCGCCCCATTCGAAGGCGAGGGTCCGGACTTGCCGTGCCAACTCGCCACGGCTCCACCCGGAGCGAGTCAGCCACTCTTCAAGCTGCACGTTCGGACTCTTCATCCTGATCACCCGTTGGTCTAGTGGTGGTGGCGAATTCACCACCATTCAACACCCCTAGCAACCTGCTCGTGGCAGCTCGGAGCAACCACACTCAGGTCTGTGCCCGGTTGGTGTCACAACTCCACGTGACAGCGTCACCCAGCGCCACTGGGCACTTTGGCTCAAGTAGCGACAAGGGGACAGACAGTGACTGCGAGAGAACTGCCGTACCGAAGCCCGTTCGTCGGCCCTCATCGGCCCGACGTCCGAGGGTGGCAACCACCGCCCGCCGAAGTGGTCGAGATCTTCGTGGATTCCCTCCGGGTGTGGGCAACCGGATCTGTGTCCGCCGAATCGTCCCGGTGCTGGGGTGAATAACCAACCCCCAGCATCGGGCGCACCACTGGGGAGGTGGCGTGATGCACCGAGACCGGTTGCGTACCACCGAATCCCCGGACGGCCGAAAGGTCGCGACGTGGCGGTTGATGCGTCGAGAATGCCAGGTGCTCAACATCCAAAATCGAGCGGAAGCCACACCGGCCCACCGCTGGCCTAGCGGCAGGTCACTGCCCTCCGCGATGCCAGGTTCGGTGATACTCGACGGCCCACCGACCCTGTGGGAAGCCCGGGACGCCTTTCCGGGCTACCTCGATCTCTGGGACGCGCTACGCGCCGACTATTGGGCTGCCTTGCTGTGCACGACTGATCTGCCCACCCCGGCCGGGTGAGCGATGCGAACTGCCTACCCGACCCGGACCAGCACCTACGTGCCGTGGTCCGCCGTCTTCACCATTGCGGTTCGGAAGATGCTGTGACCATCACACTGGCTGACGCTGAGCAGTGGCGGCACTTCCATAGCAAATGCTGGCAAGACGGGTTCTTCCGCTCGTTCGACCACGCGCGTTTCGTCCTCGACATCCACTCCGGGCACGGCCCCAGTTGCCTCCAATACCTCTCCGCCAGTGCCTACATCAGCCACGGCATCGATCACGAGGTCTCGGGGTGATCGACCTGCCGTGGCTGCGAGAGGACGAGGACGGCCCCGCCGCATGGATGCAAGACCACGACGGAACATGGTTCGCGGTTGACGATTACGGAATCCCCTACGGCCCATTGAACGTCGTCGACGGCAAAGCCGCTCCGGTCGATCCCAACGGTGCGCCATGAGTTGGATCAATGACCGCTGCTCGCAGCCGCCGCCTCCGACCACATCCGAAGAGCGCGCCCGCGGCATCATCGCCATCCATCGGTCCTGCGAACCGCCGTGTCCGCGGAAGCTGGGTGCGCTGCCGTATCTGCCGGTCGAGCGCACCGCATTTCGGTGGCTCGCAGTCGACGTATCCGGAGCCTTGACATGGAACACTGGCCTGTTCGGCCATGACGAGAAGGGGTAGACCACGTGGGTGACGACGAACAGATGAGCATGGATCTCGGCGTGCCTGTCGAGCGGACCGAGTGGGAAAAATGGGTCGATCCAGATCGGCGGGCAGCGCAGGTGCGGAAATTCCTCGATCGCGCGGGATTGCGTGACATTCCGTCTGAGCCGTGGCCCGAAGGGGCTCCAGAATTGTCCGAGCTGAACGCCGTCGTGGCCGAACTGTTCCCGGATATGGCTACCGCTATGAAGGCCGAGAACTCCGATATGACTGACGCCTTCATATGTTTTCTGGGCGAACTCTTCATAAGGTTCGCGGGCGCACGCTGGGAGGATTACGAATGGTTCGGTCGCGAGAATTCATTCTACGATCACGTCAATCCATTGCTCGAATACGGGTTCGACACCGACGGCGACACCGCGTACGGATTGATGAAACTCATGATCGACGACTATGACCCGGCAGACGGTGGCATGTTCTCCGGTATGGCCGAGATGCTGCGCGAATTTGCCGACGAATACTCATCGTCACGCGACGGTGTGTAGCTCAACACTTTCAGCCTGAGGCATTGCAATATTCGGGGGGTTAGACGCTGTCATGTCTGACGAGTACGACAGAATCCGAGAGCCATTCGATAATCCTGCTCGCGGAAGGATTTTCGAGAACGGCATAGAACATCTTTTCCTTGATCTCCAGAGCGGTTATGTACAGCAACCCGATCGGTACGCCACATCGCTAGGTCCCCGACACTACGACAAGGCCAGAGCTGATGAGCACGGCCGGATTCATGCCATCGAAGACAAATCGGGCCAAGTCGGCAGCAAGAACGATGTCCGGGAGCTACGAAAGGACCGCGAGCTTCTCGCGAAACGCGAAATCGAATCTCTTCGGATTAGGACCGTTGCGGGTGAGCAGATGTCGCCGAAATACCGGCAATTGCTGATAGATTTGAAACAAGAATTCGGCGACAGGGTGATTCACCAAGAGCTGACACGGGATCAGGCTCGTGCCGCATTCGCCAAAGGGCTAGTACACGAAAAGGACGCCCGCCAGCTGGAATTGAAGACAAGATACGAACTGGACCGTGCCAACCGTGCACGTCAGCGCCTGGCGAGGATACGTGAAATCATGCGGGCACGAGAGCGCGCCGAGCAATTTCGTAAGATGCAGCAATTCCGGGAAGCTGCCACACGTGGCCGGGCGGAAGCCCCGCACCGAGCCGAGCGCGCCCGACAGGCCCGAGAACAAGCCGAGCGAGCCAGGCAGGCGCGCGAAACGCCAGGAACCGAGCGTGCACGGGTTGAACGTGAGGCTGCCGAACGGGTGGCGCGGGAATTCCCGTTGTCCAATCAGTTCCAGGAACGGGAAGCGGCAGACGCTGGGGAACAGGCCGCCAGGGAGACGGCCGCCGTGGAGCGTGAAGCGGCCGACAGGGCGCGTGCTGCCACTGACAAAGAACGCGATGCGTGCAAAGCTGCCATCAACAAGGACGCGGCACGGGACGCTGCATTCAAGGAGCTGGACGCGAAAGGGCGCCTATCGGAGGTGGAACGACTTCTGTGGTTGGGGCAGGCAACTCACCCACAAGCAGCGGTAAGGGAGCCACCCGGCTACGGGCCACAGGTGGAGCGCGGCGGTACCGGACAAGGACAGGACCGCCCGCGCGGTCTGATGCGAGACCGTTGACGGCTCGCGATGGCCGAAAGTCTGTCCACTGCGGATCAACGATCTCGATTCGCGGTCGTACAGGAGCCTGTTTCACCCCGCTGAACAGCACAAATATCGAACCGCGGAATGATATCGGAAGCCTGAAACCCGTACACGACACGGGAGCCGCATAACCGCTGCGCTCATCCCTATCCGCCGCAAGTTCCTTACGGCCTCGACACCTACGAGTGGCATACCGTAGAGAACCTACTGGCCGATGCCGCAGCAGCGTGCCGATCGTGGGTTTCAGGCAGCGAGCGGCAGGCCTAGGGTGGCCGAAGAGGATGCAATACAGCTCAATCCGCGAGCGCGCTGCGAATCGAGCCCGCCAGATAGTCCAGGTCAGCGCGCCGCGGGCTGGTCGGACGACCACGCAGCCCGAATCCGTCGCCCGGCGTGCGCGGGATGACGTGCAGGTGCACGTGGAACACCTCCTGCCCTGCCGTCACCCCGTCGGCGAGAAAGAAGTTGACGCCGTCGCACCCCACTTCGCTGGCCCGCAGCGCCGCGGCGAGTCGCTGTCCCACCTGGAACAACTTTCCACCGACCGCCGGATCGAGCTCGGCAAGACTGCGCGCCGCCACCTTCGGCACCACCAGCAGATGCCCTGGCGTCATCGGCCGAATGTCCATGAACGCCAGCACATCATCGTCCTCGTACGCCTTGCTCGCAGGCGCTCGACCGGCAACGATATCGGCGAAAATTGTATACGGATTCACGAGCAGCAGCCTAGATGTTCATCTGTGGTGCGGCGGCTACGCAATTATTCGCGGCGAAAGTCCCAACCCCGCTACAGGATTGGAGACGGCGTGTAGCGAGCCGCGTCGGGATGGCGGTCGACCAGTTTCTGGACCTGGCCGATTACGTCGGCGACCTGTGCGTCGGCGGCGCCGATGAAGGCGGACTTGTCGGACAGCGCGGCGTCGAGGGCGGCGCGGTCGAGCGGAAGGCGACTGTCGGCGGCCAAGCGGTCCAAGAGGTCGGGTTCGCGGCCCTGCTCCCGCATGGCGAGGGCGACAGCGACGGCGTGCTCCTTGATGACCTCGTGCGCGGTTTCGCGGCCGACGCCGGTGCGGACCGCCGCCATCAGGATGCGGGTGGTGGCGAGGAAGGGCAGGTAGCGATCCAGCTCGCGGGAAATGACGGCTGGGTAGGCGCCGAACTCGGCGAGGACGGTGAGGAACGTTTCCATCATCCCGTCGATCGCGAAGAAGGCGTCCGGTAGCGCGACCCGGCGCACCACCGAGCAGAACACGTCGCCTTCGTTCCACTGCGCGCCCGCCAGTTCGGCCGCCATCGAGGCGTAACCGCGCAGCACCACCTGCAGGCCGTTGACCCGCTCACAGGAGCGGGTGTTCATTTTGTGCGGCATCGCCGAGCTGCCCACCTGCCCCGGCTGGAAGCCCTCGGTGACCAGCTCGTGCCCGGCCATGAGCCGGATGGTGTGCGCGAACGAGGAGGGACCGGCGCCGACCTGCACCAGCGCGGAGAGGACGTCGTGGTCGAGCGAACGCGGGTACACCTGGCCGACGCTGGTGAGCACGGTGGCGAAGCCGAGATGCCGGGCCACCTGCTGCTCCATCCGCGCCAGCTTGGCGGGGTCGCCGCCGAGCAGGTCGAGCATGTCCTGTGCGGTGCCCATCGGGCCCTTGATCCCGCGCAGCGGGTAGCGGTCGATCAGCTCACGCAGCCGGGTGAGCGCGATCAGCAGTTCGTCGGCGGCGGAGGCGAACCGCTTGCCGAGGGTGGTGGCCTGTGCGGCGACGTTGTGCGAGCGGCCCGCCATCACCAGTGTCTGATACTCGGCGGCGCGTTCGGCCAACCGCGCGGCGATCGCGACACCGTGCGCGTGCACATGCTCGAGCGAAAGCCGGATCTGCAACTGCTCCACGTTCTCGGTGAGATCGCGGCTGGTCATACCCTTGTGTACATGCTCATGCCCGGCCAGGGCGTTGAACTCCTCGATGCGGGCCTTCACGTCGTGGCGAGTGACCCGCTCGCGTTCGGCGATCGAAGCGATGTCGACCTGGTCGAGCACCCGCTCGTAGTCCGCGACGACACCCTCTGGCACCTCGATGCCCAGTTCCGACTGCGCCCGCAACACCTCCAGCCACAACCGCCGCTCCAGCACGATCTTGTATTCCGGCGACCACAGGTGCACCAACTCGGGGCTGGCGTAACGGGTGGCAAGGACGTTGGGGGCGAGAGTCACGACTGCGCCTCACTGACGCTCGGTTCCGTCGTGCCCTGGGGCACTGTGTCGATGGTTCGCTCGCTTCGCTCCCTCACGTCCGGTCAGTCTAGTGCCCGGAAACGATCCACTTGCTGGGGCGTCGCCGGTGCGACGATGTCGATCACCTCGAGCAGCGCGCCGCGGGCCATCCGTCGCGGTTCGGGATCTATTTCGGTGAGCGCCGCGACGACGGCTCCGTCCACCACCGCGACCAGCCTGCGCAGTTGCTCCGGCCGCACCATCCGGTCGGACCGGCGCAGCACGTCGGCCAGCAGCTCGTCCAGCTGGGCGCGCAGTCGGAGCTGCACCTCCCGTAATTCCGGGTGGCGCGCCGAGGCCACCGAGCGCTCGTAGCGGGCGATCAGCTGGCCGCGCGCGACCTCGTCGGGTCCGTCGGTCCCCACCAGCAGATCGAGCACCAGGTCGACGGTGGCCTCCGCGCCGCGGCGGCGGTGGCTCACCTCGCCGACCCTGCGGCGCATCGCGTCCAGCTCCGCGTCGCCGCTGAACTCGACCGCCCGCGCGATCAGATCGTCCAAGGAGTCGAAGTAGTAGGTGGTGGACGCCAGGGGTAGGTCGGCGCGCGTCGCGACCGAGCGATGCCGCACCGCGTCGAATCCGCCTTCGAGCAGTAACTCGGCGGCAGCAGATACCAGCGCCTGGCGACGCCGTTCGCCTTTCGGGGTCGTCGCGGTGATCACCGTGCCATCGTGCCAGTCATCATCAGTTCTTCCAGGGGAAATCAGCGAGGAAAGCAATCAAGGTTGTTTTACCGCATCCGCGCGGCCACGGTGTCGAACTGCGGAAAGTTGTTGCTCGACAGGCGGATCACGCACCGAGATAGTGCCCTAGACGCAACAGCGCCGCTTCGATGTCCTGCGTGGCTCCCGCGAACGAGAAGCGCACCGTGCGGTGTCCGTTCACGGTGTCGAAATCGACGCCGGGCGCGAGCGCGACGCCGATGTGGTCGAGTACCTCGGTGCACCATGCGCGGGAGTCGTCGGTGAGATGGCCGATGTCGGCGTAGGCGTAGAAAGCACCATCGGCGGGAGCCAGGTCGGTGATGCCGAGCTTCGGCAGCCCGTCCAGCAGCAACCGCCGGTTCACCGCGTAACGCCGTACGTGCCCGTCGAGCTCCGCCTTGGCCTCCGCGCCGAACGCGTGCAGCGCCGCGTACTGCGAGATGGCGGGCGGGCAGACGGTCAGATTCGACGCCAGACGCTGCAACGCGGGCCGCAGTCCGCTCGGCACCAGCATCCAGCCCAATCGCCAGCCGGTCATCGAGAAGTATTTGGAGACCGAGCCGATCACCACCGATTCCCGCGAGGTCTCCCACGCCGAGGAGGTCTTGCTGTCCGCGCCGGCGCTGTCGTACGTGATGCCGTGGTAGATCTCGTCGGAGATCAGCAAGGTGCCGTGTTTCTCGCACCAGCGGGCCAGCGCGGCCAACTCGGCGGGGGCGATCATCGTGCCGGTCGGGTTGGCGGGGCTGGCCACGACCAGGCCCGCGGGTGGTTCCGGCAGGGCTTCGAGCATGGCGACCGTCGGCTGGAACCTGGTGTGGGCGCCGCAGTCCAACTCGAGTACGCGGCATCCGAGCGCGGTGAGGGTGTTGCGGTAGGCCGGATAGCCGGGGCGGGCGACCACGACGGTGTCGCCAGGGTCGAACGCGGCAAGGAAGATCAGTGAGAACGCGCCGGACGATCCGGTCGTCATCACCACGTCGTCCGGATCGACCGAATAGCCGTAAGTCTCGCGATGGTGCTCGGCGATCGCCTCGCGGATCGGCAGGATGCCGAAAGTCTCGGTATAGCCCAGCAATTCGGATCGGATCGCGAGTTGGGTCGCTCGCAGTACCGGCGCGGGCGCGGGCGTCGACGGCTGGCCGGCGGCGAGTACGAGCACGTCGCCATGGGTTCTGGCCCGTTCCGCGGCGGCTTTCCAGACATCCATCACGTAGAAAGGGGGAATGGTCGACCGGCGAGATTCTCTGGACACTCGACAGACGGTAGAGCACGCGGTCGACGTGCGGTCGGGGTTATGGTCGGCGTAATGCTCGAGAACGCTCGACGAGACGGGCTCGACCGAGTACGCGGAGTGGGTGGCATCGGAGTCATTCCGCGTGATTGGCGTGCGCCGGTGCGAAAGCGTCCGGAACAGGGACTGCGCGCTCTGTTCGGAGCCGGGGGTTCCCTGTGGGCACGGCGATTCCGATGGCGGACGCTATGGGAACACAAGCCGGACCCGCGCGAGATGTGGCAGCGACGGCCCAGCGGAGAGGAACTGCTCGCGCTGGTGCGCAAGCACAAGGTGCTGCTGGCCGGGCTGGCCGCGGCCGCGGTGTTCGCCGCGAGCGACACGTCTTTCGCGGGGACGGTCACGGATCGCACGCCGGCACCCGACCGTGCCCTGCGCGTCGCCGTCGCCTATCCGCCGCAGATGCAGAACAGTCCGCCGTCGGTGCGCCGGTTGCTGAACGCGATCGCCAACGGTGAGCGGCTGCGCGAGCAGGCGGTGGTTGCGGCCGCCACGCGAGCGACTCTCGAACGCGCCAAGGCCGAGGCGGCCGCCGCGGTGGCCGGTGAGCGCCAGCCGTGGATGACCGGAAACGCACCGGTGCAGCCCGGAATGCTGCCGGGTATCTCCAGCTTCGTTCTGCCCGCCCGCGGCACGTTCACCTCCGGCTTCGGTTCCCGGTGGGGAACGTTCCACAACGGCATCGACATCGCGGGCCCGCTCGGCACCCCGATCTACGCGGTCGCCAACGGCACGGTCATCGACGCGGGCCCGGCCCAGGGCTTCGGCCTCTGGGTACGGATCCGGCACGACGACGGCAGCATCACCGTGTACGGGCACATGTACGACTTCTTCGTCTCGGTCGGTGAACGAGTGCCAGCGGGCATGCAGATCGCCCGGATGGGCAACCGCGGTGACTCGACCGGCCCGCACCTGCATTTCGAGGTGATCGTCGGCGGACAGCACGTGGACCCGCAGCAGTGGCTGGCGCTGCGCGGTCTGACCTTCGGTTGAGCCAGAGCCGGCGACGTCGCTTCGATCTCAGACGGTGATGCGTTCCTCGACGGCGGCCAGGCCGATATCGGTGCGGTAGTGGCTGCCGGGCAGCTTGATCGCGGCGATGCGGTCGTAGGCGTGCGTGCGAGCTTCGGCGAGGTCGGCACCGACGCCGACGACGTTGAGCACCCGGCCGCCCGCGGAGATCAGCGCGCCGTCTTCGCGCTGCGCGGTTCCGGCGTGCAGGACCGTGGCGGCCTCGTCGAGCGCGCCTTCCGCCGCGCCGGCGATAGCGTCGCCGAGGCGGGGGCGGCCCGGGTAGTTCTCCGCGGCGAGCACCACAGTGATCGCGGCACCGTCGCGCCAACGCAGCGGGGCCACCTGCGCCAGGGTGCCGGTGGCGGTGGCGTTCAGCAGTTCGCCGAGCGGACTCTCCAGCAGCGCGAGCACCGCCTGCGTCTCGGGATCGCCGAAGCGGCAATTGAATTCGATGACGGCGGGACCGGCCGCGCCGATCGCGAGGCCGGCGTAGAGCAGGCCGGAGAACCCGCTGTCACGCCGAACCAGTTCAGCCGCAACGGGTTTCACAACGTCATCGACAATCGCGGTGACCATCGCCTCGGGCAACCAGGGCAGCGGCGTGTACGCGCCCATGCCGCCGGTGTTCGGGCCGGTGTCGCCGTCACCGACGCGTTTGTGGTCCTGCGCGGGCAACAACGGAACCACCGTCTCGCCGTCGACCAGGCAGAACAGTGATACTTCCGGCCCGTCCAGGAACGATTCCAGCAGTACCGGATGGCCTTGCTCGAGCAATTCTGCGCCGTGATCGCGCGCTGCGGAGCGATCCGCGGTCACCACGACGCCCTTGCCCGCCGCCAGTCCGTCGTCCTTCACCACCCAGGTCGGGCCGAAGCGGTCGAGTGCGTCGTCGAGCTCGGCCGGGTTGTCCACGACCTCGCTGTGCGCGGTGCGCACACCCGCCGCGGCCATCACGTCCTTGGCGAACGCCTTCGAGCCCTCGATCCTGGCGGCCGCCGCCGACGGACCGAAACAGGCGATGCCCGCGGCGCGTACCGCGTCGGCGACGCCGAGCACCAGCGGAACCTCGGGTCCGATCACGACGAGGTCGGCCGCAAGCTCTGCGGCCAGCCCGACCACCGCCTCCGCGGAGCTCGGGTCGACCGCGCGGGTCTGCGCGTGCTGGGCGATGCCCGCGTTGCCAGGGGCAGCGAACAGCGCACTCACCGCGGGGTCTCTGCGCAGGGCCAAGACGAGGGCATGTTCACGGGCTCCGGAACCGATGACGAGTACACGCACGGCAGACAGCCTAAACGAGCCGGTTACCGCCTTTGCCGCTGCCAGCCCTGGCCGAGGGGATTATGGAAGAGGACAACGGATGTGGGCGCGCACGACCCGCACCGATCACACCGGAGCACCCGAAGGATGTGCTGACATGGGTCTAATCGACGGACTGATGGGCAATGCCGGACGGATCGATCCGGGCCAGGCGCAACAGGAGTACGCCAAACTCCTCGGCAACGGTGAACAGGTTTATGCCGCGTACCTGCTGGTCCGCGACGCCATGCTGTTCACGAACCGCCGCCTGATCCTGATCGACAAGCAGGGCGTCACCGGTCGCAAGGTGAGCTACCACAGCGTCCCCTATCGTGCGATCACCCATTTTTCGGTGGAGACCGCGGGCACCTTCGATCTGGACGCCGAACTGGCCATCTGGATCGCGGGCACCGCAGAGCCCCTGCTGAAGAGGTTCAACCGGCAGGTGGACATCTACGAGGTGCAGGGCATCCTGTCGCACTTCGTGGCGGTCTAGCACGTGCCAGGGCGGCGCCGGGGCGGACGGACCGGTCTAGTCTGCGGAGCATGGCTTCTGTCTTCAGCGCGATCATCGCCGGTCAGCTCCCGGGCCGATTCGTCTGGGAAGATGACGAATTCGTCGGCTTCCTCACCATTGCCCCGGTCACCCCGGGCCACACCCTCGTGGTGCCGCGCAAGGAAATCGACCAGTGGCAGGACATCGACGCCGACATTTTCGCCCGGCTGACCGGCGTCGCCCAGAAGATCGGCCAGGCCGTGCGCGCGGCGTGGGACGCGCCGCGTGCCGGTCTGCTGATCGCCGGACTGGAGGTGCCACACCTGCACGTACACGTGTTCCCGGCCTTCACCATGGGCAACTTCGACATCTCCGGCGCCGACCCGAACCCGAGTCCCGAGTCCCTCGACGAGGCCCAGACCAAGATCAAGCAGGCCCTGCGTGACCTCGGCCACGGCAGCAACGTCCCCGACTGAACCCGGTTCCCACCCGCGCGAGAGAACGGTCCGACCGCCACTCGCGGTCGGACCATTTCTTCGTCAAGCCTGCACGTCGTGCAGGGGACTATCAATTCCCCCGACCGAGACCGTCGCCAGCGTCTGGCTCGGGGTCCAGAAGATCCTGCCGTGCTCGAAATCCTGGTAAGTGCCAGTGTCCCAAGGGATTTCGTCGCTCGTCGGCCATCCCAGCGGACCGTTCTCGTAGCCGGAGCGATTCCAGCGGTCGCGGATAGCGCCGTGCAGCCAGAAGGCGCGCTCACTCGCTGCCTGGCGGTAGAGGGCGCCGCCCTGGAAATCCTGCACCTCACCCGACGGCTGGCCGCCTGGACCGTGCAACACGGTTCGGTCGGTAACCGGGTAACCGAGTGGGCCTGTCTCCCAGCTCAATTCCTCGAATTTTCCCCATAGCGTTTCCGGGATGGCGTGGGCACCGGTGGAGGGGTGCCAATAGATATGTCCGTGCTCGAACTCGGCGAACCGGCCCACGCCGTCGGGGGTCGCGATTTCGCCGGCGGTGATCCGATTGCCCAACCAGGGATTCGCAGCCGCGCAATCGTTGATCGCGTTCGGCTCCGACCCGCCCGATCCGCCAGTGGCAAAGCTCCGCACATCGTCGGCGAATACATCCCACGGAAAATTCGGCCCGACATCCGTATGCGTGCCGATGCCGAGACACTCCGTCACATACTTATGATCGGAGATCCCCGCACGCTCCTGATAGGGCGGCGCGATGACATACGTGTCGAAACCGTATTTGCGGGCGTCCTGCACCGCGAGCCACGCCGCGATCCGAATGTCATCGCGAATGGACATCCAGACATCGCGGCTCCACGCGATGCGGCTTCCGGCGAAGCAGAGATTGATCGTGTACGGATTCGCGTCCAGCACAGACCAGCTCGCCAGGTCGGTGTCGACGACATCGGCGACCACACGATCACGGAGGGTGTAGTGGTAGCTCACGCCATTATTGGGGTTGTTGAGGTAGTTCGCGAGGCTCTCGGCGGTCCCGTTGCCCTCCTGCGTGTGCAGCAGGAAATTCTTGATGCGCGCACCGTGGCGGCTGGAAGCCGAGTTGCCCATCCGATCGATTTCGACGTAATCCGGCTTGTTCACACTTCCCCCTTGATTCGGATCCGGCGTAGCCGCTTTCGACCACTGGCCGTAGTCGTCGACGAGGACCTTGTTGACGTCCACCCCGACGCCGGCGACCTGATCGCGGTCGATGCGGATCTGGTGGATGTGCGCGGCGGGATGGTCCCCGTTGATCGAGGCATCGCCGGACCAGTTGTGTTGCCAGAACCACCTGGCGACGCCGTCCTCGAGCGCCCAATCGATGCAGCGCGCGTTGCCGTACATACCGGTCCACTCCGCACCGACCACCGATGCCCAGCCACGCAGGAACGGCGCTATCTGCGAATTCCACTCCTCCAGGGAAGGGTTCGAGTCGACGGGCGCATACAGCGGCCGAAAGCCCGGCCCTCCGGCAGCGAAATGGTAGTCGAGCGCGATTCGGGCGTGATGCACGCCCGAATCGTATCCACCTTTCCAGTCCGACGTATCACCCTTGCCGTACTGATAATTGGTCACCACCTCCAGCCCGATGGCACGCAGCCGGTCACAGTAGTCGCGGGTCAGCGGCTTCGCGCCGAAGTTCGTGCCAGGCCTGGAGTCGGAGAAATAGCCGATGACCCCGGCGTATCCGGCGTTCTTGATCGCCTGCGGGTCTATCAGCGCGGCAGAGAAATCGATCAACTCAGTCATCACACACCCCCGTGTTCGAGTCCGCGTGTCCATCCAGAACGACGCGTTATATTCGTTCACCTCAGCAACTTTCGACTGAGAGACCCTCGACATAAATAGATTCGGCACCGAGGGCGAAAAGGATGCCGCGATATTGTTTTTGTGGCCGATCCGGTGTTCGCCCGTTACCTCAGGGTACCTCCACCGCGACCTATCCGGCATTTCGCCGGACGTGATATGAAGCCGAGATTCGCAGCCTCGCAAAACAACTCGGCTACAACTTTGCGAAAACGGCGGTATTCGAATTATAGAAAACCACCCAGTCGGTCTGCTATTGAACATGATCGCAATCTCGACGTCGACGCGGTGGTTACACCTGGACGGCCGAACCAGCCTCGTCAGTTTCGGATTGTTGCGAGCGTCGACCGCGGCGCAAGGGGCGGCCTGGCGATCGGTTCAGCCGATCCCCGCCTGCCGTTGCAGGAATTCGATGACTGCGGCGGTGTAGCCACCCGGACGGCTGAGCAGCAGGGAGTACCCGGCTTCGCGGCGATCGCGCTGGGCGATCGCGAGCGCGCGTATGGCGACATGATTGCGGGTGCGCAGCCTGCTGGCGGTGGTCACGACAGGTCAGCCTTTCATTCCGCTATGGGTGGGACTTCGCGCTCAGTCGTCGCAGCAAGAACAGTCGTGCGCTTCGGCTTTCGCCTGCTGGGTGTCGGGCGAGGGTGTGAGGCAGCAGGTGTCGCCTTTCCAGGCGTTGACGCCTTCTTCGGCCGCGATCACGGCAATCACCATGGCAGCGATCGGGTCGGCCCACGACCACCCGAACAGGGCGTTGAACAGCAGCCCGGCGAGCAGGACCGCCGACAGGTAGGTGCAGAGCAGGGTCTGTTTGGAGTCGGCTACCGCGGACGCCGAACCGAGTTCGCGCCCCGCGTGCCGCTGCCCCCACGACAGCACCGGCATGATGATCAGACTGGTTGCGGCCAACCCGATTCCGATCGGGGAGTTCTGTGCTTCCCCGATGCCGAGCAGGGCGCGGATCGCTTCGACGGCGACGTAGGCGGCCAGCGCGAAGAAGGAGAAGGCGATGATCCGCAGCGCGATCTTCTCCCGGGCTTCGGGGTCGCGGCTGGAGAACTGCCAGGCGACCGCCGCGGCGGAGGACACTTCGACAACCGAGTCCAGCCCGAACCCGATCAACGCTGTCGACGACACTCGGGTGCCCTCAGCCAATGCGATGACCGCCTCCAGCACGTTGTAGCTGATGGTGACCGCGACGAACCAGCGGATCCGCCGCGACAGCACCCGCCGCCGCGCGGGGCTGGGCCCCAGCCGGACCGGCGACGTCCCGGGCATCAGCAGCACTGCTCAGTCGCCGAGGCCGGACAGCAAGCCGGGTCGACCGCCAAGACCAGCCCGAGTAGATCGTCCAGCGCATGAGCGATACGCGGGTCGGCGAGTTCGTAGCGGCTGCGCCGGCCTTCAGGAACGGCGACGACCAGGCCGCAACCACGCAGGCAGGCCAAGTGATTGGACAGGATCTGCCTCGACACCCCGATCCACTCGGCCAGATCCGACGGATAGCCGGGCCCGCTCCGCAGACTCAGCAGGATCCGGGTACGAGTCTGGTCTGACAGCGCATGACCGAAGCGAGCCAGCGCGTCCGAGTGCAACAGCGTCTCCATAAACCCGATAATACAGATTCTCGTGTATTCACTAAAATCTGAACTGTCTGCGGCGGCGACCTGATCGCGGCTGGAACTATCGACAGCTCCGGCTAAAACGGACTGCGGCGACGGTTGCTCGGCTCCCAGTCCGGATGGAGCGGGCTGCCGCCTCGATCTCGACGCTGCGGTGTTGCCGCCGAGCGTGACCTCCCGCAGTGATCCGCTTCCATTCCGCCCACATCGATTCGAGGTTGGTGAGGGTGCCGAGCAGGTCGGGCAACGCAAGGCCCGAGTCCGTGAGATCACACCACGCGACGAGGTCGTCTTGGGA
This sequence comes from Nocardia sp. 2TAF39, assembly GCF_052114905.1. Classification (NCBI taxonomy): domain Bacteria; kingdom Bacillati; phylum Actinomycetota; class Actinomycetes; order Mycobacteriales; family Nocardiaceae; genus Nocardia; species Nocardia sp. 2TAF39. Next base: position 139,946 of record NZ_JBFRFQ010000010.1, read on the forward strand.
CGGCGCTTGCTTACCGGTCTCGATCTTGAACACCTTCGCCGGCACCTCACCAGCGTCATCCCACGGGCTGCTACCCGCGTCGGTGTCAGCGATGCCTGGGGCGTCGACCGTCGTATTCAACGGCATGCGAGGGCTTCCGTTGCGCCGACGGGGCACGTCGCGGTGTCCGGGAGGCTGTGCGAGGCAGCTGTCCGCGCGTCGGGCGGGAACCGTCGAAGGCAGGCAGATGCCGCCGGCAACTCAGGCACCACTGCGTGGAGGGAATGGTTTGCAGTAGGTGGATCGGGATCTGGGTGTGACAGCCGCGGCAGCGGCCGTAACGGCCTGTGGTGATGAGCGTGCGGGCTTCATCGATGTCGGCCAGGGCGCGTCGTGCGGCCGTGGCCAGTTTGATGGTGACCTCATGCCTGGCCTTACCGGCCGCGTCGGTGGGTACGGGTGCGCGATCGATTTCGGCTTCGAGTTCAGCCAGCTGCTGCAGGCGGAAGCGGCGTTGCTGGTTCAGTGTGGCTCGCAGCGCCGGTAGATGGTCGGTAAGGCGTGCGGGTGAGACGGTGTGTGCGCGGGTCATCCAGGTCTCCAGGACTGGTAATTCGGAATGCGGTTCGAGATGCGGTCACGTGAGAAGGGATGGGGCCGCCCTGTCAGCGGCCCCCTGTATTACCACCTCCACGCCCTCCACATATTCACTGACAACCCCAGGATCGTTAACGCCGAACGGCTGCGCTTGTCCGCCTGCGACAATCGCGGGTGCGCCACTTGTCCGATTCCTCCACTCGCATCCCCGGGGACCGTGTTCAGGCGGAAACAGCAGGTGTATGGCGGTCGAGTCGGGCTGCGGTCGGGCTGCGTGACAACCCGTACTGCGACCAGGCGCGCCAATTACCTGGCGCACCACGTTAAGTGGCCGCAATCTGTCCACGTTCGGCGCCGCCCGCTCACGTCGAAGGTTGGATTCGGGCGGTTGTGGTTGCCCGGTCAGTGCACGAGTGCGGCCGCAGTCGCCGGTGTGGTCGCGATGGTCACGGTGCGGGTGCCGGGCACTGTGCGGGTCAGCGCGATGGCAAGGCGCCGTTCGGATTCGTCGGCGAACCGGCCGGAGATGGTGGCGTCGCCCTCGTCGACGGTGACATGCCAGCGCCGCGCGCCGGTGTACTGATCGAGGAGGTTCTGTGCGCCGGCCGCGAGTGCGTCGTCGGGGGTGAGCATGATTCGCAACGCATCGCCGCGGCTGAACATACCGACCACGCGGCCGTCGGCATCGACGACCGGCAGACTGCGCAGCCCATGCGTCACCAGCCTGCTCATGACCTCGGCCAGTACCGCGTGGCCGGGGACCGACACCGCCGGTGTGGTCATCACTGCACTGACCGCGTCGTCGAGTGCGTCGGCCCGCAGGAGGTCACCGCTGGTCAGGACCCCGATGAGGCGATCGTCCTGGTCGAGCACAGGCAACGCCGCGTAGCCCAGTTCGGTGAGCATCAGCGCAGCCTCGCGTGCCGTATTGCTGTGCCGCACTGCGATGATCGGTCGTTGCATGACCTCGCATACCCGCATGTTCTTCATTCCGTTCAACTCCGTTCAACCAGTTACCGGCTCGGCACGACAAGGCAGATCCTTCGCTGGACTGTTCTCGTGTTCTCCAGGGGCTGGGTCGGTCAGCGCGTAGGGGACCGCGTGCAGCAGCGTCACTGCCATGATCGCGCCGCTGGATGTGTGGTAGATACGGCGTTCGCCCGGTCGCGCGCCGGTGATGGCGCTGCCCAGTGGCAATTGCATGGAGCGTTCTTGTCAACTCCATGATTGCGTGGTTGTCGAGGCGATCGGTTGCGCTGATCCGACAATCGAGGAGCCGAGATTTGTGGCGATGGCACAGCACAGTCAGTCGTTGTCGGTGACGGCGAGTTCTATCATCACGGCGAGCCGTTTGCGGGGGTCGTCCAAGTCGAGATTGGTCACCTCTGCCATCTTGCGCAGCCGGTTACGCACGGTGTTCTCGTGCACGCCCAGCTGCGCCCCCGCGCCGGCGGGGTCGCCTTGTGCCTGCAACCAGGCGCGCAGCGTTGCCACATACTGGGTGGAGTTCATGTGGTCGTGTCGGCGCAATTCCGACACCGGGCCCCGTGCGGGGGTCCGTCCGGAAAGCCCGGCGGTGCGCAACCGTTGTAGCAGGATTTCGTCCCACGACTCGTCATAGGTGGGGGGCTCGGCACCTGCTGAGCGGGCCTCGTGCAGCGCCAGGCATTCGTCGGCTTCTCGGCGCGCCAACGCCAATTCCGTGGCCCGGGCCACACCGCTGATCCCGGCCAGCACCGTCATCTTCGCGGGCAGTGCCGCCTGTCGCTCGGCTATCCAGCGGCGTGCGGTGGCCGCCTGGTCGGCGGGCAGCACGGTGTAGATAGTGTCGCCGACCAAGGCGCTGCGGCTCGAACGGAACCAGCCGAATCCGGTTGTTGCTCGCTCGAAGATCAACAGCAGTGCGACGTGCTGCTCGTCGGCGATCCGAGCGCGCAGCGCGATCACCCGCAAACTCTCCGGCGCCAACCCAGCCTGCTGGCCACCGTCGCCGCGTCCGCGGCACCCTCCAGCAAACCGATCACCAGTTCGGATTCCACCTGCCGTTCCAGGTCCGCGCTGGCCCTCGACCGCAACAGGTGCAGGGCGACTGTGTGCGCGCCGTCGGTCAAGGCCGTGCGCCGAGCCCCGTGTAACGGTGCCGGGCACGACACCCATACCGAGCCCAGCAGTTGCCGGCCCACGCGCACGGCCACGACCATCCGCCCCGTCATACCACGTTCTACCTGCGCGGGAACGGACAACGGTTCATCCGAGGCTGCCAAATGTGCGAAGACATCGTGCGCGTCGAACAGCTCTCGTAACCACGGCGGCATCTGCCGGTCCAGGATCGTTTCGACCCGTGCGGGGTCGAGGTGGGGCTGTCGCCTGGAATACGCCAGCACCCGAGACAGCCGGTCCTCGATCGTTACCGCACCTTCGACCGCGTCGGCCAGGCTGTCGGCCAAGGCGAACAGATCAGTCGGGCCGCGACCGGCCTCGGTTTCGCGTCCTTCCAGCACCAACCCGTAGACCACCGCGGCCACCTCGCTCCAGGCCACCGCAAGGTCGACCACCATCACCGCCACACCCTCGCTCTCCGGCTCATCCTGGGTCTTCTCACCCGCACGGATGAGCGCGACAACAGCCCGCGCCGAGGCCGCCCAGTCCACCACTTCCGACACGGAGCAGGCCCCGATCCCCAGCAGCACATCACCCACTTCTTGTGGGTCCTGATCGGCGCCATGGATTACCACACTGCGCAATGGGGTGGACCGGGGAACCGAACCCAACCGTAAGCGGATCCCGTAGCCACCCAGTACGTTCGCCAACCGGTCCAATGTCACCATGAGCGGCTCCTGTGTGGAATCGACGGTGCAGCGCGATCAGGCCCCCGACGCCGACGCGACCGGCAGAAAATGGTGGACGGTCCGGCTTTCGCGACACTGGTGCATGAGGTTGGACGTTGCCGATACCCCGCGTCCCATCAACTAGATGAGGTTTCCGGTGCTCCGCCGCGTACGAAGATGGTCTCGAGCCGTGCAGACGCGGGTAATGCGTATGGCGAGGCTCCGCTTCCGCGGCCGGCTGGGGGCGCACTGGGGTCTATCACTTTTCGGGGGACCTGCGCGATTGTGCGACGAGATCGGCAAGTACGGCTGCTTCGCTGATGTCGGTTTTCTTGGTGCCGGTGAGCAAGGTGAGTTTGTGTTGGTCGGCTAGTTCACGCAGGTGTGTGAGCGCTTCGGCGCGGTCGGGTTCGGTGAGTTCGTCGCGGTAGCGGCGGGCAAATTCGTCGAAGAGTTCGGGGTCGTGGCCGTACCATGTGCGCAGTTCGGTGGATGGGGCGATTTGTTTGCACCATTCATCGAGATGGGCTCTGGTTTTGCTGACGCCGCAGGGCCAGAGCCGGTCCACCAGGACGCGGGTGCCGTCGTTCGAGGTGGGGTCGTCATAGATTCTGCGGATTTGCACAGTGCGTCGAGTCGTCATAATCGGTTCCCGGTTCTATCACTGCTCGAGTTGGCGAGTTGGTGTGCGGTGAGCACGTCGGCGAAGCAGGTGTAGAAGCAGGCGACTGCTTCGGCATCGGAGAATGCGGCCGAGGTCGTCCATGTCGACTTCGACGTGCCAGGGAGGTTTCGATGGCGCGGGCGAAGACCGTCCGGTCGACTGTCACCCCACCGATCCCCGTCGGCCACCATTGCCTCGAGACCACCGTCGCGCAGGGTAGGGGCGGGTGAGGTTGTCCAGCCACGGGCTTTGTCCATATTCGGTGTAGCGCCAAGCCCTCGACTGCTGGGGATCGGTCGTCGTGACGAACTCGACGATGTAGGAGGGGCCGACCCTGGTGCGCGGATGCGGTCTGGTCGCGACCAGACCATCAGCCTCAGCGAACGCCATAAGCCTCCAGCGGTTGTTCATCTCATCGCGATCTACGCCTGCGGAGTCTCAGCGGGGACAGCCTCCGCGGTCGGGCCGCACCCGCTGCCGACAGCCGGCCATTCAGCCGGCCCGACCTTTGCCACATACCGAACGGTACGCGCGCGACCGGACTTTCGCGATTTACGTTGGGCGAGCACACATCGTGGTGCAGGCGGTCTCCGCAGGTACAGGACGGCGGCTGCGTGAGGACGGCGCCGACACGCAGCGTGATGGCCTTGGCCGTTGATGTGATCAGGGCAGGCGCCCACTAGGGGTATGCGCCCGATCGCGCCGCCGGCACCGACTGGTCGATTGATCGACGCTGGCGACAGGAGTTGCAGCGCCGACCGCACTCCCTATGGGCGAACTGATGGTGTGCCGCGGTGCCGCCTGAAGAGCCCTGCGCAGGGTACTGGTCAACCATCCCGCGTTCACGATCGAACCGTGGTGCCTGCGGGCGACGATCTGGACCTGGAGGTTGCTCGCACAGAGATCAAGTGATCGCGTCGATCAGCAGTTTCGCAGCCACCGTTGCCCCGTCCGCGCGGGTCAGGCCGGCCACTACGCCCGCGCGCGCTCGGGTGGTAGACGCCAATGCCATGTCGAGAGCGGCAGACAATGATGTCGCGTTGGGATCAGCGTCCTCACACGCCGTGCCGATGCCGAGATCAGCCACCCGGCGCGCCCAGTACGACTGGTCCATCATCTGGGGTACCACCACTTGGGGCACGCCGGCCCGAGCAGCGGCCGTCGTCGTGCCCGCGCCGCCATGGTGGATGACGGCGGCGACCCGAGTGAACAGCGCCTGATGGTTGACCTCGCCGATGGCCATGCAGTCGGCGAGGTCGTCGATGACGGCCAACTCGGCCCAGCCACGAGAGATGAGCGCACGGCGGTTGTGGGCACGGATCGCTTCGATCGCCACCCTGGCGATGTCGGGGCGCATCGGCATACTGCCGAACCCGACGTAAACCGGTGGTGTGCCCGCGTCCAAGAACGCCGCCAGCTCGGCAGGGAAGGGCCGTTCGTCGGGCACGATCCAGGCACCGGTCTGCACGACGTCCAGACCCGGCGATTGCGACCATGGACCAAGAACCGGGTCCACGGCCAGCCACGGGCTGTTGGCGATGACGTGGTCGCGCACATTGCCCACCGGTGACAGCCCGAGGGCCGTTCGGCCGGTATTGAGCGCCTGGCCGAACTGCGCGTTCCATCCGTGGGCGTCGATTTCCCACAGCAGCCGGTTGCCGATTGCCTCCGGGGCGGGCCGATCGCCCGGCAGCGGCATCGGCGGATGGTGCGGCGAGGGCAGGGTGGTCGGCTGGTAGCTCACGAACTGATAGTGGATGCCCAGCTTCTCAGCGACGGACCGGGCACCGATCTGTGTCACGCCGGTTGCTACTACCGCATCGCATCCCGCGGCCGCTGTGGAGATCGTGTCGAACTGAACTGTGGGCCAGTCGGCCACGTACTGCAACAGATCCGCCTGCGACGGCCTGCTGCCTCGCGAACCGGTCATCGGTGGCCCCAGCGGCTCCAGCGGGACGCCGAACTCGGCGAAGCGCCGCTCGAAATCCGGTGGCGCACACACCCGCACCTGGGCTCCGAACTCCCGCAACCGTAGCGCGAACCCCAAGGTCGGCTCGATGTCGCCGCGCGACCCGCTCGCCGACAACAGCACCCGCGCCGTCATCGACGATCTGCGACTGGATTCGCACTGATCCACCCGGCCTGAACGAGGTCGTCGATGCCGCCCATACCGACCATCATCGAGCCGAGCATCTTTCTGCGACGCCACGACCGTTCCCACCATGGGGAAATTCCTGTGCACCACGTGCAGTCGTTCTGATAGCGAGGCCCACCTCGGCGGTCACTACCGGAACCCCACTACGCCATATCGGGGGTAGTGGCGCAATCGAGCGGAATCCGGCGCTGAGCCCGCACGTGCGCTGGCTGCGGATTGAGACCGTTCGGCGGAGCTGGTCGATTACCTGGCCGATGGCCTGGGCGGGCAGTACGCGTTTCATCTGCCCGACTTCGGCGGCGGCCATCGGCCGTTGCGCGATCCGGACGCCCCGGACGACTGAATCTCGTTGATGCTCGGCGCTTGTCGCAGGTCACGGGGTCCGGGCCGTCGGGCAGGGTGATCCCGATCTCCTCGCGGTGTGGTCTACGTGCCTTCGTCCAGGAGGGCGCGCAGCGCCAAGTTGCCGACCTGCCGCAGTTCGTCGCGGCTGCGCCCGGCCGCAGCCTGAACGGCGATGCCGTCCGAGATCGTGTGGACGAGTGCGGCCAGAGCGGCTGGTTCCTGGCGGGACGGCAGGTCGGTGGCCTGCTCGAGCCGCCTGCGCAGCGCCGCCTCGCCGGCTTTGCGTACCCCGACGGCGCCCTGGCGGACAGTGTGCGCGTCGGGTCGGCCAGCTTGAACGGTCTTGACGCACAGGCAACCGTGGGGCGTGTTCTCGCCTGCGGTCAGGTCGACAGCCCCGTGGATCAGCCGCTCGATGACCTCGCGACCGGTGCGCGCGTTCAGCGCGTCGGCGGCATAGGCGCCAGGGCCGTCGAGGTAGCGGGCGAGGACCTTGCCGAACAGTTCCTCCTTGTTGCCGAAGGCGGCATAGAGGCTGGGCTTGTTGATCCCCATCGCGGCGGTCAGGTCGGCCACCGACGTGCCCTCGTAGCCATGCCGCCAGAACAGCTCCAGCGCGTGGTCGAGTGCGGTGTCTGCGTCGAATGAGCGTGGGCGTCCGCCGGGCATGCCGTCCTCCGGGCTCTCTCCCCTGTTTTTTACCTATCGGTACATTACCTCTTGCGCGAGAATGCCGCGCCACCTAGTTTCATACCGAACGGTACAGAACTAAGGAGCGACACACATGATCCGAGTCGGAGTTGTCGGGGCAAGCGGTTGGGCGGACAGCTCGCACCTGCCCGCCCTCGCAGCACTCGAGGAGTTCGACGTGACCGCGGTCGCGACCACCAACCAGGCCAGCGCGGACCGGGCCGCCGCCGCCCACGGCGCACGGCACGCCTTCGCTGATGCAGGTGAACTCACCGCGCACCCCGAGGTCGATTTAGTCGTCGTCTCGGTGAAGGCCTCCGGGCATGCCGCCGTGATCAGGGCAGCGCTCGACGCCGGCAAGCACGTCGTGTCCGAGTGGCCGCTGGGCGTCGACGCCGCCGAAGCGAGCGAGCTGACCGAGGCCGCCACCGCGGCAAGCGTCGTTCACGCGGTCGTCCTCCAAGGCCACCACTCCCCGAGCGCCCGCTTCGCCGCGGACCTCCTGGCCGACGGCCGGATCGGCACGCTCGAATCGGTCGCGCTGGTGGCGGAGGGCGCCCCCTGGGGCGGCAGTCGAATATGGCCGAACTTGGTGTTCGGCCTCGACCCCGCGGAGGGAACCAACATCCTGACCATCATGGCCGGTCACTTCCTGGCCGCACTCGAACGAGTCACGGGCCCACTGACCGAAGTCTCGGCACGGCTGCCCCGCATACACGACCGCGTGCTCGTCGCCGGGACCGAGCGGACCGTGCCCAACGCCACGCCCAGCCACGTGCTACTGCACGGACTGCTGGCCAGCGGCGCCACCGCCTCCGTCGCCGTGCACGGCGGCAACGGGCCCGCCCGGGACGGATTCCTCCTCGCGCTCGTCGGCAGCGACGCAACGTTGACCGCCACCCCGACCCAGCCTGGGACATTCATCCACTGGGGCGGCTGGGACATCCGGATCGGCGACGAGTCCCTGGCCGTGCCGGACGCCTATCGCACCGTCCCCGCCAGCGTCCAGTTCGGCCCACCGGCCAACATCGCGGCCCTCTACCAGGAGATCGCCCAGGCCATCGCCGAAGTACGGCAACCGCATCCCAGCTTCGAGACCGCGCTGCGCCACCACCGGCTCCTCTCCGCCATCGAACAGTCGGCAGCCGATGGAATCGTCCGGGACATCTCGTAGCCGACATGGAGCGGCAGGACAAAAATTGTGTCAACACCCCTGGCAGGTAAGGGAGCCTTAAAAACGGCGAACAATCGGCAAACGCGCAGGCTAACCGCCGTTTCTGAGAAGCCCTCTGTCAGGATTGAACTGACGACCGCTCGCTTACCAACAACGGCACGGCCTCCACCACTGAACTCAGCCGCGCAGCGGCTGGAAAGAGAGCCCCCTGTCAGGATTGAACTGACGACCGCTCGCTTACAAGGCGAGTGCTCTACCACTGAGCTAAGGAGGCGGGAAAAGCGGTTGTCATCATAACCGGGCACGCCGGCTACGTGACACCGGGTTTCGGCGTCACGTAGTCGGCGGTCGATCAGATGGTCCCGACGCAGTATCGATTACCGCGTATCAGGACTTGGCGCCCTGGCGGGCCGCGTCGTCCGCGGCCATTGCGTCGCGCAGGCTCTTCGGACGCATGTCGGTCCAGTTCTTCTCGACGTACTCGACGCAGGCGGCGCGGCTGTCCTCACCGAACACGACTCGCCATCCCGCCGGAACCTCGGCGAAGGCCGGCCACAGGGAATGCTGTTCCTCGTCGTTGACCAGGACGAAGAAGCGGCCGTCTTCGTCATCGAAGGGGTTGGTGCTCAATTTCACCTCACTGGATACTGGCGCTATGTACGGGATCGCTCCGAGGTCACACGGCGCTGGGGTTACACGAACCGTAAGCGCCGAGATACCCCGTGCGTTGTTTCGACCCTAGCAAGGCACACGTTACGCCAAGGCGATTACCTCCTCGGCACCCTCGCCAAACTCGCAATCAGCTCGCAAAGAAGTCGAGCAGGATCTTGTTGACCGCTTCCGGCCGTTCCAGATATCCGAAATGTCCAGCATCCGGCACTTCCTGGTACCGCGCGCCCGGGATGACCTCGGCGATCTCCCTGGACAGGTAGGGCGGGATCATCCGGTCGTCAGCAAACCCGACCGACAGGCAGGGCACCCGGATCGCCCGGTATGCCTGCACCCGGTCGAAATCGTGGTCCATCCTGCGCTGGGCGCGGATGCCCGGCGTCACCGGTCCGCCGGTGAACTCGAACAGGTCGAGCCAGTCGCGAGCGGCGTTCGGTTCTGCCATGGTCGCGGGCGACAGGTTCATCACCGCGCTGACCGCTGCCTCGTACTTGGGGGGCAGCTTCACCCCACTGGCGTCCAGCTCGTGTTCGCCGAGCGACAGCGTCTTCTGGAACTGGTCGAGTCGCCCGTGACCCGCCATGAATACCGCTTTGCGCAGCAAATCTGGGCGGGCCAGGGCCAGCTCCTGGGCTACCCGCGCGCCCATCGAGGTGCCGACCACCAGCACGGGTCCCTCGGCGAGGAATTCGATCAGGGCGGCGGTGTCGGCGACCATTTCGTCGACGGTCATGCCGGAGGCGGCCTCGAAGGACGGCGCGATCCCGCGGTTGTCGAACGTGCACACCCGGTAACCCGCCGCGACCAGCGCAGGAACCTGGTGCAGCTCCCACACCCGCCCCGGGCTTCCGGTGCCCATGATCATGACCACGAGCGGCGCGGAGCCCTTGACGTCGGTACCCCTGGCGCGATCACCCTTGACCTGGTAATTGAGAGAAATTCCGTTCACCGTGGCCAGCGGCATGTCTACCCTTTCGTGGAGTTGGTGCTGCGGTCCCCACGGTATAGGGACGGGCCAGGTCGGCGCACCAGCCGGGTGCAGTCGACGCGGCGCGGTGCGCCGCGGAACTCCGAGGCGGACGGAGGTTCGAGCGTCGCATACCATTGACTATTCGCACGTACGAGCGTACTGAGCCGGGAGGACTTGAAAATGGCCGCGAAAGGCAGCGCGAACGACATCGCGGACGACGATCTGGAACCGCTCGCCGACGAGACAGCGCGGCAGGCACAGCGGGTGGTCGCGGCCTACGCCGAGGATGCCGACGAGTGCCGAATGCTGTTGTCCATGTTGGGTATCGGACCGAGCGTTCGGAGCGAATAACCTCTTATTCGACGCCAACGGCGACGTCGACTGCACAACTCCAGCGGGATACAGCAACGCGAAGGATGCGTGAGTGGACCAGATGAACCCGTCCGACGACTCCGAGCACGCCAGAGACACTTTCCCTGCTGAGACCGCGGCGGCGAGCGCCGGCCCGTCCGAATCGGGCTCCGGTTTCGTCGTCGTCGCCAATCGGCTTCCCGTCGATCTCGAACGCCTACCCGACGGGACCAGCCGATGGAAGCGCAGCCCAGGCGGTCTGGTTACGGCGTTGGAACCGGTATTGCGCAACAACAAGGGAGCCTGGGTCGGCTGGGCCGGCGTCCCCGACGTCGACGTCGAGCCGATCATCGAGGACGGCCTCGAACTGCATCCGGTCCCGCTGTCGGCGCTGGAGGTGGGCGACTACTACGAGGGGTTCTCCAACGGCACGCTGTGGCCGCTCTACCACGACGTCATCGTTCGTCCGGTCTACGACCGCAACTGGTGGGCCGCCTACGTCACGGTGAACCGTCGCTTCGCCGAGGCCACCGCCAAGGTCGCCGCCGAGGGCGCGACGGTGTGGGTGCAGGATTACCAACTGCAGCTCGTACCCAAGATGCTTCGCATGCTGCGCCCCGATCTGACCATCGGGTTCTTCCTGCACATCCCGTTCCCGCCGGTCGAGCTTTTCATGCAGATGCCGTGGCGGACCGAGATCGTCGAGGGCCTGCTCGGCGCCGACCTGATCGGCTTCCACCTGCCCGGCGGCGCACAGAACTTTCTCTACCTGGCCCGCAGGCTGGCCGGCCAGCCGACCTCGCGCGGTTCGGTCGGTGTGCGATCCAAGCTCGGTGTCGTCCAGGTGGGGTTCCGCACGGTCCGGGTGGGCGCGTTCCCGATCTCGATCGCCTCGGCCGAACTCGACGAGCACTCTCGGCGCAGATCGGTGCGCGAACGCGCCGCCAAGATCCGCGCCGAGCTGGGCAATCCGAAGAATATCCTGCTCGGCGTCGACCGGCTGGACTACACCAAGGGCATCGATATCCGGCTCAACGCGCTGGAGGAGCTGCTTGTCGACGGCCGGGTCGATCCGGCGGAGACCGTGATGGTCCAGCTGGCCACCCCGAGCCGCGAGCGCGTCGAGAGCTACATCCAGATGCGTGGCGACATCGAGCGTCAGGTCGGCCGGATCAACGGCGAGTTCGCCAGGGTCGGCTACCCGGTGGTGCACTACCTGCACCGGCCGATCCCACGCGACGAGCTCATCGCGTTCTTCCTGGCCGCCGACGTCATGCTGGTGACGCCCCTGCGTGACGGCATGAACCTGGTCGCCAAGGAGTACGTCGCCTGCCACAGCGGGCTCAACGGCGCCTTGGTGTTGAGCGAATTCACGGGCGCGTCAGCCGAATTGCGCCAGTCGTATCTGTGCAACCCACACGACCTGGACAGCGTGAAGGACGCCATCATCTCCGCGCTGGAGGACGACAGGGACACCAAGCGCAGGCGGATGCGCTCGCTGCGCCGTCAGGTGCTCGCCCACGACGTGGACCGCTGGGCGCGGGCGTTCCTCGACGCGTTGGCGCAGGATCAGGTCGCGGGTAGCGCGCTGCTGACCGATGACGACATCTACCCGGAATCGCGCACGCCGTCGCGCTGATGGCGTTCACAGGAATCACCCAGTTTTCGCCCAGGAACTTCGCAGCAGGGTGCTGGACCATGAAGCAATGACTGGTGCGCCTGCGGAGCGGACACCCGAGGCACGGGTGCTGGTGGTCGATGACGAGCCGATGATTGTCGAGCTGCTCGCCGTGAGCCTGCGCTATCAGGGCTTCGAGGTGGACACCGCGGCCGACGGCGCGCAGGCGCTGGACAGGGCGCGCACCTTCCGGCCACAGGCGCTCATCGTGGACGTGATGATGCCGGGTATGGACGGCTTCGGTCTCCTGCGCAGACTGCGCGCCGACGGCATCGACGCACCCGTGCTGTTCCTCACCGCGCGCGACGACGTGCAAGACAAGATCACCGGCCTCACCCTCGGGGCGGACGACTACGTCACCAAGCCGTTCAGCCTCGAAGAGGTGGTAGCCCGGCTGCGCGTCATCCTGCGCCGCGCGGGCCACGCCGCCCCGCAGCGGGAGAGTTCGCGCATCCGCTTCGAGGACATCGAACTCGACGACGACACCCACGAAGTGTGGAAGGCGGGCGAGCCGGTGGCCCTGTCCCCCACCGAGTTCACGTTGCTGCGCTACTTCATGGTCAACGCGGGCACAGTGCTGAGCAAGCCGCGCATCCTGGACCACGTGTGGCGCTACGACTTCGGCGGCGAGGTCGGCGTCGTGGAAACCTACGTCTCCTACCTGCGCAAAAAGGTCGACACCGGCGACACTCGCCTGATCCACACGCTGCGCGGCGTCGGGTACGTCATGCGCGCACCCAATCGCCGGGTTGGGCGGTAGATGAGTCCCGGTCGCGTCGCGACGGCCCACGCGAAAGCCGCCGGCGCCTTATCCGCGATCCCGCTGCGGGTGACGCTGATGGTATTGCTTGTCCTCACGGCGGGCCTCGGCCTGCTCATCTCCAGCATGGTGGTCACCTCCGGCCTGGAGCAGCAGCTGACCAACCGCACCGACCAGCAGCTGCGTGAGGGCGCTGGCGAGTGGTCCCGCCGGGAGCGGGTACCACCGCCGCCGGTGCTGCCGCCCGACCCGCGCCATGCGCCGAGCCAGTTCTACGTTCGCGCACAGATCGTCGACGGGCGGTCGTTCTCCATCAAAGCATTCGGCGTCGACGCCGAACCTGCCCTGCCGGACACGCTACGATCCGGCCCCTTCACCACCGGCTCCGCGAACGGCGGACCGATCGAGTGGCGCGTACTGACGGTGCGCACGCCACACGCGACGACCACCGTGGCGTTGCCGCTCACCCAGAACACCGACACGGTGCACCGGCTGCTGATGCTGCAACTGATCGTCGGTCTGATCGTGCTCGCCGCGCTGGCGGTGATCGCGTACTTCGTGGTCCGGCGCAGCCTGCGACCCCTGCGCCGGGTCGAGAACATCGCCGCCGCGATCGCACAGGGTGACCTGCATCGCCGGGTTCCGGTGCGTGGCAAGAACACCGAGGTCGACCGGCTGTCGCGTTCGCTGAACGGCATGCTGGCGCAGATCCAGCGCGCGTTCACCGCGACCGCGGCGTCCGAGGATGCCGCACGGCGGTCCGAGGAGCGAATGCGTCGGTTCGTCGCAGATGCCAGTCACGAGTTGCGTACCCCGCTCACGACGATCCGCGGGTTCGCCGAGCTGTACCGCCAGGGCGCCACCTCCGATCCGGGGATGTTGATGGATCGCATCGAGCGCGAGTCCCAGCGGATGGGCGTTCTGGTCGAAGACCTGCTGATGCTGGCGCGATTGGACGCGCAGCGCCCGTTGGAACTAGGGCCGGTCGACCTGCTTGCCGTCGCCAGCGACGCCGTGCACAACGCGCGGACGGTGGTCGCGGCCGGGCATACCGACGGACCGATGCGCACCATCGAGCTGAAAGTCCAACCGGGCGAGGGGACGTTGGAGGTCGTCGGCGACGAGGCACGGCTGCGCCAGATCCTGGCCAACCTCCTGAACAACGCCGTCACGCACACCGCGCCCGACGCTGCGGTGCAGGTACTGCTGGCACCCGACGCCAACCATGTCGTGCTCGAGGTTGCCGACAGCGGCCCCGGTCTGCCTGCCGAGGAGGCGGAGCGTATCTTCGAGCGCTTCTACCGCACCGACACCTCGCGCGCCCGCAGCAGCGGCGGCTCCGGGTTGGGCCTGTCCATCGTGCAGGCCCTGGTGTCCGCACACGGCGGCACGGTCACCGTGCGAAGCACGCCTGAGGAGGGTACGACGTTCACCGTCCAGCTGCCCCGCCGGACGCCGCCGCATTCGGACTAGCCGAATCGAACCGGCCGCCGTCCACAGTCAGACCGGTGTGACCGCCTCGACCAACCAGCGGGAATCCGTTTTCGCCAACGTGACGCGGACGCGGCTGCCGGTGGTGGTGCCCTGCGGGGTGTCCTTGCTCGTCGTGACCTGGTTGAGGAACACCAGAACTTCCGCGTGGCTGCGGTCCGCCGAGATGACGCCGCTCGCCTGGGTGGTCGCGGTGACGGTGAGCTGCTTCTCCTTGGCGCCCGGCGCGATCTGCTTGTCGATCAGCGTCAGGTAGTCGTCGCGGAAGCTGCCACCGAGGTTGTCGGCCGACTTCCTCAGCTCGGTGTCGACGGTCTGCGGGCTGTAGGTGAACATGGCCTCGACGGTGCGGCCCGCCGTCGCGACCGCGTCCTTGCGCGACTGCTCGGCCTGCCGGTCGTCCCAGTAGCGGTAGCCGTTCACGCCGCCGACGACCGCTGCCGCGGCGACCACCACGCCGACGATCGCGAGCAGAAGCTTGCCTCGAATTCCGTTCATGCTGTGCCCTCTCTGGCATGAGCGGAGCCCTCCGTGGTGACGCTTCGCTGCCTCCTCCAGGCCTGACCGCTCCATGCTGTGCCCTCTCTGGCATGAGCGGAGCCCTCCGTGGTGACGCTTCGCTGCCTCCTCCAGGCCTGACCGCTCATGCCACGAACTCCACATTGGACACGCTCAGACCGGCGTCGCCGCGGTTGACGGTTACCCGGAACCGGTAATACCTGGTCTGCGGCTCGGACTGGCCCGCATTGGTCAGCGTCTGTTTGGCGGCGACCAGGACGCGCGCGGAGCGGTCGTCGTCGCTCTCCAGCGCGGCCGCCACGATCTCGCCGTTGGAGACCACCTTGGCCTGCTGCACGATGCTGGTGAACGGGTCGACCCTTCCGTCGAACTCGGTTTTGAACTCCCCCGAGGCCAGGGACAGGATCCGATCGATGTCCTGCTTGGCCGAATCGGCCCGGATGGTGGTGAGGTTGACGATCGCCTGCCGGGCGGTCTGCACATATTCGTCGCGGCGCGCGTCGCGTTGGTCCGCCGAACGCGTCGCGAACACCGACAGGGTTGCACCGCACACCAGCGCCAGGACCAGCAGCGCGGCGGCGCCCAGTGCGAGAAGCTGCGGGACGCGGCGGCCGCTCTTCTCCTTTTCGTCGGCAGGCGCAGCATGGGCTTCCGCCTTCGCGAGAACGACCGATTCCTGGTCGGCTGCCGTGTCGGCGGCCGAGGAGACCGCGGCCGGCTCCGCCACGGCGTCCGAGTCGTCAACGGAAGTCGGCCCGCTGTTCGCGGCGGCGCCGGATGTTCCGGCGGCGAGAACCGCGGCGCGGGCCGAGATGACGTCGGTAGCCGAGGTCTCGACATCTGGGGTGGTCGAGGTCGGGTTCTCCTCGACCGGAGGTCCGGCCGAGCGCACCGCACGTCGCCGCGTGCGGTGACCATCTCCCTTGATATCACTCATCGTTGCTGCTCCTCGAGCATCGCCTGCCAGCTCGACGGTACCGTGCCCGAACCG
Organism: Nocardia sp. 2TAF39; assembly: GCF_052114905.1. NCBI lineage: Bacteria > Bacillati > Actinomycetota > Actinomycetes > Mycobacteriales > Nocardiaceae > Nocardia > Nocardia sp. 2TAF39. Next base: position 155,807 of record NZ_JBFRFQ010000010.1, read on the forward strand.
TCCGGTCCGATATCGCCCTGCCGGTACGTGCGCCCGTCGCTGCCGATATAGACGCCGGTATCCCGCTCGTACTCTCTCGCGGCAGCCGGTGTGCCACCGCCGTAACTTGCGGGTGCCACACCCGCGGGTTCCCGCGCGGGAGGCGCGGCCGCCGGCGCGACCGGCTGCGGCGGACCGATCGGCGGGTTGTTACCCACCGGAACGTACCCGGTCCGGCACAGCTCCGGCGTCGGGGCGCGCACACCGGGGACCTCGGCGCACGGCGTGTTGCGGATGCCGCGCACTGCCTCGGGCGCGTTCTGCGGGACCTTGCAGTACAGGCCGGGTGGCGTGTCCACGGTGTCCAATTCGCTGGGCGAGCGGCGCTGGTCCGGCGGGAGGAAACCGGTGGTGCAGGCGGGCGGGTCGTTGACAACGGTCATGAAGTCGACCAGGGCGCCGTACTCGAGCGGGCCGCGGACCGCGGTGAGCAGCGCCGCGACCAGCGGCGGGTAGACCACCAGGATCTGTTCCAGTCCGGCGTGATAGGTCACGGCAACCTGGCCGACGCTGACCAGGTTGGCCAGCACCAGCGGCAGGGTCGGCTTCAAGTCGTTGAACAGCGAACTCACCTGCTGCATCGCGGCGGGGCCTTTGCGCAGCACGCCGCGCAGCGCAGGGTCGTGACCGCGTAGCTGATCGGTGACGGTCGCCAGATCGGCGGTCCAGGAACGAATCGCGGCGTCCGAGCGGGTCTGAGTGTCCAGCAGCGGCCCGATCTGGTCGAGCAGCTGCTTCGTCGGCTCCGCGTTGTTCTGTGCCTCCTGCACCAGCAACGCCGCGGAATCAATGAACCGCTGCAGGTCGGGGCCCGCACCGTTGAATGCGAGGAACGCCTCGTCGATGACCTGTCGCAGGCGGGTGTCGGCGACACTGGACAGCAGCCGGTCCGACTGGTCGAGCAGCGCCCCGACATCCTGCGGCAGTTTGGTGCGCTGCACCGGGATCACGCTGCCGTCACGCAGGTCGCCGCCCGTACGGTGCTCGGCGGGCACCAGGTCGACATACTGCTCGCCGACCGCTGACACGCTGCGCACCCACGCGTCGACGTCCGAGGGAATCTTGTAGTCACTCGCGATCGACAACTTCGCGTCGACCCCGGCGGGGGTGAGCCGAACCTCCTTCACCTGACCGACATTCGTGCCGCGGTAGGCGACGTTGGCCGTCGGGTAGAGACCTCCGGTCGCGGCCAGTTGGACCGTCACCTCGTAGCGCCCGATGCCGAACATCGCGGGCAGCTTCACATACTTCCCGCCCATCACCACCAGGCCGATCACCGTCAGTACCGAGAAGATGATCAGCTGGGTGCGGACAAATCGATTGAGCGTCACTGTCCCGGACTCCCTTGTGGCGCAGTGTTTCCCGGCATGGGCACAGTCAACCCGGGAATGGCGGGCAGGCCGGGGATCGGAGGAAGGCCGGGAATGGTCGGCGTGGGCTGCTGGCTCGCGGCGGGCGGGGGCGCCTGCAGCGGCCCGGTCGCCGGGTCACCGTTCTGAGCTGCCGTACTCGGCGCGAAGCTGCCGAGTGCGCCCTCGACACCGCCGAAGCGCCCGCCCAGCGGTGTCCCGGTGAGGAAGTTCGAGTCCAGCCGCCTGCCCGTGATGTCCACCGTCATGAACAGATTCAGGTAGTCGCCTTTGATCGCGTGATCGAGGTTCTTCATCGGGAACGGGAAGGTGAGCAGGATCTTCAGCGCTTCGGTGAGGTTGTTGCCGGTGTCGGCCAGCGATTGCAGCACCGGCCAGAGGCTGCGCAAGTTGGCCTTCAGATTGCTGCCGCCTGCGTCGATGATCCGCTGGGTGACATCGCTCAGCTCACCGAGCGCGGTGATCGCCCGCGTGATATTCGCCCTGCGATCGGCCAGCACGGTCAACGCGGGATGGATCTGCTCGATGGCGGCGGCCACCACATCGCGCTGCTGGGCCAGCTGGCCGCCGAGCCGGTCGAGTCCGCTCATCGCGGCGATGATGTCACCGGTCTGGTGGTCCAGGTTCGTGGTCAGTTCGTTCAGTTGCGGTAACAGATCCCGGATCGCGTCCTCCCGGCCGGTGAACGCGGAATTGAGTTCGCGGGTAATGGTTTCCAGCTGGGACACGCCGCCGCCGTTGAGCACCACCGACAGCGAGGACAGCACCTGCTCGGTGGTCGGGAAGGTACCGGCCCGCGCCAGCGGGATGACATCGCCGGATCGCAGCCGGCCTTCGGCGGTCTGGTCGGTCGGCGCGGACAGCTCCACATGGTTGGAGCCGAGCAAGCTGGTCTGCCCGATCTTGGCGACCGCGTTGGCGGGCAACTGCACGTCGGGGTTCAGCGTGACGGTGACCAGCGCGTGCCAGTCCTCCACCTCGATCTTCGAGACCGTGCCGACCGTCACGTCGTGCACCCGCACCGGCGAATTCCTGGTCAGCGTGGTCACGTTCGGCATCTGGATGCGCACCTGGTAAGAGCCGGGCGCGGTGCCCTCGGTGCCGGGCATCGGCAGCGAGTTCAGCCCGTCCCACTGGCAGCCGGAAACCCCGAGTACCACCGCAAGCCCCACCGCGAGGGCGGCGGTCCGGTGCACTCGCCGCATCGGCATCATCGCACTCCTCCCGGAATGGCCAGCCCGGCAATGCCGTTCGGCACACTCACCGGCGCGGATTGTGGTTGCTGCGGCGTCTCGCTCGCCACCCGCCCTGCCAGGCTGGGGTCGGAATACACCAGCTGGTTCGGGAACGCGGTGACGCCGCTGGCCGGGTTCGCCATAATCGGCACGTAGTTCATGGCCAGGGTATTGAGGACCGGCGCAAGGTACTGCGCGCAGAGATCGGCGCTGCGGTCGGAGTCGTTGGTCTCCAACGCGCGCACCGACCCGCAGAGGAAACTGAGCGGGTCCGCGAAGTTGGTCGGTGCGATGGCGCCGGTCAGGGTGCCCTGAGCGGGCTTATAGATCTGGTAGAAGTTCACCAGCGCGGTCGGCCCGGAATGCAATACGCGTTCCAGCTCGGGTCGCTTGTCGACCAGCACCTGGGTGGCATCGGCCAGCCGTTGCACACCCTCGGTGAGCTCGGCGCCGTTGCCCTCGATGAACCGGCGCACATCGGCCACCGCCGTGTCCAGATTGTCCAGTCCGGCACCGAGATCCGACGAGACACCGGCCAGTACCGAGGACACCGATGCGAGTCGGCCGCCGAACTGCACGATCTGCTCGTTGCTCGCCGAGAGCACCTCGACGAACTTCTGCAAGTTGCGGATAGTGCCGAACAGGTCGGTCCGCTTGTCCGACAACGTGTTCAGCGTGGCCGACAACTCATGAAGTGTGTCGCGGAACTTCTGGCCGTTGCCGTCGAGATTGTCGGCGGCAGTGTTGATGAAGCGGCCGAACGAGCCCTGCGCGTCGTCGCCGACCGGACCGAGCGTGGTCGCCAGCTTGGACAGTTCCGCCTTGATGTCATCCCATTCGACGGGCACAGCGGTGTGCTCGATCGGAATCTCGCTGCCGTCCTTCATCTTCGGTCCACCGGTGTAGGCCGGCGCGAGCTGGATGAACCGCGCCGAGACCAGCGAAGGCGAGATGATCACAGCCCGCGCGTCGGCGGGGATGTCGATGCCGCGGTCGAGCGTCATCTTCACCTTCACCCGGTCGCTGCCCGGCTCGATCGAGTCGATCCTCCCGACCTGTACGCCCAGCACGCGCACGTCGTCGCCCTTGTACAGGCCGGAGGTGGACGGAAAATAAGCCGTGATGCCGGTGGTTCCGATCCGGGTGATGCCGTTCCACGCACCAACCGCCACAAGCGCGGCGACCAGCACACCCGCCAACACGAATACCCAGCGGGGCAGTTTCCGCACTGCGGCTGTGCCTGTTGTTCGCTCGCTGCGCTCGCTCATCGCGGCGGCTCCTGGGTCGCGGGTTCGATCGACGGGAACGGCTCGAGGTAGCTGCGCAGATCATCGGGCAGGTGCTGCGGCCACACCAGGGCGTCCACCATCGGCTGCAGCAGCTTGCTGCTCGCGTTGACCACGTACGCCTGGAAGTAGGGGCCGCTGCCGACCTGCTCACCGAGGGCGGCCGCGAACGGACCGAGCCCCACGAGCGCGTCAGCGAGGTTCTGCTTGTTCTTCTGCAACAGGGCAAGCACCGAATTCAGCTTGTCGAGCGCCGGTTTCAGCTGCGCCTCGTTGTCGGCGACCAGACCCGACAGCTGCTTGGCCAGGCCGTTCACGTAGACGATCAGCTGGCCGAGCGCAGTGCGGCGCCGATCCAGCTCACCGAGCAGCTCGTTGCCGTCCAGCAGCAGCGCGTTGATCTGGTTGCCGCGGTCGGCCAGGATCTTCGTGACGCTCTGCGCCCGCTTCAGCAGGTCCGACAGCGCCTCGTCGCGCGCGTTGATGCTGCGCGAGAGCGCGGTGACGCCGTCCAACGCGGACCGAAGCGGAGCGGGCGTGTCGGCGAAGGTCGCCGAGAGCGCGTCGAGGGTCTGGTCGACCTTCTCCATGTCCAGGCCATGCACTGTGCCCGCCAAATCGCTCAGCGCCTCGTTGAGCGAATACGGCGAGGTGGTGCGGTCCAATGGAATCGTGTCGTCGGCGCGCAACGCCCCGGAGCCGGACGGGGTCACCTCCAGCGACTTGCGTCCGAGCACGGTGTTGGTCTTGATCGCCGCCGATGTCTTCTGCCCCAGCACGATCGACTCGTCCAGAGTGAACCGGACCAGCACCTCGGCCCCGTCCAGGGCGACCTTGTCCACCAGGCCGGAGCGCACACCGGCGACCTGGACCGGGTCGCCGGGCGCCAAGCCGCCGGCGTCGGCGAAGTACGCGGTGAACGTCGCGCCGGACCGGATGAACGGCAGCCGGTCGAATTGCAGTGCCGACAGCGCCACCGCCACCGCGAGCACGAGGCCGACGATGCCGATGGTGATGGCGGTTGATCGCTGCTCGTTCATCGGTTCCCGGCACACCTTCCGGTCGTCTGCGCGGCGGGCATGTTGATCTTCATGGTTTTCCCGTCCGGACCGTCCACCAGGAAATTCGTCCCGCAGACGTAGAGCTGGAGGAAGGAGCCATAGGAACCGATCCTGATCAGCTGCCGATAGGTCGAGGGAAGCCGGTCCAGCACCCACTGGACGGTGTCGGAGCCCGCGTCGAGGTTGCTGGCGAGGCGGCCGGTCTGCTCGATGGTGTCCTTCAGGTCCGGGCGGGCCTGGGCGAGCAGGTCGGTCAGGTCGCCGGTCGCTCCGGCGATGCGCGGAATCGCGTCGCCGATCTGGTCCCGGTCGGCGGCCAATCCGCTGATCAGCCGCTGCAGTTCGGCGAGCGTGGTGGCGAACTGGTCGCCGCGCTGATCGATGGTCTGCAACACGGCGTTCAGGTTGTTGATCACGCTGCCGATCAGCGCGTCCCGGTCGGCGAGAGTCTTGGCGAACGAGCCACCACTGTTCAGCAGGGATACCAGCGTGCCACCCTGGCCCTGGAAGATCTGCAGCAGCGCGTTGGTCAGGTCGTTCACCTGGCTGGGATCGAGGCCGCGAAGCAACGGCTTGAACCCACCGAGCAGCATGTCCAGATCCAACGCGGGCGCGGTCTGCTCCGTACCGATGGTGCCGCCCTTCTGCAACACATAATTGGAGCCGGGGCCCTCGAGTAGCTCCATATATCTGTCGCCGACCAGGTTTTCGTACTTGATCGCCGCGCGCGTACTGGTGAGCAGTCTGTACTTGCGGTCGACGGCGAACTCGACGTGCGCGAGATAGTCCTTGCCGACCTTCACCGAGGTGACCGAGCCGACCGGAACGCCCGCGATACGCACCTTCGCGCCGGGCAGGATTCCCGAGGAACTGGTGAACACGGCGTGATAGCCGTTCTCCCTGGCGAAGCGCATCTGACTGAACACGACCGCCAGCCCGGCGAAGACCAGCGTCATCACCAGGGTGAAGATGGCCAGCTTGACGGTCGTCGCGGTGTTTTTCACGGTCGCGGCACCCCCGGCAGTCCGGCGAACAGGATCTGGAAGATCTTGGGCGGGTTGACAGTCAACGTTGTCGACGGCGCGTACACGTGACCTTCCGAAGTGTCGGTGACGAGATAGTCGGCGTGGCTGCCCGGCTGCCGGTCGAGCAGCCCCGCGCACCGTGGGCCGCCGGTCGCGTTCACCTTCGGCAGATCCTGCGGGTAGGTGTAGGGATCGGGGCCGTATATGAAGCCCGCGTTCAGCGCGACGCCTTCCTGCAAACCGCCGAAGACCGCCTCGCCGAGCGGAAGCGCCTTGCCGAGACCACCGATCAGGCAGTAGAGCGCGGGCGCGTACTCGTGCAGCAGTCCGGTGGTCGGGCGCAGCAGGTCCAGAGCCGTGACGAGCTGATTCTCGTTCTCGCGCAATACCGAACCGGTGGTGTCGGCCAGCCCGATCAGGTTCATCAGCACGTTGTCGAGGCTGTCCTGCTCCTCGACCAAGGTCTTGCTGGTGACGGTCGCGTTGTCCAGGGTGCGGAGCAGGTCGTTCGCCGTGTCCGCGTAGAGGTTTGTGACGTCGCTGGTCTTCGCCAGGTCCTGTTGCAGCGTGGGCAGATACGGGTTGATGTCGCGCAGGTAGGCGTCACTCTGCACGAGCAGGTCGCCGAGCTTCTGCCCCCGGCCCTGTAGCGCGGTGCCCAGCGCGGACAGCGTCGCGTTCAGTTTCTCCGGCTCGAGCTTGGCGAGCACGTCGGACAGATGTTGGAACAGCGTGTTGAACTCGACGGTCACCCGCTGTGCCGTCACGGTAGCGCCCGGTTTCAGCGACGAAGACGAAGGCTGCCCGGGAACAACGAAGTTGACGTACTTCGCGCCGAACACGGTGGTGGAGCGGATGTCGACGTCCGCGTTGGACGGCACCAGCTTCAGCATTTCCGGATCGAGGGCCAGCGTCAGCTTGGCGCCGTCGGCGGTGTGGTCGACGGCCGCGACGCGACCGATCTCGACACCACGCACCTTCACCTTGGCGTCCGGGTCGAGGACCAGGCCACTGCGCGGAGCGTCCACGGTCACGGTAGCCGTGGTGGTGAACCCGCCGACGAACATGGTCAGCGCGACGGCGACGAGCGCGACGAGCGCGAGCACCATCCCGGCTCCGGCCAGTTTCAGGCCGAGCCCGCCGCGCAGCGCCTTCTTCAGGCCGCTTTCTGCTTGCTTCGATTCCGCCATGTCACTCATCCGGAGAGATGGAAGTTGCCGGAGGTGCCGTAGATGGCCAGCGAGATCAGCAGGGTCACCGTGACCACCGCGACCAACGAGGTCCGCACCGCGTTGCCCACCGCGATACCCACGCCGACCGGACCGCCCGCGGCGTTGTAGCCGTAGTAGGTGTGGATCATCATCACCGCCAACGCCATGAAGATCGCCTGGGCAAAAGACCAGAGGATGTCGCTCGGGATGAGGAAGGTGGAGAAGTAGTGGTCATAGACGCCCGCCGACTGCCCATAGATCACCACCGTGGCGAATCGGCTCGCGAGGAACGACGCGATCACCGCGAGCGCGTAGAGCGGGACGATCGCGATCATCCCGGCCAGCACCCGGGTGCCGACCAGGTACGGCACCGGCCGGATCGCCATCGACTCCAGCGCGTCGATCTCCTCGGCCACCCGCATGGCGCCCAGCTGCGCGGTCGAGCCGGCCCCGATGGTGGCGGCAAGCCCGATGCCGGAGATCACCGGCGCCGCGATGCGGACATTGATGAATGCCGCGAAGAAGCCGGTGAGCGCCTCGACGCCGATATTGCCGAGTGAGCTGTAGCCCTGCACCGCGATGGTGCCGCCGGCGAACAGGGTGAGGAATCCGACGATCACCACCGTGCCGCCGATCACCGCCAACGCGCCGGTACCCATGCTGATTTCGGCGATCAGCCGGATCGTCTCGGTCCGGTAGTGCACCACCGCCCTCGGAATGGAACCGATCGTCTGGGCGTAGAACACGGCATGTTTGCCTACCGCATCGAGCGAGTCCGACATCCGGCGCACGCGTCGCACAGTCCGCGGAAAGCGGGATTCGAGCACGAAGGACATCGCGTCACCGCGCCGTGAACTTGATGCCGACGGCGGTGACCACCACGTTCACTACGAACAAGGCCATAAAAGCGAAGACTACGGTCTGATTCACCGCATCACCGACACTCTTGGGTCCACCTTTGACATTCAGGCCCAGATAACAGGCGACCAGCCCCGCGATCAGCCCGAACAATCCGGCTTTCACCTCGGAAATGATCAGCTCGGGCAGATGGGTGAGCAATGTGATGCCGTTGACGAACGCGCCGGGATTCACGTCCTGCAGATATACCGAGAACAGAAACCCGCCGACGATGCCGATGGTGCACACCAGACTGTTGAGCATCAGCGCGACGAACATCGAGGCGAGCACGCGCGGCACCACCAGGCGGTGCACCGGGTTGATACCGAGCACCCGCATCGCGTCGATTTCCTCGCGAATGGTGCGGGCACCCAGGTCAGCGCAGATCGCGGTGGCGCCGGCGCCGGCGACGATGAGCACCGTGACAATCGGCCCGACCTGGGTGACCGAGCCGAACGCCGCGCCGGCGCCGCTGAGGTCGGCCGCGCCGATCTCGCGCAACAGAATGTTCAGCGTGAAGCTCACCAGAACTGTGAACGGAATCGCGACCAACAATGTGGGAACGATCGATACTCGCGCGATGAACCAGGATTGATCGATGAACTCGCGCCATTGAAAGGGTCTCCGCACGCTGGAACGCGCGACCTCGGCGGTGAGTTCGAAGAACCCACCAACGGCCCGCAATGGCACGGCAAGGACCTCGTTCATCCGCGATCCTCCTTGCTCAACTGCGTATACAGCGCACGGCGCGAACGTCCACCGTGGCCGCACCGCCTCAACGATTAGAACACGTTCACCGTGTTGCCGGAAGTCTTTCAACACTTTTGAAGTGCTCTTTATCTGGAGATCGGCATTCAAATTGGAACCGGTGTCATTACGGAAAGATCCCACCTTTGTGAGGTGTCATACGTCCCGCACGCACATGTCTACCAAGTGCCGAACTCATGATCAACAGTTGGACGATTGATCAGTAACGCACCGGCAGCAGCCGCCGCCGAGCGGCTCATCCCAGATCGATGAGCGAGGAGGCCGAGAATGTCTGCCCGGCCGGGCGCTCAGCGAAATAGCCACTCAACGTGTCCGCCAGGTTGCCCGCCGACCACCGACCGCCCGCGGCGTCGAACCGGCGCTCCACGACCGGTGCCGCCATGAGCGCGACCATTCCCCCGTACACCACGAACAGCTGCCCGTTGACCGCGTCGGCGGCGGGCGAAGCGAGATAGGCGACCAGCCGGGCCACATGATCGGGCGACAGCGGGTCGATCTCCCCCTCGGGGGCGGCGCTGAACACCGCTTCCGTCATCGCGGTCCGCGCCCGCGGCGCGATCGCGTTGGCGCGCACGCCGTAGCGCGACAGCGCCCGCGCGGCCGAGAGGGTGAGTGCGGTGATGCCCGCCTTCGCGGCGCCATAGTTGGCCTGCCCCTCCGGTCCGAGTAGCCCCGCCTCCGAGGAAGTGTTGACCAGCCTGCCGTAGATCGGCGCGCCCGCCTCCTTGGACTTGCCGCGCCAATAGGCGGCCGCGTTGCGCGACAACAGGAAATGACCGCGCAGGTGCACCGCGAGCACCGCGTCGAAGTCCTCGTCGGACATATTGAACAGCATTCGGTCGCGGGTGATACCCGCGTTGTTGACCACGATGTCGACCGAGCCGAAGGCTTCCTCGGCGGTGCCGATCAGCGCGTCGGCGGTGGGGCGCTCGGCAATGCTGCCGGCGACGAACTCCGCCTTGGCCCCCAGCGCGCGGATCTCGGCGAGGGTATCGGCGACCGCGTCCGATTCCGACAAGTCGTTGACCACGACCGAAGCGCCCGCCCCGGCCAGCGCGAGCGCTTCGGCACGCCCAAGTCCGGCGCCGGCGCCGGTTACGATTGCCACTCGGCCCGCAAGGCTCAGATCATTGCTCACGCGGCCGACTTTAGAACGTGTTCCAACTTCCGGCAAGGGTCGGGCTACTGCAGACGCAGCGCCGCCTTCGGGCATTGCGCGACGGCATCCTCCACCGCGGCGAGCCGATCGGCGGACACCTCGGCGTCCGCGATGCGCAGCACGTCCTCGTCGTCGAGTTCGAACACGTCGGGGGCAATTCCGACGCAGATCCCGTTCGCTTCGCACTGGTCCGGATCGACACTGATCTTCATGAGAACTCCTTTACCACCGCTGTACTCGAAGCCTAACAAGCCGAGGCGACCGCCCGGGTCTCCATCGACCCGTTCCACTCCCAATACTGGAACATGTTTCAGTCGATATGCAATGATCGAGAGAACCCGAAACGACGAAGGCTCGGTCCTACCCACCTCGCCGACTCCGCAAGATCCGTCGGCTGACCATCCCCCATGAGGTATTGCCATGCGCATTGCGTACACGCCGCAACAGGAGGAGCTACGCGCGGAGCTGCGCGACTACTTCGCGCGGCTCATCACCCCGCAGCGCCGAGCGGCGCTGAGCGCGCAGACCGGCGAGTACGGGCAGGGCAACGTCTACCGCGAGGTCGTCCAGGAGATGGGCCACGACGGCTGGCTGGCGCTCGGATGGCCCAAGGAGTACGGCGGCCAGGACCGCCCGACCATGGACCAGCTGATCTTCACCGACGAGGCCGCGATCGCGGGCGCGCCGGTGCCGTTCCTGACCATCAACTCGGTCGCGCCGACGATCATGCATTACGGCAGCGAGGAGCAGAAGAAGTTCTTCCTCCCCAAGATCGCGGCCGGTGAACTGCACTTCGCCATCGGCTATTCCGAGCCGGGCGCGGGCACCGATCTGGCCAGCCTGCGCACCACCGCCGTGCGCGACGGCGACGACTACGTGATCAACGGCCAAAAAATGTGGACAAGCCTGATCGCCTACGCCGACTACGTCTGGCTGGCCGTGCGCACCGATCCGACAGCCAAGAAGCACAAGGGCATCAGCATGCTCATCGTGCCGACAACGGCCGAGGGCTTCTCCTGGACCCCTGTACACACCATGGCGGGCCCGGACACCAGTGCGACCTACTACCAGGACGTCCGGGTGCCCGCGAGCGCGCTGGTCGGCCAGGAGAACGGCGGCTGGGCGCTGATCACCAACCAGCTCAACCACGAGCGCGTCGCGCTCACCTCGGCCGCGCCGCTGGCATTGGCCCTGCGTCAGACCGTGGAGTGGGCCGGCAGCACCAAGGCCAGCGACGGCTCGCGGGTGATCGACCGGGAATGGGTCCAGCTCAACCTCGCCAAGGTGCACGCCAAAGTCGAGTACCTCAAGCTGCTGAACTGGGAGATCGCCAGCCGGGCCGACGCGGGCGGCGACGCGGCTCCGCGGCCATGGGACGCCTCGACCTGCAAGGTGTACGGCACCGAGCTGGCCACCGAGGCCTATCGGCTGCTCATGGAGGTCCTGGGCCCGCAGGCCTATCTACGCCAGGACTCCCCCGGCGCCGAACTGCGCGGACGGCTGGAGCGGATGCACCGGGCCGCGCTCATCCTGACCTTCGGCGGCGGCACCAACGAGGTCCAGCGCGACATCATCGCCATGACCGCCCTCAAGCAGCCTGCCGCGGCGCGCTGATCGAAAGCAGGTAAACCCCATGGATTTCACTCCCACCGAAGCGCAACTGGATCTCGCTCGGCTGACCGGCGAGGTGTGCGGCAAGCTGGTCACCGCCGACCGGCTGCGCGAACTCGACACCGCTGGCGAGGGCGGTGGGACGGGAAAGAACACCGAGCGGTTCGACGAGACGCTGTGGAGTTCGCTCGCCGAGACCGGCGTGCTCGCGGCGGCTCTGCCCGAGTCGGTCGGCGGCAGCGACCTCGGCCCGCTCGAACAGACCGCCATCCTGCGTGAGCTGGGCAAGCATGTCGCGGCTGTGCCGTATCTGTGGTCGATCGTCGTCGGTGCGGGCGCGCTGGCCCGGTTCGGCGATGCGACGCAACAAGATCTATCCGCCCGGGCCGGTGCGGGCAGCATCGTCCTCACCGCGGCGCTGGCCGAGGAGCACAACTGGGAGCCCGCCCAGCCGACCACCACCGCGGTCGAGACCGACGGCGGCTGGCGGCTCACCGGCGCCAAGACCACCGTGCCCTTCGCCGACCGAGCCGAGCGCATCCTGGTTCCCGCCACGGTGTCCGGCGCAACGGCGGTCTTCCTCGTCGATCCCGCTGCCGCGACCGTGACGGCCCAGCAGGTGGTCGACCGCAGCCCGGAGTTCGCGGTCGAATTCACCGATACGCCCGCCGAACTGATCGGCGGCGTGGCCGACGGCGCCGAGATCCTGGACTGGATCCTCACCCGCGCGTGGCTGGGCCTGAGCGCCCTGCAACTCGGGACGGTGGAGCGGGCGCTCGAGTTGGTCGCCGAGTACGCAAGGGAGCGTGAGCAGTTCGGCAAGGCAGTCGGCAGCTTCCAGGCCGTCGCCCAGCGCCTCGCCGACGCTTACATCGACGTCCAGGGCCTGCGCCTTGCCGTGACCCAGGCCGCGTGGCTGCTGTCGGAGAACCTGCCCGCGGCCGAGGCCGTGCACACCGCCAAGTTCTGGGCCGCCGACGCGGGCCACCGAGTCGCGCACACCGTCGTCCACGTGCACGGCGGCGTCGGCATCGACCGCGACCATATCGTGCACAACTACTTCACGGCGGCGAAGCACAACGAGTTCGCCCTCGGCGCGGGCACCGATCACCTGCGCGCACTCGGCGCGCTACTGGCCACATAGCCGAGATCAATCGAGTCGGCCCGCATGGCATCTTGACTGCGGGCCGATTCTCGTGTCCGGACCGTCAGCCTTCGAACTTCGCCAAGTGTTCGGCGATCGTCGATACCTCGAGCTCACCCTGGCATACCGCCAGCACGAATCGCTCGGCGTCATCGACGTCGAAACGTGGGCCCAGCCGATGACCGTTGATCTGCAGGAAAACCCAACTCGCGTACCAGGCCAATCGTTTGTTGCCATCGATCAGGCCGTGGTTGCACGCGATCGATTCCATCAGCGCGGCAGCCTTCTGCCACACATCCGGATAGGCGTCCTGGCCGAACACGCTGGACTGCGGTCGAGCAAGAGCAGAATCGAGCAGGCCGTAGTCACGGACCGCCGGAGTGCCCAACCGCTCAGCGAGATTCAGCAGTTCGGGCAGCGTCAGGTACTCCATCAGGCCAGCCTCCGGTTCAACTCCTCACTGACTTGCAAGACGTGATCAGCAGCCTCGTTGAACAGTCTGGAATGCTCGTTGATCGCCTTGATGACCGCGTCGTGGACGAACTGCTGCATGCTGCGGCCCTCCGCTTCAGCGCGTTCGCGCAAAGCAGCCAACTCCGCCTCGGAAAACCGGATGTTCAGACCAGCCATTACTCGATGGTACCGCGTGGTACCGCATAACACCGGCCGGTTTCAATCGACCGGAATCGACATCAGGCAGCGATGGAGCGTTGCGTGTCACGCTGAATGCCGAGCCTGGACAGCCCGCCGCCGAGTGGACGGGGCGTGGCCAATCGCCCGAGCTGCTCGCGGGCGCCCCCGACTATCGACAAGTCGCCGTCTCACGCATCACTTCCGCTATTCGGGACCACCAAGGGTGGATGCCAGATATTGCTGCAGCGTGGGAGCGATATCGCGGACGAGCTCGTCCCGCGAGAGGGCGACAACGGGCGGTAGGCCGAGCACATAGCGGCACAGGGCCAACCCGAGAAGTTGGGTCACGATCAGACCGGCGCGGCGGGGCGCGTCGGCGGGGCTACCGAAGCGGAGGACCGCTGGGAGCACCTGTTCGGCGAAGACGCCGCGAAAGCGTTCGGTCACTGCGTCGTCCGTGACCGAGGAGCGCAGCAGGGTCAGCATGACCTCGTTGCCCGGGGGTTCTTCCCAGAGGGTCAGGAAGCGGCGAATCAGTAGTTCACCCAAGCCGCTCGGGTCGGCGGTGGCGAGATCGGGCAGGTCGAGAGCGATGTCGACGGCCGCCGCGAACAGGCCGTCCTTGCTGCCGAAGTACCGCATGACCATGGACGGATCGATGTCCGCATCGGCGGCGATGGCGCGGATGGTCGCCTTGCGGAAGCCCTCGGCGGCGAAGCGGGAGCGGGCGGCCTCCAGAATCGCGGCACGCGTCGCGTCCGAGCGGCGCACGGGGGCGTGATCAGGCTCGACGGTCATGCCAACGAGTGTAGGCCAACAACTGTTGACTTCCCTGTTCGGGTGGAGATACAGTTATGCCAACAATCGTTGGCCTACAGACGTTGACACGAGGAGTTCCGATGGACACCATCCCGAACCCGTTGCCTCCCACCACTTCCGTGGTGATCGTCGGTGCGGGGCCCGCCGGGCTGACCGCCGCCATCACTTTGGCCGACGCGGGCGTGGACTTCGTCCTACTCGACCGGCTCACCGAAGGCGCGAACACCTCGCGCGCCGCAGTCGTGCACGCCAGGACACTGGAGGTCCTCGAGCAGTTCGGCATCGCCGAGGAACTCGTCGCGACAGGCATCGTCGTACCTCGTTTCACCGTTCACGACAGCAGCCACACACTGGCCACCATCCCGTTCGACGGACTCCCGACGCGCTACCCATACACCTTGATGACTCCGCAGGACACCACCGAGGCAGTCCTGCTGGAGCGCCTGCGCAAGGCGGGCGGCGAGGTGCACCGGCCCTACGTGATCACCCGGGTTACCGGCGAAACAGACGGGGTCACAGTCGAATACACCGATGCGGCAGGCGCAGAGGGCAGCATCCGCGCCGACTACGTGATCGGCGCCGACGGCATGCACAGCATCGTTCGCGAAGCGGCCGGCATCGGGTTCACCGGTGCCACCTACGCGGAATCCTTCGTCCTTGCCGATGTGCGGATGGACTGGCCGATCGCCCGCGACGAAGTGGCGCTGCATCTTTCGCCGGAAGGCGTCACCGTGGTCGCGCCACTGCCGGACGATCACGAACCCAACCGCTATCGCGTGGTGGCCACCTTGGAGACGGCGCCCGAGCACCCGACCGTCGAGGACATCCAGAACATCCTGGACAAGCGCGGCCCCGGCGGCGAGGTGAAAGTCCGCGAGGTGCTGTGGAGCTCGCGCTTCCGGGTGCACCACCGGGTCGCCGACCACTACCGCGCGGGCCGCATCCTGCTCGCGGGCGACGCCGCCCACGTGCACAGCCCCGCGGGCGGCCAAGGCATGAACACCGGCATCCAGGACGCGGCCGCGCTCGGCCCGCTGCTGGCGCGGGTACTGGCGGGCGAGCCGGACACGCTGCTGGACACCTATGAAACGACCCGCCGCCCCATTGCGCTCGGCGTCGTCTCGTTCACCGACCGGATGACGAAGATGGCGACCGTGCGTCCGCGCCCCGCACGCATGCTTCGCAACCTGATGCTCTCGACACTGGCCCGAATCCCAGCCTTTCGCTACCGCCTGGCCTTCCAACTCGCCGAACTGGCAAACCGCTGAACTCCGGCGGTGGCCGAATCTGGTACGCGATAGATGATTCCAACCGGATTCTGTACCTGCCACTCGCTGGTACCGGTCACCCGAAGCAGACCGACCGTCGACGGTGACGCTCTAGTGTGTCGGTCCCGAAATTGCAGCTCTAATTATCTATGGTGTTGGGGTGGCGGGTTTCGGGCGTAGTGATGTCGAGTTCGTACTGGCCGGTGACGAGCGGGACCAGCTTGTCGCATGGTCGCGGGCGGAGTCGTCGCGGTTGGCG
>NZ_JBFRFQ010000011.1:0-136661 GCF_052114905.1 Nocardia sp. 2TAF39
GAATTGAATTCCGGTAACAGCGGCTCGGCCAGAGCCCACAACTCGTCCGGGACAAGGCGTTTCGACAACTCGTCTACCACAAGTCGAACATCATGCAGCACAACCGGATCCGACGCAGCAGAACCGAATCACAACCACGTAAGACACGGTCTTAGGAAAAGTGCCGCAGAACACGATTCGGCGCTGAGTCCGTATCGGTCGGGTCGATTTCCTTGACGCCTTCCAGGCGCATTCTTACTTTCGCGTATATAGCCGGGTGATTGCCTCTGACAGGCGTCACCCGGCGACGGCGGGATCGACCCGATCGCGCTCACGAACTATGGGTGGGCCATGTGGCCTGCCGTGGAGTTCGCGACGCGCCGGGTGTGAAACCCGAACCGGGAAATTCGCGCGCGGTGGTGGCCTATCGGCCACCACCGTTGTGTGCGGGAGTCACTTGTGCCGGGCTCACAGCTTCCTGACTCGGGTGGCTCGAAAACGAAAGCTGTCCTGTCTGGCGGCCTCGTAGTGGAATTCGACGCGATCGCCCGCCTGCAGTGCCCGGAACCCCGTGTCCTCGATGGCGGAATAGTGCACCCATGCGTCGTGCCCGTCGGGCAACTCGGCCGACGCGATGGCGCCCCAGCCTTTCTCGGCGCGGAAGAACTTGACAATGCCTTCGGTCATCGTCCGATCATCCCGTGCCTACCACTGCAACCCCGGGACGATGCGGGCGACGCGCGCCGCGGGCCCGGGCAGGGCCATGAGCGGCATGATGACCGGGGCGAGCACAGCGAGGGGCATGCGGCTGTGCCGCGCGTCCGCAGCGGCGGGCTTCATGGTCGCGGGGTCCGTGTCGCCTTGCGCCGCGCGGGATTCCCCGAACAGGCGGAAGCCCTGGTGCATGATCCGGCGCTTCACCGACGGCATCAGCAGCTCGACCGCTTGGGCGAAAGTGCCGACCGGGGTGTCGATCCGATGCGGACGGTCCTCCAGCGCGCGGATCACGATGGCGGCCGCCCGCTCCGGGTCGGGAACCGGAAGCGCACGGTACAGGTCGGTCGGCGCGATCATCGGTGTGCGCACCAGCGGCATCCGCACCGAGGTGAACGTGACTCCGGCATCACGGTTCTCGACCGCAGCGATCTCGCTGAAGTTGTCCAGCGCCGACTTGCTCGCCACATACGCGGCGAACCGGGGCACCTTGGTCTGCACCGCGATCGAGGAGATGTTGACCACATGTCCGAAGTGGCGTGCCCGCATCGACGGAAGCAATCCGAGGATGAGCCGCACAGCGCCGAAGTAGTTCACCGCCATGGTGCGCTCGAAATCGTGCATCCGGTCGGTCGAGTTCAGCACGGAACGACGGATCGAGCGGCCGGCGTTGTTCACCAGGTAGTCGACGTGGCCGTGGTCGTCGAGCACGCACTGCACGAGCTTCTCGACCGCCTCGGAGTCGGTGATATCGCAGGGATAGGCATGCGCCACACCGCCTTCCACGCGCACCGCGTCGGCGGCGGCGGCCAAGTCGTCATGTCCGCGCGCGACCATGAGCACCGTGGCGCCGCGCCGGGCGACCGCGTGCGCGGTGGCCAGACCGATGCCGGAGGAGGCGCCCGTGATGAGAACGACCCGGCCCGCGAGCGGATCACCGGTGAGGGACACGCGGCCGCGCTGCGGATCGAGATGGTCGCGCCAGTACTGCCACAGGCGCTCGGCGTAGCTGTCGAACGACGGCACGGTCAGGCCTGCGCCGCGCAGCTGGGCGCGGGTGGAATCACTGATGAAATCGGCCGAGAACGACGTGTGCGGCGCGACCTCGGCGGGAATGCCCAACTGCTCCAACAGGAAATCGCGTATGGCGGGGACGCCGGGGATCTGCGCGAGCCCGCTGAGTGCGAGGCCGCTGCCGGGCACCGGGCCGACGCCGGAGGGTGCGCCCGCCGCGGCGGCGAGTGCGCCATAGATCTCGCTGAACGGCTGCGGCACCGGGTTGACCAGGTGGAACGTGCGGCCGTCCAGGCCGGGGCGGCGGACCAGCTCGACCATGGCGGCGGAGACGTAGTCGACCGGGACGATATTGGTCGCGCCGAGATCGGGCAGAGGTACCGGCAGGTCGGTCGGCAGTGCGCCGAGCTTGGCGATGGCGGCGAAGAAATAGTACGGGCCGTCGATCTTGTCCATCTCGCCGGTGCGGGAATCGCCCACGATGATCGCGGGCCGGTACACCCGCCAGCGCACGCCGCGCGACTCGCGAACGAGCTTCTCGGCGACGAATTTTGTGCGGTGATACGGCGAGGTCAGCTGCTGTCCGAGATCGAAGTCCTCTTCGAAGAACTTGCCTTTGTGATCGCCCGCCACGGCGACGGAGGAGACGTGGTGCAGTACCGCGTCCAACTCGCGGGCCAGCGCCAGGACCGAGCGGGTGCCCGCGACGTTCGCGGCGTGCGCGGTGTCCTCGTCGGCGGTCATGTCGTAGACGGCGCCGAGGTGGATGATGTGGTCGGCCGGCGGCGCTTCGCAGGCCAGGCCGAGTCCGTCGGCGGTGAGGTCGCCGATCAGCGCGAAGACGCGCTCGCCGCCATGCCAACCCGCTGCGAGTTCGGTGAATTTCGCCAGCGAGGCCTCGCGCACCAGCACGTGCACGATCGCCTCGGGATCGCGATCCAGGAGATCCTGCACCACCCGCCGGCCCAAGAATCCGGTACCGCCTGTAACGATGTAGGAAGCCATCGCCCTCTCCTGCCGTTCGCTCGAACCATGTTGTCGCACAAGTCATCCGGCATGCGGCAGTGGATGCGGACAGCTTGGATTCGGCCCCCATGACAGTCCGTCGGGCCGAAAGTAGGAACACCTTCGTCCTGACTTATTACTGAACAGTAACCGACCGCGCGTAATGCGAGCAAGCGATCATGGTCCGGTCTGGCTGTGGGAATGGTCACCGTCTGCCCAGGTCAAAGGGTGTGTGTTACAAAGATTTCCAGTTATCCGAATTCTGGTCGAGTGTCCAGTAATCTGGCGGCGTTTCGGTGCCGCTACTTCTTCTCGACCCGGGCGGGGGGCGCCTGCAGCGGCGGTCTGTCGCGGAGAAACGCTTCGAAGGCATCCAAATCCGTTGGGCCCGGGGCATTGTCGGTTCCCTCTGCGAAAACGGTGAAACCGTCGCCGCCGGAGGCGAGGAAGCTGTTGGTGGTGATGCGGTAGGCAGCGACCGGGTTGAGCGGCTGTCCCGCGACGCGGACGCTGTCGGCGATCACCTTCGCGCCCGTGGGGGCCGTGTCGGAGTAGGTGTAGGTGATGCCGGCGAGGGACAGGACAGTCGGCTTGCTCACATCGGCCCACTGCTGTTCGAGCAGGCGCAGGATCTGAGTACCGGTGAGCGTGCGCGTGACGACCTGGTTGCCGAACGGCTGCACGGTGAAGATGTCGCCGTAGGTGATCGGACCAGCCTCCAGATCGGCGCGCACACCCCCAGGATTCATGAACGCGGCGACGGCCGCCGCGGGGCCCGCGGTGACCGACAGCATGGAATCGGCGATCACGTCACCGAGCGGTGACGTACCCGCAGGGCCCGGTTCGTGCGGAAGAGTGTCCGCGGTCGCGCCGACTACGCGGTCGGCGCGGGAGCGGGACTGCTCGGTGAAGAAGTCGATGAGCGCGTTTGTCGAGGTGTCCGGTGTGACTTCGCGAGACACTACTCGGTTGATCGCGGAAGCCTGCACCCCGTCGGCGCCGAAGCGCAGGGTGATGTCGGTGATGAGCCGCCCGTACGAAGCGGCCTGAGTCACCACCTTCCCGCCGATCGTGCACACGTAGGGCTGATGGCTGTGGCCGGTGATCACCGCGCGCACCGCCTGGTCGACCCGCTCGGCAATACCGGTGACGTTCGGTGTGATGTCGGCGCATCCGTTGTAGTCGAGTGGTGCGTCCTTGCCCGGTCGCTGGACGCCACCATCATGTATCAGGGCCACGATCGTCTCCGCGCCCGCCGCCTTCACCTCGGGCACGTAGCGGTTGACCGCGTCGGCTTCGTCGCCAAAGGTGTAACCGCGAATGCCTTCGGGCAGAACAATATTCGCCGTGTCGGGCGTGACCGTCCCAACTATGCCGATCTTGTGCCCGCCCACCCGGAGCAGTATCCACGGGCGCAGCGCGGGCGGCAGGTCGCCTCGCGCGTCCGCAACATTCGCGGCCAGATACGGGAATCTCGCGCCCGTGAACGGCGCACCGGGCGAGCAGCCGTCCGGGGCGCAACCGCCCTGCTGGATCCGCCCCAGTTCCACTACACCGTCGTCGAATTCGTGGTTGCCCACCGACGACGCGGCCACCCCGACGCTGTTCATGAAGGTGATAGTCGGCTCGTCGTGGAACAGCCCGGAGATCAGGGGACTGGCCCCGATGTTGTCTCCGGCCGCCACCACGGCGCTCGCCGGATACGCGGCCTGCAAGCGCCCCAGGTGGGTGGCGAGATACGCCGCCCCGCCCGCGTCGTATCCCGCGATCTTCCCGGTCGACCCGCCCGGCGGCTGTAAGTTTCCGTGCAGGTCGTTGAAGCCGAACAGGTGCACCTCGTCGGGATGCGGCGCAGGCAGATCATTCGTCGAAACCAATGGCACCACTCGTAGCGCCGTCGAGGAGGCAGGCCCTCCGCCGGCATCGGACGTCCGGCCGCATCCCCCGACCAGACCCACAAGACCGACAAGAACCACGGCGATACGACGGCGCGCTCTCATGTCACGACTGTCTCACGCCGCGTCTGTCCACGCCGGGCACTGCGGAATCCGCACCCGCCGAAGGGACCCCGACTCGCTGTTCGCAGCCACGGCCCGGGTCGATTGATTCTCCGGGTCTCTGTCACCCGCCGCGGCGGGACGCCGCCTACTGGGCGGCCGGGAACTGCTCGGCCAACTCCTGGAAGACCGCGGTGTTCATCGCGAAGGCGCGCCGGCCCTCATCGAGCATGCGGCGGCGCTCCAGATCGTCGAGTGGCAGCCGGTCGAGCAGGCCGCGATACTCCCGCTTGAACGCCGCCGGGTTGCCGACGCCGTCGAACACGTAGAAGCGCACACCGTCGCCGCGGTGGGACAGGTTCCACAGCTTCTCCGCGGTGCCGCGGATGACCTGTCCGCCGGATAGGTCACCGAGGTAGCGGGTGTAGTGGTGGGCGATGTAGCCGGCGGGCCAGTTACGGGCGCACTCGTCGATACGCTCGGCGTAGGCGGCGGTCGCGGGCAGCGGTTCGAGGCCTGCGCACCACTCGGAACCGATGAGGTGGGCGAGGTCGCGCTCGAGTTCGACGGTGCGCGCGAGCTCGGGCCGGATGAACGGTCCGGCGATCGGGTCGTCGGCCAGCGCGTCCGAGCGGCCCTCGAGCGCGCGATAGATGAACCAGAGCTGGGCGGTGTAGCGGTGATACGAATCGACGCCGAGCGCTCCGCCGAGCATGTCGCTCATGAACCGGGAGCTTTCCGCCTCCGCGTGCTGCCGCTCGGTGGCGCGGCGAATCTGGGTCGAGAATGGGACTGCCTGCGCCATGTCCCGAACCACCTCCCCTTGGCCACAATATTCGGCTACCCGATCAACCGATACGAGGGTACCGGGTGGGTGCGGGTCTTATACGTATCTTGCCGTTCACTGAACCGGCGCCGACCGGCGGCGACGCCGCACGGTCGGGCGGCGCAGCGAGCCGAATCGCCGCAGTATCTGTGGCCGGCGGACGGTCCGGTCGAACCATTCGCCGAGGGTGACGCCCGCCGCCAGCGCGCAGCCGACGCCGACCGCCGCGAGTAGTTGGTTGGCTCCGATCAACAGTTCGTCGTTGAGTAGCGCGGACAAACCTCGATAGACCTTGAGACCGGGTAGCAGCGGGGTGATGCCCGCGACCGCGACGACCAGCGGAGGAGTCAGCGCCCGGCGGGCCATCAGACCACCGGCCAGGCCGACCAGCGTCGCGGCGACGGCGGAGGAGATCACCGGACCGAACCCGGCTTGTTGCGCGAGCAGGAAGCAGATGGTGCCCGCGGCGCCGCTGCCCGCGGCGGCGGCGAGGGCGCGACGTTCGGCATAGCAGGCGAGCGCGAAGGCCAGCGCCGCGATGGCGCCCGCCATGATCTTCATCGGCAGGTCGGTGATGTCGCGGGCGGAGCTGAGGTAGACCGGCGGCACGGTGGCGTCGACCAGATCGGCGATGCGCAGCGTCAGCGCGATACCCGCGATGATCCCGCCGGTCATCATCATCACCTCGAGCATGCGGGCGGTCGCGGTGATGGGCGCGCCGGTGATCGCGTCCTGTACCGAGCCGACCAGTTGTAATCCACTGAGCAGCACGGTGATTCCCGCCGCGATGATCAGGGTGGGGTCGACGTCGATGTGCAGCCGGGCGGCCAGGGTGGCCAGCACGATGGCCGGTATCGCCGCGATCGCGCCGCCGACCACGTGCTGGAAGAAGAACGGCAGGCCGTAGCGATTGAGCACCCGGTTGGTGCGGTCGATCGCCGCGGTGCTGGCGAAACTGACGGCCGCGACGAGGGCGCCGCCGCCGAGCAGTGCCGCGATCGCCGCCGCCATGAGCGACCAGGCGAAGGTGGCGGTCCAGCGCTGATAGGGGTGCGGGGCCGAGGTGATCGCGTCGAGAGCGGCGCGCGCCTCGTCCGGTGGGATCAGCTCGTTGCGGATCCGTCGGGTCAGCCGGTCTACCGCGGCGAGGCGCGTGAAATCCAGGGACCGGTAATGCACGATCCGAGCGGCGCTTGCCGGTGGCAGCTGCCGTCCGCGGTCGGCCCAGATCCTGATGGCGTCGTAGGTGACATCAACGCTGCAGCGGGACAGGCCGTAGGTGGCGGCGATGAATCGTACCGTCGTCGTGGTGTCGACGACGCCGGTGCCGGAGGCGAGCACCACTTCGCCGACGCGGACCGCGAGATCGAGGACCTCGGCGACGCGGGCGTCGTCGGTGAGGTCGATCGGCTGTAGCGGCGTCGGCGCCGAGACAATAGTGTCCGCGGTCGCCTGACGGTCCGCGACGAGCAAACCGACGGCTTGGCTGACGACGGGAATCCGGCGGGCCCGCCGCAGGCGGAGCCCACGGCGCCAGCCGAGGTGGTCGACTCGCTCGGCGGTGATGTCGCCTCCGGAAAATGCGTCAGGACCCATGACCGCGAACCTAGTCATTGTGCGTGTCCTTGGCATCCGGGCGCGTCACGGCGGGCGTGTCGGTCTTGCGGAGGCTCTTGGTCGGTCTCGCCAACCGTGGTAGAACTTGTTCTAATTTCGGCGATGGGAGCGTGTACGGTGCGGTATGGAATCGTGTTGTTCACCAGCGATCGGGGAATCAGCCCCGCGGATGCGGCGGTGGCCGCCGAACGTGCCGGTTTCGACACGTTCTATGTGCCCGAGCACACCCATATCCCGGTGGTCCGCGCGGCGGCGCATCCGCGCACCGGCGACGCGAGCCTGCCCGACGACCGGTACCTGCGCACCCTCGACCCCTGGGTGGCGCTCGGCGCGGCGGCCGCCGTGACCAGTCGCATCGGGTTGTCCACCGCGGTGGCGCTGCCCGCCGAACATCATCCGATCACGCTGGCCAAGACCATCGCCTCGCTGGACCATCTGTCCGGCGGCCGGGTCAGCCTCGGTGTGGGATTCGGGTGGAACACCGACGAGCTGGCCCACCACGGCGTGCCCGCGGGCAAGCGAAGGACTGTGCTGCGCGAGCATCTGGACGCCATGCGGGCCCTGTGGACCGAGGAGGAAGCCAGCTTCGATGGGGAATTCGTGTCCTTCGGCGCCAGCTGGTCCTGGCCCAAGCCGGTGCGGAAGCGAATCCCGGTGCTGCTCGGTGCTGCCGGGACCGAGAAGACCTTCACATGGTTGGCGAAGAACGCCGACGGGTGGATCACGACCCCCACCGAGGACGGTCTGGGCGACAAAATCGCACTTCTGCATCGGATCTGGCGGGAGCACGATCGCGCGGGCACTCCCGAGATCGTCGCCCTCGCCGGTCGGCACGACGCGGCGCAGCTGACGCAGTGGGCCGAATTCGGCGTCACCGAAGTGGTTTTCGGACTGCCCGACCGGTCAGCGGACGACGTCAGGGCCTACCTCATGCGGCTGGCGGGGAAACTCGGAATCGAAGAAGCCCAATAACACCACGGGCACTATCGGGTTCCTCGCCCCTGACCTCGCCTGCGGACCACCACCAAACCCGCGATCACGCCGACCACGACCACGACGACGGCGCCGAGCGCTGCGGGGAGGACCCAGCTCTGCGACGATTCCGCCTCGGCGGTGGCTTCCGCGCTCGTTCCGCCGCTCGCACTCGTCATGGATTTGCCGGGCTTCGGCGCGGAATTCTCGCCGAAGACGCCGTCGACGACGCTGGTCGAATACTGCGGCCCGCCCTCCTGATTGCCGGTGACGGTGAGATCCAATCGAATGGATAGCGGCTGTTGTTGTCCCTTCTCGGTGAACGTGGACCCAACCTTCACCGCGATGTAGTACCAACCGGCCACGGACTGCTTTCGTATGTCGGCCTGGCCGGCGTCGCGGTTGTGGTAGCGGATAGGCACCGTGGCTATCGCCTTGTCCGTTGGCAACACTTCGTCACTACCGGTGTACGACGTGAAATCGGAGTCTATGGCCTCCCGGATCGGGCTGTAGAGAGTAGTGCGGATATTGGACACGTCGTCGAGTCCGTGTCGGTCGTTCCCCGCGAAATGCACCTGATATGCCAGACCGCGGCCC
The DNA here is from genome assembly GCF_052114905.1 of Nocardia sp. 2TAF39. NCBI lineage: Bacteria > Bacillati > Actinomycetota > Actinomycetes > Mycobacteriales > Nocardiaceae > Nocardia > Nocardia sp. 2TAF39. Next base: position 8,722 of record NZ_JBFRFQ010000011.1, read on the forward strand.
CAGTCGAGCCGGACCCGGTAGAACACGAACTCTCCCCGCTGGATGGTGTCGGTGTAGCGACCGCCGCCGTCGAGTGTGGCTGCGGTGTTGAACGATCCCCCGCCGGTAACCGGCGTGCCCGTGCCGGTGGGCTCGCTGAAGCTTGTGGGCGGGAGCGCCGCCACCGGTCCGCCGTCGGTGACCGCGGGCTCGATGCCGACGAGCAGTTCGAGGGGTAGTCGCTCGGGCACTCCCGCGGAGACCTTGTCCCACTTCAGTGCGAAGTAATACCGGCCGCCCCCTGTGCATTTGTCGGCGCTCGTTTTGCCCGTGCGCTCCTTGGTCGCTCCGTCCCAGGTGCTGGCGACGGTGAGCGCAACGCCATCACTGGAACTGGTGGCTTGTTCGAATTCGAAGGCGTTACAGTCCCGGCCGTCCGCACCGTACACGCGTAGGTCGAGGACGTTGATGTCATCGACGGATCCGATGCCCGGCAGCCGCGGAAAGGAGACGGTACCACTGAAATACGCGGTGGCACCGGCGGGAACGTCGACTGCCCAGTACCGGGTCTCCCGCTGGCCGATGGTGTCCAGGTACTGGCCGGGTGTGGCGACGGGTGCGCTGTCGTAGCCTGCGGTGCCGGTGATCGGCGTGCCCGCGGCCTGATAGTTGCGCAGCGCGGCGGCGCTCACCCGGGGCAGGATCCGCTTCAGCGCGTTGCCGTCCGCCGCGTCGGTGTAGGTGCCGCCGGTGGCCTGTGCCATGCAGGTCAGCTGGGCGCGGGCCTTGGTGTCCACCGCGAAGCCGATCGCATGCATGATCAGGTCGACGCCGCGCTGCTTCACCTCTCGCGCCACCTCGCACGGGTCGGGCGGGGCGCAGGTGTCGTCGCCGTCGGAAACCAGCACGACCGAGCGTGGGCCGGAACCGGGGAGAGCGTCGGCGGCCTGGCGCAGTGCGGTGCCCATCGGGGTCCAGCCGCGGGCCTGGATGCGGTCGACTGCGGAGATCAGTGCGGTCCGGTCGAGGGTGTCGGGGCGGTGCAACATCTGTACGTCCCGGCATCCCGTGGTTTTCTCCGCCTCGGTGTTGCCGGTGCTGGTGCCGTAGGTGACGAGCCCCACCTTCGACTCGGCGGGCGCGGCGTCGACGAACGTGCGGACCGCGGTCTTGGCGGCGTCCATCATGGTGCCCGCCGGGTCCGGCCGCTGCATCGATCCGGAGGCGTCCAAAATCAGCATGGTCGGTGCGTACTGCACGGTCTGTTCGGAGTGGTTCGGCTGTGCCGAGGCGCTCGGAGCGGCGAGTGCCGCACCGATCAGGCAGGTGGTGAGCACGGCGGTGAACGTGGTGAATCTCAGCATGGTCCTCGTCAATTGTGTATCGCCTGCTGTATTACACGGCACGCTACGGTTCCCGACGACCGTATTGCTCGAGTCTTCGTGGCGCGAGTCGTACTGCCCCACCACGGGAAGTGGCCCGCACAACGCGCGGGCCACAAGATCGGGCTGATCAGCGCAGGTCGCGCCTGCGGAAGGCGGCGACACCGACGCTGAGCAGGATCGCGGCGATTCCGAGTAACCACAGCACCGGCTGCGCCTGGAACTCCGAACCGGGCAGCTTCGGCGGATGGATGTAAGGCACCAGATCCACCATCCACTGCGGCAGCCCGTCCAGGGAGCCGACGAAGTAGAGCACCACCATGGCGCTGAGCACGCCCCACGCCACCGGTGTGAACCGCGGCGCGAGACCGTACAGGGCCACCGCGATGCCGGTGACCACCCAGACCGCGGGCAGCTGCACGGCCGCCGCGCCGATCGACTGCGGCAACTTCGTACCCAGATCGCCCGCCGAGGAGCCGTACACGACGCCGATCGACGCACCGGCGACCAGCAGCGCTGCCGCAGGACCGAGTACCGCGAAACCGATATGGCTGAGCGCGTATCGGGAGCGGCCGACCGCGCCGGACAGCGTGGCCTCGACGCGTGCGCTGGACTCCTCGTCGTGCAGCCGCAGGGCGGCGGAGATCGAGTAGGCCGACGCGGCCGCGGCGAGCATCGCAACGGCATAGGTGATGAACGACTGCTGCAACTGCTCGGAGCCGCCCATCCGGGTGACGATGTCGCGAATGGTGGCGCTGCCGTCGAGCATGTCGCCGATGCTGTTGACCGCGCCGCCGATCAGCAGGCCATAGAGCGTGAAGCCGACGGTCCAGGCCAGCAGCGTGCCGCGTTGTAACCGCCAGGCCAGTCCGAGCGGGCCGGACAGGCTGGGGGCCGCGGCCGGCGGTCCAGGACGCTCGGCGAGCAGCCCCGAGCCGGTGTCGCGGTTGCCGAGCAGTACGTACGCGGCGGCGGTCCCGAGCACGGCAGCGGCGCACAGCGGAATCAGCACCCACCAGCGCTCGCTCGCGTACGGCCGGATCTGCAGGCACCAACCGATCGGCGAAAACCAGGACAGCACACCGTTTCCGGCGTCGCCGACGGCCCGCAGCGCGAACGCGGCGCCGAGCGTGCCGAACGCCACGCCGCGCGCCACCCGCGCGCCCGCGCTCACCTGGGCCGCCACCGCGGCGACGGAACCCCAGAGGATGCCCGATGCCGCGAGAGCGGCGCCGAAGGCGAGCGAGCCCGCGCCAGGCAGATCGTTGCCGTAGAGCGACAAGGCGCACACGATTCCGGCGAACAGCGCGCCGGAATAGGTCATGATCAGCGCGGTGGTGAGCCCGGCAAACCGCCCGATGCTGGTGGCGCCTACCAGCTCCGCGCGCCCGGTCTCCTCCTCGACCCTGGTGTGCCGGATCACCGTCAGTACCGTGGCGATGGCGATCATGGTGTACATGGCTCCTGCTTTCCAGGTGCCGATCGAACCGAGCTGCGAGCTGAACACCGGGCCGTACATGGCGAGCAGCGCCGGGCTGTCGGCCGTGGTTCTGGCGAAGCCGTCGAGCTCGGCCTGGGTGTCGTACAGATCCTTGATGCTGGCGATCTGGAAAGCGGGCATCAAACCGATCAGCAGCGTCCACAGCGGCAGCACGATCCGGTCCCGGCGCAGATATAACCGCAGCAACTGCCGGGTGCCTGCGAAATCGCTGAAGTCGCCGAATGCCGGTGCCGCGGCGGTGCGGTCGGTGGTGGGGGTGGTCATGCTCGCACCTTCCCGATGGTCGCAGCGGTCTCTGGTGTCTCGCCGTCGACGTGGTAGTGCCGCAGGAACAGTTCCTCGAGCGTGGGCGGAGCGCTGATCAGACTGCGCACGCCGGTGTCGCCGAGCACCCGGATCAGCTCGCCGAGGTGCTCGCCCTCGACCTGGCAGCGCAGCGTGGCGCCGTCCCGCTCGATGTCCTCCACGCCGGGGATGCGGCTGAGATCGCCGGGTTCGCCGAGTAATTCGGCGGTGATCGAAGTGCGCGAGAGGTGGCGCATGTCCGACAATGAGCCGCTCTCGACTGTGCGCCCGGCGCGAATGATGGTCACCCGGTCACACAGCGCCTCGACCTCGGAGAGGATGTGGCTGGACAGCAGGACGGTCGTGCCGCGCTCCTTCGCCTCGTTCACGCACTCCCGGAAGACCTGCTCCATCAGCGGGTCGAGGCCCGCGGTCGGCTCATCGAGCAGCAGCAGGCGCACGTCGGAGGCCAGCGCGGAGATCAGCGCGACTTTCTGGCGGTTTCCCTTGGAATAGGTGCGCGCCTTCTTGCGCGGGTCGAGGTCGAAGCGGTCGATCAGTTCGGCGCGGCGTTGCTTATTGATGCCGCCCCGCATCCTGGCGAGCAGGTCGATGGTTTCGCCGCCGGACAGCGAGGGCCACAGCGTGACATCGCCGGGGACATAAGCCAGTTCGTGGTGCAGGGCGACCGCGTCGGCCCACGGATCGCGGCCGAAGAGCCGAGCCCGGCCCGCGGTGGCCCGCAGAATGCCGAGCAGTACCCGGATCGTGGTCGACTTGCCTGCACCGTTGGGTCCGAGGAATCCGTGGATCTCGTCTTCGGTCACAGTGAGATTCAGTCCGTCGAGTGCGGTGACGTGTCCGAAGGTTTTGCGGAGATCGTGGACTTCGATGACGTCGGACATCAGTTCTCCTTGGTGAATGTCTCCAAGATCGTTGGATCGGTGAGGAGGCCCTGGGTGTAGAACTCCAGGGCGGGTGCGGTGAGTTCTTCGGTGAGTTCTCGAACAGCCTTGCGGTAATCGATCTTCTCGCCGTGTTGCCGGCGCATCTGCATGTACAGCAGGGTGGCGCCGACATTGAGCAATATCAGGTATCTGGCGCGTGCCGCCGAGTCGCGACTCGGTTTGATCGCGCCCGCTTCGACCCCCTGTTCGAGGTACGCCTCGGCGTCGGAAACCATGTGATCGAGCAGCGATTTCGCCATCGGTCCGCCCGCCTGGAGACTGCGCACTATGTAGGCGACCAGCGGTCCGTACGACTCGATCTCGGCGAGGGCGTTGAGCATGCCCTTCGCGACGGAGGGTGCCGTGATCGCCTTGAACCTCTCGTCGCGGATCAGTTGTAGAACACGGTCGTCGCAGGCGCCGCGCAAGCCGTCCTTGGAACCGAAGTGGTGATTGACCAACCCGGGGGAGACGCCGGCGGTAGCGGCGATCGTGCGGACTCCGACCTGGAATCCGTGTTCGCCGAAGACCTCGATCGCGGCGTCGCGGATGCGGGCCGCGGTGGTCAGATCGTCGGCGGGTCCTTGCGAAACGGGCTGTTGATTAAACACATGTTCAGTATATTAAACGCTTGTTCAAGCTTCTAGCAAGGGATTCGGTGGACATGACGCGTCAACGTTTTACCGCCCCGGTACGGGCTATCGTCGGGTTATGACCTCGGGCACCGCAACGACGGCCGATCACCTACGCATGGCACTCGACGGCCCCTGGGCGGCGGTCCGCGACGAAGCTCGCATCCAGCTGGCGGGAAAGCAGTTCACCGGGGACCCCTACCTCGACTACAAGGCGGCGCGGGCGCGGGTGCTCGAGCAGATGCGTGCCATCGCCGCGATTGGCTACGCCGAGCGGGGATTTCGGCGGGAGAACGGTGGAACCGGCGAGCCGGGGTCGGCGGTGGTCGGACTGGAGATGCTGGCCTACGCGGATCTGTCGCTGTGGGTGAAGTCAGGTGTGCAGTGGGGATTGTTCGGCGGCGCGGTGGAGAATCTCGGCAGCGAACGGCACCGGGAGTACATCAAACAGCTGATCTCGCTGGATCTGCTCGGTTGCTTCGCCATGACCGAGTCCGGACATGGCAGCGATGTCGCGAATCTGGAGACCACGGCGACCTATGATCCGCGGACCGAGGAGTTCGTCGTGCACTCGCCGACGCCGTCGGCACGCAAGGACTATATCGGCGGCGCCGCCGAACACGCCAGAATGGCGGCGGTTTTCGCGCAGTTGATCACCAATGGCGAGAACAAGGGTGTGCACTGCCTGCTGGTGCCGATCCGCGACGAGAGCGGCGCAGACCTGCCCGGGGTGACCACTTCCGACGACGGACTCAAGGGTGGCCTGCCCGGTGTCGACAATGGGCGCATCGTCTTCGACCACGTGCGCGTGCCCCGGGAGAACCTGCTCAACCGCTACGCCGATGTCGCGCCGGATGGCACCTACAGCTCCGAGATCGAGAATCCGAGCCGCCGGTTCTTCACCACGCTGGGCACGCTGGTGCGCGGTCGGGTCAGCGTCGGCGGCGCCGCGGCGGCCGGTGCGCGGGTGGCGCTGAGCATCGCGGTGCGTTACGCACTGAAGCGGCGCCAGTTCGCCGACCCGGACACCGGCGCGGAGACGGTGCTACTGGACTATCGCAGCCACCAGCGTCGCCTACTGCCGCTGGTCGCGAAGTCCTACGCGCTCGCGTTCGCGCAGAACGACCTGGTACGTCGGATGCATATGGTGCAGACCGGCCGGGACCTCGAGCCGGGCGCGCAACGTGCGCTGGAGAAGCGCGCGGCGGGGCTGAAGGTCGCGCAGACCGAGCACGCCACCCGTGCCATTCAGGAGTGCCGCGAAGCGTGCGGCGGCGCCGGCTATCTGACCGAGAACCGGCTCGTCACGTTGAAGGCGGACACCGACGTGTTCACCACCTTCGAGGGCGACAACGTCGTGCTCACCCAGTTGGTGGCCAAGGAACTGCTCACCGCCTACGCCGACGAAGTGCGCGACCTGGACGCGCTCGGCTGGGTGCGCTTCGCCGCGACCATGGCGGGCGATGTGGTGCGCAAGCGATCGGGCGTGCGCCAGCTGATCCAAACCCTCAAGGATCGCGGCGACGAGTCGATCGACGAGGGGGACCTGTCGCGTCGCGCGGTGCAGCTGCAGCTGTTCGCCGATCGGGAGGACTACCTGGTCCGCACCGCGGGACACCGGCTGCGCGCCCGGGCCGCGGACACTCGCCCGTTCGAGGCGTTCAACAACGCCCAGGACCACATCCTGGCCGCCGGCGCGGCGCATATCGACCGGTTGGTGCTCGAGGCGTTCATCGAGGGCATCGCGGACATCGAGGACCCGGACGCGCGGGCGCTCGCCGACTCGATGTGCGACCTGTTCGTCTACTCGACGATCGAGGAGAACCAAGCCTGGTACATCATGCACCGGTTCATGTCGGTCGACCGGGCGAAGGCGGTGCGCCGGGGTGTGAACGAGCTGGTCGACCGGCTGCGTCCGTACGCGCCCGCCCTGGTCGATGCGATGGGCGTGCCCGAGTCGATGCTAGGTGCGGCCATGCTCGACGACGCGAGCGTGTACGACCGGACGTAGTCCGAGCGCCGGCGCGGGGCCGGGAATTGCGGCCGCGCCGAAATTCGGCTGCCCAACACAGCAGTATCACCATCACGATCGCCGCTGCGGCGCCGCCGAGGATATCGGTCGGGTGGTGGTAATCGAGGCCCACCATCCCGGCAGCGGCCGCCAGTAGTGCCAGGCTCGCCATGGCGCACACCGCGCATCGCGTGCGGTGTGTGTCGGCCAGCAGCACGAACGTGCCGGCGATCGCGACGAGGTGGACTGTGTGCCCGCTCGGGTAGGCGAGATAGTCCTGCCACTGCCGTCCCCACAGCGGTTTCAGCAACCAGGTGTTCACCGCGACGGCGAGTTCCGGCACTATGGCCATCGTCACAGCGCGGTGCAAGTCACCGCGGTACGCGAACCACGCGCACGCCAGCAGCAGCAGTGGGAGCAGGATGTAACCGTTGCTCGGGACGACGAGCGCCTCGTACACGCCGGGTCTCGCGTCGAGCGCCGAGTGGAGGGGATCGGCGATCGCGCGATCGACTGCGGACGGACCGCCGTCGGCGGGCAGGGTCATCGGCACTGCGACAGTGACGGCGGCTCCTACCGCGGCGACGCCGATCCGGACGACATTTCCTGGGACCAATTTTTCCGGAACTGCGAGCACCGCTCGACGATAGTCAGCGGGTCAGCCTGGGCCATAGGTCGATATCGCGGTGACCACGAACCACAGCACCCAGACGAAGCCGATGACCATGCCGATCACCAAAAGGGTACGCATGAATGTGCGGCCGAGATCCAGATCGCCGGCCTCCCTCGGGTACAGCTTCCACGGGCTGTACCACGGGGCTTCGATCGTGAACGCGGACGCCTGCGCGTCCCGTTCGGCCTGCGCCAGCTCCTCCGCATAGGCCTCGGCCTGCGCCTGGTTCGGTCCGCCGTGCCACAGCGTGATATCGATCGGACCGAGGAATCCTTCGTTGAGCAGGTCCTGCGGCGCGGGCAGATAGGGCAGGATACCGAGACCGCGGAACGCGACGGCGACGTCGTTGGCCGTCCAGAGGAAGTTCTCCTCCTCGGCGAGCACGTCGAAGTAGTGCCGGAGCCGCCCGGCGTCGTCGCCGATGATGACGTCGAAGCTCGGATCGGTCCACGCCTGCTCGATCCGCAACTCGGCGCCGCGCAGCGGGACGATCAGTGCGAGGCCGTGGACGGCTCGCTGCCCCAGGCTGCGGGCGGCGAGCCAGCTTTGCAGCGCGAAGGTGTGTTCGCGGGACCTCTCCAGGGGTGTGCCGCGATCGCGGCCCTCCATTGCGGCTGGCGCGCCGTTGATCGTCCACGGGCCATTGAGCGGGACCTCCAGCACTCCGTCCTGCCGGGCGACGAGCGCCTCGGCCTCGATCACCACACAGCTGGTCGGCGTCCACACCACGGCATCGAACTGGTGCAGCCGGTCCTGGTGGAACAGGCTGCAGTTGATGGTCGCGACACCGTGCGGAGTGTCGGGATCCTTCCAGGTGCGCAGCCAATCGATCAGCGCCCGCTCGGCATTTGTGCCTGCGGCGTTCTGGACTCGCACGAGCATTGGCGACCGCCCTTCACGTCGACACTCGACAGTGGACAGGATACGAGGTTCCGCGCCGAGTTCGCCGCGCCCACGGCAACACTCGGCGTGTTGGGACCGGGACTACTCCGGCTGTTCTGCCGCGATCCGGCCTGCACGGACCGCGTCGACCAGTTCGGCGTGGTCGGCCTCGGTGCGATCGGCATAGCGCACCGCGAAACTCGCCACCGCGTCGTCGAAATGCTCGTCGCCATCGAGGTATCCCGACAGCAGCCGGGGGTCCAGCGAGCGGGAATGTGCCCTGGCCAGCAGCGCACCCGCCAGCCTCCCGTAGTCGTCGAGGTCGCTTGCGGGCAACTCCGCGGGGTCGATACTGCCCTTCAGGTTGCGAAATTGCCGCACGATGAAGGGCAATTCGATCCCGGCGCCGGTCGGGTCGAGGGAAGTCCAGCCGAGCAATATATCGGACTCGGACTGAACGAGCCTGGCGCCCTGCACGATTCGCTCCCCCTCGTGCCGGGTGCCGACCGCAGGCAGGAACGGGGCGAGCGCGGAGGGGCCGGCCTGCTTCACCTGGAGGACCAGCGCCTCGCCGTCGTTGCCGTGCAGCAGCGCGAGGTAGGTGTGCAGCCCGACACTTCCGGTGCCCACAATCCGAAACGCGATGTCGGACACCGCGAATCGGGCGATCAAATTGCGCCGGGATTCGCGCAGTGTCCCGGAGTAGCGCTCCAGCCCTCCGATCACCGCGTCGGCGACTTGGTCGTCCACCAGGGTGAGAATCGGTGGGTCGCTGACGAACCGATGTTGGCGGATGCCGGTTTCATGGTCGTCGAGGTGTTCGGTCCACTTGGCCACCACTTTGGCGCTGGTGTTCTTACGCGCCTTCTTCGCGGCCTTCTTGAAGTCGTCGAGCAGGTCGTCGGCCTTGGCGCGGCTGATCACCGACTCGTCCGGCAGCGCGCTCCAGGACTCCATGAACGGCATGGCGGCCAAGGCGTCGACGGCCAAGCGGTAGGAGCGGGCCGCATCGCGCGCCGCCGTGCGGCAGTCGTCCTCGCCGGCGCCGCCTTCGCGTCCTGCCAGCACCAAGCCGGCCGCGAGTCGCTCCAGGTCCCACTCCCACGGGCCCGCGATGGTCTCATCGAAATCGTTGATGTCCATGATGATTTCGCCGCGAGGGGTGCCGTAGAGGCCGAAGTTCGCGGCGTGCGCATCGCCGCACAGCTGGGCGACGAGCCCACTGTCCGGACCACCCGCCAGGTCGGCCGCCATCAACCCCGCCGCGCCGCGGTAGAAAGTGAACGGGGAGGCGATCATGCGGCCGATGCGCAGCGGTATCAGGTGCGGTAGCCGACCGGTGTTGCTCTTCTCGACGAACTCGAGCACGCTGGGACGGCGCACGCTCGTCGCCTCCCGGTCCCGCGCGACGACCGGTACCCGCTGGCGCAGCGCGCGCCCCTTCGCGCGGACATTGTCGGCGGGCACATAGGAGCGCAGGTCGATACCACCTTTTGACACAACGACTCACGCTAGCGGGTGCGTGGCCCCGCAACAGTGTGGTGTCGGCCTCACTTCGCCGGGATCGGGGGCTGCACCGGCTCGATCGGCAGCCGCAGCGCGCCAGGCGCCGCAGCGGGCACCGCGGGATGGGTGGGCGCCACTGGTGCGACGCGCCGGTAGGACGATCCCAGCTCCGGCCGCGTATCGGGTTCGTTCCGGTTGGGCCAGAACGCCATCGCGCGTTCGGCCTGCGCGGTGATGGTCAGCGACGGGTTCACGCCGAGATTGGCGGTCACCGCGGAGCCATCTGCGATGTGCAGGCCGGGGTGCCCGTAGACCCGCTGGTACGGGTCGACCACTCCCGTCTCCGTGCTGTCGCCGATGACGCAGCCGCCGATGTAATGGGCGGTCGCCGGGATGTCGAACACGTCCATGATCAGGCCGTGGGTGTCGCCGTCGACTTTCGCGCCGAACCGGCGGCCGATGTCGTGGGCCAGCGGAATCCAGGTCGGGTTCGACTCGCCGGTGCCTTGCCTGGTCGCGAGCTGCCCATGCCGGCGGAACGAGGTCAGCGAGTTGTCCAGCGACTGCATGATCAGCAAGATCACCGATTTCTCCGACGCGTGCCGTGCGTTGAGGCTACGGAGGAACACCAGCGGGTGCAGCAGTACCGCCAGCAGGAACCGCAGGAAACGGAACGCGCCGCCGTCCACGATCGGCACCGACATCGGGAACAGCGCGTTCTGTCCCTTGCCGTAGTGGCACACCTCGACGTGGGTATCGGCCTCCGGATGGATCGAGGAGGTGATGGCGATGCCCTCGGCGAAGTCGCGGCGCGACCGGCTCACCACGTTGAGGATCGCCTCGGAGTTGCTGCGGGTCAGCTCGCCGAGCCGAGGTGACAGGTTCGGCAGCACGCCGTCGTCGCGCATCTTGTGCAGCAGCTTCTGGGTGCCGAGGGCGGCTCCGGCGAGCACCACTTGCTCGGCGGTGAAGGTCCTGCGCTGCTTGCGGAACCAGCGGTCGGACCGTTGGGTATCGACCGCGTAGCCGCCGTCGGGCAGCGGGCGGACAGTGGTGGCTGTGGTCAGCGGGTGTACCTGCGCGCCCGCCTGTTCGGCCAGATAGAGGTAGTTGGTGGTGGTCGTGTTCTTGGCGTTGTGCGGGCAGCCGGTGAAGCACCGCGCGCAATGCACGCAGCCATTGCGTCGTGGCCCCGCGCCACCGAAGTACGGGTCGTCGACTTCGGTGCCGGGATCGCTCTCGTTGAAGAACACGCCGACGTCGGTCGGGTGGAAGGTGTCGGCGACGCCGAGGTCCTCGGCGATCTGCTCGAGCACCTCGTCGGCGGGGGTCATGCGCGGATTCGGCGCGACGCCGAGCATGCGCTTGGCTTGGTCGTAGTACGGTGCCAGTTCAGCACGCCAGTCGGTGATGTGGGCCCACTGCTGGTCGGTGTAGAAGTTCGGCAGCGGTTCGTAGAGGGTGTTGCCGTAGATGAGCGAGCCCCCGCCGACCCCCGCGCCGGAGAATACGGCGCACTTGCCGAGCAGGCTGATCCGCTGCGGTCCGGTGAGGCCGATCCGCGGAGCCCAGATCGATTTGCGCACATTCCAATTCGTGCGCGGGATGTCCTCCGCGTTCCACCGTCGACCCGCCTCTAGGACACCGACCCGGTATCCCTTCTCGGTGAGCCGCAAGGCGCTGACGCTGCCGCCGAAGCCGGAACCGATCACTACCACGTCGTAGTCGAATGCGGACATGCCTACCTCTCACTCATCTGCCGATAGGTGAGATAATTTCATACTCATTCTGTCATCGTCGAGCTGTGGCGAAAACCATCGTCGCACGGCATCGTCGGCGGGATATCGGAGAAATCGGCGCGAGGAGATGGCGGCGGCGGGGGTCGGTGCGGTAAGCACGGGTCGTGACAACCGAGTCGGGCAGAACGGAACCGGACGAGCACGCGGAGGCCGACGGGGTGAATCCCGGCGTCCCCGCCGACCGCGTCCTGACCGTGCCGAACGTACTCAGCGTGCTGCGCCTGCTCGGCGTTCCGCTGTTCCTGTGGTTGCTGCTGGTCGAGCGGGCCGATGGCTGGGCATTCGCGCTGCTGGTCGCCAGCGGGGTCACCGATTTCCTGGACGGCAAGCTCGCGCGGCTGCTCGACCAGTCCTCGCGGCTCGGGGCGCTGCTCGATCCGCTCGTCGACCGGCTGTATCTGGTCACGACGCTGGCGTCCTTCGTGATACGAGGCCTGATCCCGTGGTGGGTGGCCGTGATCCTGGTCGGCCGCGACCTCGTGCTCACCCTCACGCTCTCGGTCTACAGGCGTCGCGATTTGCCCCCGCCCGAGGTGATCTACCTGGGCAAAGCGGCCACCTTCGCGCTGATGTCCGCGCTGCCCTGGTTGCTGGCGGGGCAGATGGACTGGGCGGCCGACGGTTTCGGGCGGGCCTTCGGTGGGGCATTACTGGTCTGGGGTACGGCGGTATACGTGTGGACCGGCGTTCTCTACACCGGCAAGGCCATCAGGGTCGCAAGAGCGATACCGGCCGTGCCGGACCGGGCGGCGTAGCCGATAGAGTTTGCGTGCAACGTTCAAACGAAAGGACGGCCTGTGACCCAGACCCCCGAGGATCTGCGCTACACCGAGGAGCATGAGTGGGTTCGCCGGATCGCCCCGACCCGGGTTCGGGTGGGCATTACCGACTACGCCCAGTCTCAACTCGGTGACGTTGTGTTCGTACAGTTGCCCCAGACGGACACGGATGTGGCCGCCGAGGACAGCATCGCGGAGGTGGAGTCGACCAAGAGCGTGTCCGACATCTACGCGCCGCTGAGCGCGAAAGTCGTTGCGGTGAACGAGAAGTTGACCTCGGAGCCGGAGACGTTGAACACCGATCCCTACGGTGACGGGTGGCTGTTCGAACTGGAGGTGAGTGACACGGAGCGCCTGGACGCGACGCTCGATGAACTGCTGGATGCCGCAGGTTATCAAGGAGTTATCGGGGGCTGAATCAGCCTTCCCAGTTCTACCTGCACGGGTGCGGCCCGGCAGGGTACGGTCAATGCCAACAGACGTATCCGGCGGTTGTGCCGGGAGTCCAGGCACTCGAGGGCAGGTCGTGGTGCCACAGGTATCACCTGCTTGCATGGATAATCAGGTTCGAGGAGGAGAGAAACGGTGAGCGAGAACAAAGACCCGGGTTACGGGGAGACCGCGGCCGAGACGACGTCGGTCTTCCGCGCGGATTTCCTGAACGAGGTCGACGCGTCGCGCGCCGCAGAGACGACCGGCGAGCAGCCGGTCCAAGGGGTCGAGGGTCTGCCCGTCGGCGCGGCCCTTCTGGTCGTCAAACGCGGCCCGAACGCGGGTTCGCGGTTCCTGCTGGATCAGCCGACCACGTCGGCGGGGCGCCACCCTGACAGTGACATCTTTCTCGACGACGTCACCGTCAGCCGTCGGCACGCCGAGTTCCGTCAGGACGACGATTCGTTCCAGGTCGTCGACGTGGGCAGCCTGAACGGCACCTACGTGAACCGGGAGCCGGTCGACTCGTCGGAGCTGCAGAACGGTGACGAGGTGCAGATCGGGAAGTTCCGGCTGGTGTTCCTGACCGGACCGCGGGCACAGGTGACCGACTCGTCGGCGGGTGCGGGCAGTCTATGACAACGGTGGCGCTGGGTCTCGCACCTCATGAAAGGCTCGGGGTCATGAAGGACCTGGCGCGGTGACCGGTGCGGCGCAGTGGGCCCGCGGAGGCATGTCGATCGGCTCCGTGCTGGACCTGCTGCGCCCCGATTTTCCCGACGTCACCATCTCGAAGATCCGCTTCCTGGAAGCGGAGGGCCTGATCCGGCCGGAGCGGACGCCCTCGGGCTACCGCAGATTTTCCGTCGCGGACGTCGAACGGCTCCGGTTCGTACTGACCGCGCAACGCGACCAGTACCTGCCGCTGAAGGTGATCAAGGAGCAGCTCGAGGCGATCGACAGCGGTGCGGCGACGCTGGGCGTGCGGGAAGCCCGCGCCCGGGCGCACGTCGGCCGCGTCGGTGCCGCGGAGTCCGGGCGCGTGGGGCCGGACGCCGAGCATCCCGCTTCGGGTGCCGAACGTGGCGCGCGCCAGGTGGCCGCGCCACGTAGGCTCGGCGTCGTGCCGAGCGAGATCTCTCCGGATGATCTGCGGTTCGATCAGGAAATCCGCGTCACCCGGGCGGATCTGCTCGACCAGGCCGAGATCGATGAGAAGTTCCTCAACGACCTGATCCGCGCCAACCTGATCACGCCTGGACCCGCGGGGTACTTCGACGCGGACGCGGTCACGCTGGCCAAGGCCGCGCGGGCGATGGCCGAATTCGGTTTGGAGGCAAGACATCTGCGTGCCTTCAAGCTCGCCGCTGATCGCGAGGCCGCGCTCGTCGCGCAGATCGCCGCCCCGATTGCGAAGAGCCGCGACGCGGGTGCGCGAGCCCGCGCGGAGGAGACGGTGCGGGAACTAGCGGCGCTGTCGCTGACCCTGCACACCTGTCTGGTCAAGGCTTCGGTCCGGAGTTCGCTGGGCGGTTGAGCCGTCCGCGGTTCCGGCTCGCGGGTTTCGTCGAGCCAACACGCCGATTTCGGCTGTGCACACGGATCGCTGCACCAGTGCTGGTTCGCTTAGACTCGTGGTACGGCGAGCTCCGCAGCGGTCATGCTGGGCTGGCGGCGAGTATGGGAGGCAGTGCGATGAGCGAAATGCGCGTGATCGGCATCCGTGTCGAACAGCCACAGAACCAGCCCGTGCTGTTGCTCCGCGAGGTGGCTGGGGATCGGTATCTGCCGATCTGGATCGGGCAGGCCGAAGCGACGGCGATCGTGCTCGAGCAGGAGGGGGTGACCCCGATCCGCCCGTTGACGCACGATCTGATCAAGATCCTGATCACCGAGCTCGGGCACACCCTCAAGGAGGTCAGGATCGTCGACCTCCAGGAGGGCACGTTCTACGCGGACCTGGTTTTCGAGAACGATCTGCGAATCTCGGCGCGCCCGTCCGATTCGATTGCGATCGCCTTGCGGGTAGGTTGCCCGATCTATGCCGAGGAGGCCGTCCTCGAGGAAGCCGGGCTGGTCATGCCGGACGAGCGCGAGGACGAGGTGGAGAAGTTCAAGGAATTTCTCGAGTCGGTGTCACCAGACGACTTCAAGGCAACCGACAGCTGAAGTAGAGGTCGAGACTTTTACCGCGCGTCGCGTTTGGCTCGATGAGGGCGCTCCCTGGACAATCGAGGGGAGTAATCTCGACAGTTGGGGCCACGTCCGTTTCGGCCGGATCCGACCCGGTTCGGCCACCAACGGAGCCGGGTCATCGATGAGGCTGTGAATGCGTCGGCGAAGCAAGGGAGTGGTCAGTGGCAGAGCAATCGCAGGATGTGGTACAGCCAGGCCTGTTCCCGGACGACTCGGTACCTGACGACTTGGTCGGCTATCGCGTCCCCAGCGCATGTCAGGTGGCCGGGATCACCTACCGGCAGCTCGACTACTGGGCTCGCACCGGTTTGGTCGTGCCCTCCGTTCGTGGCGCCGCCGGTTCGGGCAGTCAGCGGCTGTACTCGTTCAAGGACATCCTGGTCCTCAAGATCGTCAAGCGGCTGCTGGACGCGGGCATCTCGCTACAGAACATCCGCATCGCCGTCGACCACTTACGCAGCCGCGGCGTGCAGGATCTGGCGGGCATCACGCTCTTCTCCGACGGCACCTCGGTCTACGAGTGCACCTCGCCGGAGGAGGTCGTCGATTTACTGCAGGGCGGGCAGGGTGTCTTCGGGATCGCCGTCAGCGGTGCCATGCGCGAGTTGACCGGCGCGATCGCCAATTTCCCCGCGGAACGGGCGTCGGCCGTCACCGAACGCCCCGAGGACGAGCTGTCCTTCCGGCGCAAGGCGCGGATGAACCGCAAGACAGGCTAGGTCCAGCCGCCGCTCGATGAGCGCGATCGGAGCGGCGGCACTCTCGAGCGCAGCGTTTCGGATGACAATCGAAGCGCTCCCGCGGCCGGGCCACGGGTGCAACCTCCCCGGCCGCGGTGTGCAGTTGTTCCGTCGCGGACGATCGTATGCATACCGCGGCGGCGAGGCGGAGGGGCCCGCCGTGCGAGTCGCCGACGACATCACCGAGCCGTGGGGGCCGATCGGGGTGCGCGCGATCGCGGAGTGACGAGAACGACACGGCTGCGCGGGGTCTTGCGGCGCGCTTCGTCGTCGCGTCGGCATAAACTAGCGGTGCGTCGCCGCCGTGCGGGAGAGTCCCGGCTCGACATGAGTCCGGGCGCCGAAGGAGCAGCACCTCCCCGTCAATCTCTCAGGCAGCAAGGACCGTGCGGGCTTCGGCGCCTCTGGAAAGTGGTGGCTTCGAGCTGCCCGCCCATGGGGAAAGGGGCTCGGCGACGGTCGCGCCACCCGAATCTCTCAGGCGCCACGACAGAGGGGGAGGGCTGGTACCCGTCGACCACCGGTCGACCCGCCCGACCTTGGGAGCTGCCGTGACTCGCTCATTCGCCGACCGCCACATCGGACCCGACCGGGACGAACTCGCCCGGATCCTGGACGTCGTCGGCGTTCCGTCGCTCGACGAGCTGGCTGCCAAGGCTCTGCCCGCCGGCATCCGAGACAGCACCGGCCTGACCGGACTGCCCGCGGCGGCCACCGAGCATGAGGTGCTGGCCGAGCTGGCCGGGCTCGCGCAGGCGAACACCGTGGCCAGCTCGATGATCGGGCTCGGGTACTACGACACGCTGACGCCGCCGGTGCTGGTGCGCAACCTGCTGGAGAACCCCGCCTGGTACACCGCCTACACCCCCTATCAGCCGGAGATCAGCCAGGGCAGACTCGAGGCGCTCATCAACTTCCAGACCATGGTGTCCGAGCTGACCGGAATGGACGTCGCCAACGCGTCCATGCTGGACGAGGCCACCGCCGCCGCCGAGGCGATGACGCTGCTGCGTCGCGCGAGCAAGTCCAAGTCCTCGCGCCTTGTCATCGACACCGATCTGTTCCCCCAGACCAGGACGGTGTTGTTCACCAGGGCTGAGCCGCTCGGCCTCGAGATCGTCGAAGCGGATCTGTCCACCGGCGACCTGCCCGACGGCGAGTTCTTCGGTGTGCTGGCGCAGACGCCCGGCGCCTCCGGTCGCGTCGTGGACTGGACCGGCGTCACCACCGCGGCACACCAGCGCGGTGCGCTGGTCGCGGTCGGCGCGGACCTGCTGGCGATGACACTCATCACGCCGCCCGGCGAGCAGGGCGCCGACGTGTGCTTCGGCACCACCCAGCGTTTCGGTGTTCCGCTCGGCTTCGGTGGTCCGCACGCCGGGTATCTCGCGGTGCGCAAGGCGCAGGCTCGTCAGCTGCCTGGCCGCCTGGTCGGCGTTTCGGTGGACGCAGACGGCGATATCGCTTACCGTCTCGCGCTGCAGACCCGTGAGCAGCACATTCGCCGCGAAAAGGCGACCTCCAACATCTGTACCGCGCAGGTGCTGCTGGCCATCGTGGCCGCGATGTACGCCAGCTACCACGGCGCCGAGGGCCTGCGCGCCATCGCCCGCAGGGTGCACGGGCACGCTGCGGCGATCGCGGCGGGGCTGGATGGCGCCGTCGTGTACGACACCTTCTTCGATACCGTGCTGGCGTATGTGCCCGGGGGAGCGGAAGCTGTTGTGGCGAAGGCGAAATCGCGCGGCATCAACCTGCGCCTCGTGGACGCCGACCGCGTCGGCATCGCCTGCGACGAGGCGACGACCGACGCGCACGTCGCGGCCGTGCTCGAATCCTTCGGCACCGCGTTGTCGTCCGAGCAGGGCGCGGCCCCGATCGCCGCGATCGAGACCCGCACCTCGAAGTTCCTGACCCATCCCGCGTTCACGAAGTACCACACCGAGACGGCCATGCTCCGCTATCTGCGGTCGCTGTCCGACAAGGACATCGCGTTGGACCGAAGCATGATTCCGCTCGGCTCGTGCACCATGAAGCTCAACGCCACCGCGGAGATGGAGGCCATCACTTGGCCCGGCTTCGCCCGTGTGCACCCGTACGCGCCAGTCGAGGACGCGACCGGACTGCTGCGGGTGATATCGGACTTGGAGAACTGGCTGTCGGATGTCACCGGCTACGACTCGGTGAGCCTGCAGCCGAATGCGGGCAGTCAGGGAGAGTACGCCGGGCTGCTGGCCATCCGCCGCTACCACCGGGACCGCGGTGACGCCCACCGCGACACGTGCCTCATCCCATCCAGCGCGCACGGCACCAACGCGGCATCGGCGGCCATGGCCGGGCTGCGTGTCGAGGTGGTGAGGTGCCGCGACAATGGGGATGTCGATCTGGACGATCTGCGCGCCAAGATCGCCGACCATGCCGACCGGCTGGCCTGCATCATGATCACCTACCCGTCCACGCACGGGGTGTACGAGCATGAGGTCGCCGAGTTGTGCGCGCTCGTGCACGACGCGGGCGGCCAGGTCTACGTGGACGGCGCGAACCTGAACGCTCTGGTCGGCCTTGCGCGTCCGGGCCGGTTCGGCGGCGATGTGAGCCACCTCAACCTGCACAAGACGTTCTGCATCCCGCACGGTGGCGGCGGTCCCGGTGTCGGCCCGGTCGCGGTGCGTGCACACCTGGCGCGGTACCTGCCCGGCGATCCGCTGCAGGCGGGCTCGCACGCGGTATCGGCGGCGAAGTACGGCTCGGCCTCGATCCTGCCGATCACCTGGGCCTATATCCGCATGATGGGCGCCGACGGCCTGCGCAGGGCCACGCTGTCGGCGATCGCCTCGGCGAACTACATCGCCCGCAGGCTCGACGAGTATTTCCCGGTGCTCTACACCGGTGAGCACAGCATGGTCGCGCACGAGTGCATCCTCGACCTGCGCGAGATCACCAAGCAGACCGGCGTCACCGTCGACGACGTGGCCAAGCGCTTGGCGGACTACGGTTTCCACGCACCGACCATGAGTTTCCCGGTGGCGGGCACGCTCATGGTAGAGCCGACCGAGAGCGAGAACCTCGCTGAGCTGGACGATTTCATCGAGGCGATGATCGCCATCCGTGCCGAGATCGACCAGGTCGCCGCGGGAGTGTGGCCGGTGACCGACAACCCGCTGCGCGGCGCGCCGCACACTGCGGCTTCGCTGGTGGGGGAGTGGGGGCATCCGTACAGCCGTGAGCTCGCGGTCTACCCCCGCGGCCTTGCGCACGCCAGGGCCAAGGTATGGCCGCCGGTACGGCGGATCGACGGGGCATATGGCGATCGGAATTTGATGTGCTCATGCCCGCCGCTGGAGTCTTACGCCGATTGACACCCACAAGCCGGACCGTTCTCACGCGGCGCGGCCGGACATCGGATTCACCGGCCGCGACCACGTTCGCACAGGTATTTGCCGGGTCCGGCCAACCGTCTGCGTTGCCGACGTCGTTGCGCGGGCAAGCCGGTGTGACGTGGCCGGATGTATTCACTGGTCCTGCCGATGGCGGACGGGGTCGGCTACGGCGTGGTGAGGGCATGAACGACGGCGGAGCCCAAGCTGATGTCGTCGGACGTGGCCAGGCGGGTGTAGGTGCCGCCGGTCCGCTGCGCCAGGCCTTGGAGGGTCTGGGTGCCGCTGCCGAGGACGATCACGTCGATCCGGACCGGGTGGGCGCGGTCGATCGCGGCGGCGATGTCGGCTTCCAGCTTGGTTCCGGTGACCGTCGAGTCGTCGTCGGGACCGTCGGTGATCAGCAGCACCGAGTTGGTGTGGCCCGGTGCGTACCCGGCGATGGCGCTCTTGTACGCGGCGATCAGCGAGGGGTAGGCCTGGTCGGACCGGATCTCGCTGGGGCGCACGGAACTCAGGGCCGTGTCGATCTTTGTACGCTGATCGGCGGTGAGCGGCGCCGTGGCGGCCTGCACCTGGTACGGGGCGGTTCCGTCGAGATTCTTGCCGAAGGTCCAGACGCCGAGGCCGAAATCGGGTGGCATGACGGTCATCGTGGAGTTCAGGGCGGCAAGAACATTCGCCAGCCGCGTAGTGCCGCCCTCGGTGGTCGTCATGGAGGACGAAACGTCGACCAGGACCGTGGACTGCACGCCGAGAACGGGGTTCGCGAGGGTGGCCCGCACCTTGTCGAGGGCAGCACGCGGCGGGGCAGCGGCCGCGGACTGTGGTGCGGTGGTGAATCCGGCCGCGAGGAAGTTCTGCGCCTGGCTCGGGGCGCGCAGGTAGTCGAGGAAGCGTCCAGCGATGAGATTCTGCGTCTTGTCCACCCACGGCCCGGACATCAGCGCGGCCGGGTAATCCGCCGTCGGCGCGGACCCGATGGGGCGGAACGCGGCGAGCCCGGGCCGCGCTTTCAGTTGCTGTTCAGTAGCAGCCACCGCGTGAATCGGCGCGTCCTGCGCACCCGCGAGTGCGGAGAGCGCGGCCGCGGTGTCGGACGCCTGGGGAGCGCCGGCGGCGAGCCCGGAGACCGCGGCGATGACCTGACCGGACTGCGCGGCCTCCGCGCTGAGCGGGTCGGCGCCCGACACCGCGGCGCCGACCGCGGTCGCCGCGGCGAGCGTGGCGTCACCTGACGGCAAGGCCATCCGCAGACCGCCCCAGCCGGACAGTCCGAGCTCGCCGAGCGAACCTTGTTGCAGCCGCGGCAGATCCGCCCAGCCGAGCTGGGCCTGCTCCAGCGCGCCGCGCAGATCCTCCGGCACCGCGAGCACGATCGGGCTCCCGGCTACCGGCACGGGAGTTCCCTCGATCAACCCAGGTACCCGCATCGACTCGATCGAGCGGGTCGAATCGGCGATCCACAGCGCAGGCTGCGGACCGAGTGCCCGGTCCCACGCTTTGCCGCCGGTGAACGCGGCGACGATCGCCGAGGAGGGCTGCGCCGTCACCTCGACCTGCGCGCAATGGTCGCGGACCCGCGGCTTGGTCGCGTTGTAGCTGTCGGCGACGGCCCGCACCTGCGACGCGATGTCCGGATCAGCCGTCACGTAGAGCGTCGCGGGCCCCTCCACGCACTCGGCCGCCGCCGCGCTGTCCTGATCGGCCGCCCGATCCCGTAGCTGAAACCAGCCGACGACGCTCGCGACGAGTAGCGCAACGGCGACCACTGCGATAACCGGACCTTTGCTGACGCCCCGGGACCTGGTTCCGCTGCGATGAGTGCCCACGCGCTCAGTGTATGGTCACCGCGGTTGCCAGGATCGGCGAGGTTCCCCCTCCTGCGCCGCGGCGGACGGTGCGTGTCGCATGCGATGCTCCACTGTCGCACCTGGCGAGGCCCGAGGGCGGATTCTCACTGGCGGATCACCCGTCCGCGGTCGAACTCGTGCCCGCCCCAGACACCGGACTGTCCGGTGTGTGCGGCGAATTCACCGCACGCATCCCGGATCGGGCAAACCGCACAGACTTCGCGCGCATAGTCGAAATCCTGCGAGGGGTATGGGAACCAGGCTTCGTGGTTCGGGTCGCCGCGGCAGGCCGCCCGGTGCCACTCTCGGGAATCCGAGAGGGGGAGCAGGTCGGCCAGGGTCAACTCCGCGACGATGGTGGTCTCGGTACGCGTCATCGCGATCTTCTCCTTCCTCGGATCGTGGTCAGGTGGCGGCGAGTTGCTTCCAGATCCGCCGTTGCGGCTTGGCGCGGTGGTTCGGCGCCTTCGGCTCCCAGAGCAGGCGCATGCCCGCCTCCTCAGGGGTGCGATCGGCCTTGGCCGTGTTGCACGGCGCGCAGCAAGCCACCAGGTTGCTCCAAATGTTCGGGCCGCCCCGCGAGCGCGGCCGGATATGGTCCACGGTGTGGGCCCAGCCCGCGCAGTAGCCGCACCGGTGGTTGTCCCGGCGCAGCACACCGGCCAGCGTCGCCCGGCTCTCGTCGTGCACCCGCGCGGTGTGTTCGATGTACACATAGCGCAGCAGCCGAATCGTCTCCGGCAGAGCGAGTTCCACGCGTCGAGACCGAATCGGGAAGTGCGGCTCGCGGTCCGTGACCGTCTCCGCCGTTCCGGCGATGAGCAGCACGACGGCCCGGTCGGCACTGATCTCGTCGAGCGCCTCGTAGGAGGCGTTCAGGACCAGCACTCCGGTGTGTATCCAGTTGTCGGCGGTCAACACCACCCGATCGGTGGCGCGGCGGAACAGCATGGGAATCACCATGTTTCGTGCGAAATCGAGCGAGAGACGAGAGAGGTGCGCTGTCGTCAGTGGACGGCTGGGAGGCGGCTGTCGCCCGGTCCGCGGTGAACTACGCACAGCTGCGTGCCGAACGCGTCGCCCGCGGTCGACAACCGCGGCATCGCGTCGGGATCCACCCGATTCGCTATCTCCGGAATCACTGCCGCCCCTCCTCTCCACTGCTCGGTGACCAGCCTCGATCCGGTGGTCATCGTCGAATCACATGGTGACACAACGTACCCGCCGTTGTCGGGTCATTTTCCGGCGGTCGGTCCACGTCCCGCTCGGTGGCCGTGGTGTGCGCATCGCACATCTCGCCGGCAAGCTGGAAGGTCGGCGCGTCGGCCCGGCCGGCCACCAGCGCCGCAGGCCAGGTTCACGGCACCGTCGGCGATGCCGAGATAGGCCGCCATTACCAGCGGCATCGCCGCGCCGATCACCGTGTTCGGTATCGGCGGCCAAGCGTCCGCGGGGCGGGTCAGCGATACCGCCGCGTCGGGCACGAACACGTCCTCGAGAACCACGGTGTGCGAGCCGCTGGCTCGAAGGCCGAGCGTGTCCCAGGTCTGCTCGATGCGCACGCCGTCGGCGTCGAGCGGGACAGCGCAGTGCCGCACTTCGGGCCGTCCGGTGCTTCGTCCCAGCGCACGGTTGTCACCAGAAGGGTGCCGGCCTCGCATCCGCTGGCGGGTGCCTTGCGTGCGTGCACCCGGTAGCCGTCGACCCGCTCGGCGAATCCGTTGGAGCCGATCAGACACGCCGGTGCTGACCAGGATCGCGCCCGCGACCACTTCGGCGAACACCGGTGCGGCATCGATGCCGTGCTTGTGCCGCCACACCTGGCGGCGACCAAGTGAGTGTGCATCGCGAAGGCCACTGCGGTGGAGGGGTCGTGGCGGCCCAGCTCGCGGAGGATCTCCCCCATCTCGCGGTGGGTGACGCCGCTGCCACCCCGAATTCGGCGGGGACAAGGGCGGCGGACAGCCCGGTAGCGCGCAGCAGGTCGTAGGCGGCGAGGGAGATCTCGCCGGAATGATCGCGGGCGGCCATGTCGGTGCGCAGGGATTCGCCGACTCGCCGCGCGAGGGCGATCCAGTCGGTCGTGATGTGGGTGAAGTCAGCGGTAGTAGTCATGTTTCGAAGTTAGGAGCAGCCGCGATAACCGAATAGTAACTGCCTGCCGGGGCTGGTCAGAGGTTCCCGACGATGTGTTCCAACCGTTCGGCCACCAGTTCGCGCGCCTTCTCCCGCAGCGCGGGGCGATAGCCGCTCGGATACACCGGATCGCCAGGCGCATAGTCCTTCAGGACTTCCTTCGCCAGGGTGATCTTGTGCACCTCCGTCGGTCCGTCGGCGATGGCCATCACCTCGGCGTAGCTGAGCATGTCGACGAACGGCAGGTCCTGGCTGACGCCGAGCGCACCGTGCAGGTGCAGCGCGCGCTGGGCGACATCGTGCATCACCTTGGGCATCGCTACCTTGATGGCGGCGATGTCTTTGCGCACCTTCAGGTAGTCCTGCTCCTTGTCGATCCGCCACGCCGTGCGCAGCACCAGCAGCCGGAACTGCTCCATCTCGATCCAGCTGTCGGCGATGCGTTCCTGGGTCATCTGCAGCCCCGCCAGCGGACCCTTGCGCATCCGACGGGACACCGCGCGCTCGGCCATCATGTCGAAGGCCCTGCGCACCAGGGCGACGGTACGCATCGCGTGATGCACCCGCCCGCCGCCCAAGCGGGTCTGCGCGACGACGAAGCCCTGCCCTTCGGCGCCGAGCAGATTGTCGGCGGGTACGCGGACGTCGGTGAACCGCAAATGGCCCTCATGTTCGCTGAACCCCGCGACGTGGAAGTTCTTGACGATCTCCAGACCGGGGGTGCCTGCGGGCACGATGAACATCGACATGCCCTGGTACGGGCTGGCATCCGGGTTGGTCACCACCATGACGATGTGGAAGGCGGCGAACTGCGCGTTCGAGTTGAACCATTTCTCGCCGTTGATCACCCAGTGATCGCCGTCGCGCACCGCGCGGGTCGTGAACAGCGTGGGGTCCGAGCCGCCGGTGGGCTCGGTCATCACATAACAGGAGCCGATCTCACCGGCCAACAGCGGCTCCAGATAGGTCGCCTTCTGCTCCGCGGTGCCGTAGTGGGCGAGGATCTCCGCGTTACCGGAATCCGGTGCCTGGCAACCGAATACCGAGGGCGCCCAGGCCGAGGTGCCCAGCACCTCGTTGAGCAACGCGAGTTTCATCTGCCCGTAGCCGGGGCCGCCGAGTTCCGGTCCCAAATGGCAAGCCCACAGGCCCTGTTCCTTGACCTTCTCCTTGAGCGGGCGCGCCAACGCCATGGCTTCTCGGTCGGTGCGGTCGTAGGGGTTCGGGTACAGCAGGTCGAGCGGTTCCACCTCGGTGCGGACGAACTCCGCCGCCCAGTCCAGCTTCTTCTGGTACTCCGGGTCGGTCTCGAAATCCCAAGCCATGGTCAGCCTTTCGTGTTTCGATCGGTGGAGGTCAGCACGCCGTCGAGGAGGGTGGCCGCGAGGAGGTCGGCGATCTCGCCGGGGGAGTGGCCGCCGTGTGGTCGGTACCAGAACGTCACCGTGTTCAACATGCCGAGCACGCTGTTGGTGACCACGTGGTCGTCGGTGCGCAGCAGTCCGTCGGCATGGCCCGCGTCGATGACGCGCTGCCAGCAGTGCTGGATACGGTCGCGGAGGTCCTGCAGGTCGGCGGCGCGCTCGCCGGTCAACGCGCCGGCGTCGCGAAGTTGGATGGTTACCTCGCGCTGATGCCGGATGATCAGCCGGACGTGACTGTGGATCAGGTTGCGCAGCTTGGTGATCGGATCGTCGTCGCCGTCGGTGATCTGTTCGGCCTCGACCAGCATCGGCTGGATGTAGTCGCGCAGGATCTGCCAGAGCAACTCTTCTTTGGTGCCGATGTGGTAATACAGCGCGCCGCGCTGTATGTCGGCGCGTTCGCCGATCTCGGCCACACCGGTGCCGTGAAAGCCCTTTTCGGCGAACAGATCGATCGCCGCCCGCACGATCCGCTGCCTGGTGTCGCCCGCTGTCGACTCGGCGGCGCGCGGGCGACCACGTCGACGTGCCGGGGCGATCATCGCGCCGGATCCAGGACGACCTTGCCCACCCCGTCGGCCCGATCGGCGAACGCGCGGGCGGCGGGCCCTTCGGACATCGGAAGGCGATGGGTGACAACGGCTTCGGGCCGAAGCCTGCCGCCCGCGGTGACTCCGGTGCGGAAGGCGGGAGCGTCGGTGGCGAAGAACAGTGCGGCGCCCGCGATCTCGTTCGGCTCGCCGACCCGGCGTAGCGCATTGTGCTCGGTGAGTTGCTCACGCACCGCCGCTGCGAAGGCGAGCGCCCTCTCCTTGCCGAGGCGTCGGCCATCTCCCGTGACGACGACTTTGTTTGTGAGCGACACCCGAACTCCTGCTCTCTAAATGTTCCGATCAGTACATTAGTTGTGTCGCGCGATACGATCAAGAGGCTGTCCGGCTTACCGCCGACACATTTGCGACCCGTCGGTGCTGCACCCACTCGCGACCGGCGTTGCGGAATGGATTGGGCATACGGCGTGTCGACCCGGCGCACGGTGGTACCGCTACCGACGGGTAACATGGTTGGGTCTTTTCCCACCCGGCTTTCTCAGAAGTGAGGCAGTAGATGACAGAGCGGATTCAGGTCGGCGGGCTCCAGGTGGCCAGCGTTCTCCACGAGTTCATCGAGAACGAGGCGCTCCCCGGGACCGGCGTGGATTCCGCCGCGTTCTGGGCCGGTGCCGAGCAGATCATCAACGATCTCGCGCCGCGCAACCGTGCCCTGCTGGCCGAACGCGACGAGATCCAGGGCAAGGTCGACGCCTGGCACGCCGAGCACCCGGGCGCGACCTACGACAAGGCCGCCTACAGGAACTTCCTGACCGACATCGGCTACCTGCGTGCCGAGCCCGCCGAATTCCAGATCACCACGCAGAACGTAGACGACGAGATCGCCACCACCGCCGGACCGCAGCTCGTGGTGCCGGTGATGAACGCCCGGTTCGCGATCAATGCCGCGAACGCGCGCTGGGGCTCGCTCTACGACGCGCTCTACGGTACCGACGCCATCTCCGAGGAGAACGGTGCGGAGAAGGGCAGCGGCTACAACAAGGTGCGTGGCGACAAGGTCATCGAATGGGCGCGCAACTTCCTCGACGACTCGGTCACCCTGATCACCGGCTCGCACATCGGCTCGACGTCGTACCAGATCGTCGACGGCGAGCTGGAGGTCGGCTTGGAGGACGGCACCAGCATCGGCCTCGCCGACGCCTCGCAATTGGTCGGCTACCTTGGTGATCCCGAGTCCCCGAGTTCGGTCCTGCTGAAGCACAACGGTTTGCACATCGAGATCCAGATCGACCCGGCCTCGCCGATCGGCAGCACCGATAGCGCGGGTATCAAGGACGTCGTGCTGGAGTCCGCGGTCACCACGATCATGGACTTCGAGGACTCGGTCGCCGCCGTGGACGCCGAGGACAAGGTGCTCTGCTACCACAACTGGCTCGGCCTGATGAAGGGCGACCTGGCCGAGAAGGTCAGCAAGGGTGAGAAGACCTTCACCCGCACCATGAACCCCGACCGGGTGTACACCGCGCTGGACGGCGGTGAGCTCGTGCTGCACGGCCGTTCGCTGCTGTTCGTGCGCAACGTCGGCCACCTGATGACCTCTGACGCGATTCTCGACGCCGAGGGCAACGAGGTGCCCGAAGGCATCATGGACGGCCTGATCACCTCGCTGGTCGCCAAGCACAGCCTGAACGACGACACCGAGCTGAAGAACAGCCGGACCGGCTCGGTCTACATCGTGAAGCCGAAGATGCACGGCCCGGACGAGGTCGCCTTCACCAACGAGTTGTTCGGCCGGATCGAGGACGTGATCGGGCTGGATCGCAACACGCTCAAGGTCGGCATCATGGACGAGGAGCGTCGCACCACGGTGAATCTGAAGGCCTGTATCCAGGCCGCAGCCGAGCGTGTCGTGTTCATCAACACCGGCTTCCTCGACCGCACCGGCGACGAGATCCACACTTCGATGGAGGCGGGCCCGATGGTCCGCAAGGCCGACATGAAGTCTGAGCAATGGATTCTGTCCTACGAGGATTGGAACGTCGACACCGGTCTTGCCGCGGGCCTGCCGGGCAAGGCGCAGATCGGCAAGGGCATGTGGGCGATGCCGGACCTGATGTCCGACATGCTCGCGCAGAAGATCGGCCATCCGCGTGCGGGCGCCAACACCGCGTGGGTCCCCTCGCCGACGGCCGCCACCCTGCACGCAACGCACTACCACCTGGTCGACGTGTTCAAGCGGCAGCAGGAGATCGCCAAGGGCGGCCGCCGTGCCACCGTCGAGGAAATCCTGGAGATCCCGCTGGCCGCCCAGCCGAACTGGACCGCCGAGGAGAAGCGTCAAGAGCTGGACAACAACTCGCAATCCATCCTGGGCTACGTGGTGCGCTGGATCGATCAGGGCGTCGGCTGCTCCAAGGTGCCCGACATCAAGGATGTCGCGCTCATGGAAGACCGTGCGACCCTGCGTATTTCGAGCCAGCTGATGGCCAACTGGCTGCGCCACGGCATCGTCACCGCCGACGAGGTGGTGGCCAGCCTGGAGCGGATGGCCCCGGTCGTGGACCGGCAGAACGCCGGCGATCGGAACTACCGGGCCATGGCGCCGGACTTCGCGGGGAGCATCGCCTTCCAGGCCGCCAAGGAACTGATCCTGGAGGGCACCAGACAGCCCAACGGCTATACCGAGCCGATCCTGCACCGCCGTCGCCGCGAGGCGAAGGCGCTGGCCTCCGTATAACCCTGCATGTCGCGAATCCCCTGGCCGACTTGGTCGGCCGGGGGATTCGCGCTTTCCGCACCATGACGAGCTTCGACTCCCGTTTATCAATCCGTTACCCTGTGGGCGCACGTGATCGTCGATTTGTGAGGAAGATTCATGGGAAGCGTTGTGCTCGATATCGTGGCATTGCTCGTCAATCGTGCTGCGATGTTCTGGAATTGGCTGGCCACCGGGTCGGCGGGGTTCCCGCCGCTGTGAGCGATGGATTTCGATAAACGAATCCCCTGGTCAGATGTCTGGCCGGGGGATTTTCGTGCCTGGGGCCGGTTCCGGAATCGTTCCGAAGCGTGCCTTCACGATTGCGAGGTGCGGCGACGACAGAACGTCCCGTCTGCTGAGGTCCGCAGCATCGTGATCGCCAGCGGGTCGGGCGATTTCGCCCTCGATAGCGCCCGCGAAGCCGGCCCCACTCGTATCTTGATCAGGTGAGCACCACCAGACCCCGTAAACAGGCGCGCATTCCTCGTTGGTTCGTTCTCTGGATGGGGCTCCTGGCCGCCTTCGTAGCGGTGTCCTGTCTAGCGCTGTTCTGGCAGCTGGCGGCCGAAGGGACGCTCCCGACCATCGTCGTGCTGTGGTTCGTCCTCGGAGTGCTCGGCATGATCGCCCTGCTGTTCGGGCTGCTGGGCTTGCTCCGCTACCGTGCCTTCTTCCACAGTCTCATTTCGCCTCTCCTCATCGGCATCCTGGTCGTGCTGGTCTGGTTCGACATACCGGAAACCGTCGGCTGGCGGCTCTCGCGCGCGATCCTCGAAGACCAGGCCACCGACTGCGCCAACCCCGGCCACCGCACCCGCCTGGGCGTCTACGCCATCACCTACATCACCTCTCGTGACGGTGGCTGCCTGTTCTATACCCAAGCACACGAATCGAACTCGGCCGGATTCGCCTACTTCCGCGACACCGCGACCCCACCCCACATCGGCCCGCCCGCCACCAACGGCGTCCGGTACGAGACGTTCGAGGGGCACTGGTATCGATTCGTGGAGGACCATTGACCAGGCGCTGGTCGCCGAGACCTCGTCGAGTGGGTTCGCGGTGGCTGCGCGGGTGATCCAGGCGGTCACCAGTGGAACGGTGCCGATTGCCGTGGCTCCAGCCAGAGAGCTTCGGCGAGGGCGCAGAGGGTTCCATCGGTGGTGGCGAGGGCGACGCCCACGGTGTGTTTGCGGCCGTTCTGGGAGATCGGCCAGGCGTAGGAGAGGTAGGTGATGCCCGCGAAGACCGGTTCGAATTGGGTGGCGGTGAGTGCCGCGGTCACCGCACCCGGACGCAGGTCGCGCAGGGCCATCGCGGCCCAACCTCCAGGGCAATCGAGGGCCGACCAGACGATTTCGGTGGGAATCCGTCCGTCGGGGCCTCCGAGGGCGGGGTCGGGCGTCCAGGCTGCGATGACCATGTCGTGCGCGGGAACGGCCCAGGGGGACAGGCGCAGTCCACGGCCGGACGCGCAGGCAGCGCCGCAGCCGTAGCAGTGGCTGAGTTTGCGCAACACGTCGGCGGTCGCGGTGGCGGCCGCGGCCTCCGCCGAGGAGGGCGCGGCGGGCGGAGTGATCGTGACGACCGAGGCCGAAGCCTCGGCGAGGACGGTGCCGTCGAGATCGGTCAGCGTCGCGCCGCCGGAGTCGTCGGTGGTCAGCACGATCGGGGTGTCGACCGCGATTTTGCGTCGGAAGTCGACGCGTATTTCCGCGCCGCTGCTCGCAGCGGCGAGCAGCCCGGCGATGTAGCCGCCGAACGCGACGCCCGGGTAGCCGCGCACGTGCTTGGGCACCGCGAACGCATCGGTCCGAATCATCTGCTGCTCAACCTTTCCCGGCTGACGATGGTCCCCGGTCCGGTCCGACGATACCGGCGTCCCCTGAGTCCCCAGCGGTTGAGTCATTACCTGCTCGTCCTACCCCGCCGGACGTGCAGGTCGGAAAGTTGCGGGAATTCCTTCGTGGCGAGTGGCGTTGCGCGGAAATGTGACGAAAGCTGGAATGAACGTACTGGTCGTGTACGCCCACCCGAAGCCGGACTCACTTACCGGTGCGCTGAAAGACGTTGCAGTACAACAGTTACGGGCCGACGGGCACGACGTGCGGATAACGGATCTGTACGCCATGGGATGGAAAGCCCACGCCGACACCGACGATTTCGGTGCGGTGGAGGAGACCAGCTTCATGCTGGCCTCAGGTGCCGCCTATCACAACGGGACGCTGAGTCCCGACATCCGCGCCGAGCAGCAGAAACTGCTCTGGGCCGACACGGTCCTCCTACATTTCCCGCTGTGGTGGTTCAGCATGCCCGCAATCATGAAGGGCTGGGTCGACCGAGTTCTCACCTGCGGGTTCGCCTACGGCGCCGGGGGGAGTGCGCTGCCGAGGTATGGGGCGGGTGTGCTGGCCGGCCGGCGCGCAATGCTCGTGGTGAGTATCGGTGGCAGGGAGCCGTCGTACTCCGATCGCGGCATCAACGGGCCGGTCGACGACCTGCTGTTCCCGATTCACCACGGCATTCTTTACTATCCGGGCATGGACGTGCTGCCGCCGTTCCTCGTGCACGGCACCATTCGGCTCGGCTCGGAGCGTTTCGACGAGGTTGCCGACGACCTCAGGCAGCGAATGTCGAACCTGGCGAAGCTGGAACCGATCCGCTACCGCTCGCAGGGCGGCGGCGACTACGACCGGAGTCTTCGCCTGGAGCCCGGCCGGGAAGCGAAGGGCGCGAGCGGGTTCGGGTTGCACGTGGCGTCCTGACGGCGCGTGGCGGTGAGGACGGCCGCGCCGCCTCGCGCTGGGGGCCAGTCCCGTTGCGGGTGTCGGGATCGGAGGGTCGTCAGCATCACCTGGATCTCCTCCAGCGGCATGTCGAGGTTGCGGAGTCGCCGGACGCTGCCCGCTACCCGGCGGTATGGAACGAGGCCGATGCCCGGCTGCGCCGCCGGGCCGTCGCCGATCTGTGGGCCGACGACGGCATGGAGTACGTCTCGACTGCTCGCCGTAGTCCACACGTGCTTGGGTGAGAGTGCGGAGTTCAACAGGCTGGGCGGCGGTCGATACGTAGAACGCCAGGATCGCCCGGTCGCGATGCGATGTCATCCGGTCGAACAGCTCGTTGAACAGCTGGTCGGGGATTCCTCGGGGCTGGGTTCGTGGAGCCCGCTGGTGGTACGCCGCTCGTCGTTGAGGGTGGAACGGCTCCATCGGGTTGTGGTGGCCATTGCGCACGAACACCGGCGCAGTGAACTGCACCCACCGGACCAGGTCGGACCCGTCTTCACGATCCAACGACCGGCGAACCTACCCAGACCGTGCCGCCCGCGCAGGCCGATCCTCCACCCAGCCCGCGCCAGCAAGTACGCGACTGCAGAGGACCTCGAACATCACTGAAGTCGACTTCGAACATCGACAGTTCGGGCGCATCCGTAGGTGGTGTTTGCACAAAAATGGCTCACTACTGATGCGAGGCCCACTACCTAGTCGATGAGAATCGGAAGTGTCGGCGGACAGATGTGTCAACCCCCATCCGGAAGGGGTGTTCGACCGCAAGACGACCGCCGAGGACGATCACGATCCCTGCGGCACACGATGGGGTGTGGGCGAGGTCGAGCGACGACGCTCGGTGGGGTTGCGACAGTCCCACATCTTCGCCGACGAGGTCGAAGGTGATGCGGGTCGCTGCTGGCCGTGGCCATGACCTACACGCGACCCGAGCGATTAATAGTGACAGCCGAGCTCGACGTCACGCCGGGTCGACGGCACAAGGTGGGCACATGCCGCCCTGCGATGACAGATCCATCCGGCTACCCGGAGGTAAATCTCCCGTAGCCGGCCGACCGGAAGCCGTATCATCCCATGACAACCGCACTATTGCCTCTTGCATACGGATACTTGCGCGACGATTTGCTCCGTGACCGCGACGCGAATTCGAGCGAAGACAGACTGCGCAACACCGCCAGGTCACTCGGATACGACCTGGGTGCCGTATTCCATGAGCCCGCACCGCAGAACGGGACACTGCCCCCGGCGTTCGTCGATCTCGTCCAGGAATGCCGGCGAGCCGAAGCACGCACCGTCATAACACCGCACGGACACATGTCGGATATGTCCATATGCCGGATGGTCCTGCTGGCGGTCCTCGACGTGCGAGCCGCTGCCGCAGTGCACGAAGTCGAGTTGTGAACCATCCCGTCTCTATGACAATGCCCTCATGGAGAACTCCTTCTCCACACTCGATACCGAGCTTGTGGGCCGAAACAATTGGCGGACAAAGGAAGACGCCGACAACGCGTTGTTCGCCTACATTATGGTCGGTACAACACTCACCGGATCCAGAAGAAGCTCGGCTGGCTGTCACCCGACGAGTACGAGGCCCACTACCATCAGCAGGTCCAGCCGGAATCAGGTAATCAGAGTCTCGATGGGTATCGACGGACAGCCCGGATGTCGGCGGCATTCCAGTGCGTTCCCGGCGTGAGCCGGCCGAGGTGGACCACGTCGATGCCGTTTTCGGCGAGCGCCTATTCACACCGGACGAACCACACACCCGCCAGTCGGCAGAGGCGCGGCGGACCGAGGCGTGGCCGAAGCCCCGGCAGAGCGAGCTCAGGGCCGATGAGTGCGTACGTCGCTCCCATGAGTTGCCGAGAGAAACGGTTGCCCCTCGGAATTGTGCGGGGATGAGTAAGCTCGAGCAATATGACGGCGGCTGGCGGCAAGCGTCGTGGAGATCCGGTGTCGACTACGGATCATTTTGTTGGTCGTGCTCCGGAACTGGACAAGATCGCTACCTTACTGCTGGGTTCTGCCCGGGTGATCACCTTGATCGGCCCAGGCGGGATCGGGAAGACACGCCTTGCCGCCGAAGCTGTGCGCCGATTCGGCACGGCCACACACAGGCCGGTGTACTGGGCGCGGTTGGCGCGGTTGGCCAGGGGCGCCGACGTCGCTGCGGTCGAGTATGAAGTCACGCGATCGGTGGTTGATCCCGACTCCTCGCAACAATCGACCTGGGATGCGTTGGTCGATACGTTGACCAAAACGGACGCGGTAGGGCGGAACCTGCAGACCGTGCTGGTGATGGACAACTGCGAGCATGTGCTGGCCGCTGCCGGACAGTTGATCGCGGAGTTGACCGAAGCGGTGCCGGGTTTGACGATCCTGGCGACCAGCCGCCGGCCGATAGGGTGGGTCGATGAGCTTGTCGTCGTCGTTGCTCCGTTGTCACAGCAGCAGGCACTCACCTTGTTCCGGCAGCGCGCCGAACTCACCGGAAATCCCGTAACCACTCCCGACCAGGTCGAGCTGGCCAACCTGGTTTGCCGTCACGTGCACAACAATCCGCTGTATATCCGGTTGGCGGCCGCACGGTTGCTGCGTCAGCCGTTGGCGGTCATCGTTCAGGAATTGAGCGGGGAGGCCACCGACAAACGGATGCGTTGGTCGCGCGGGCCGCGGGTGGGAGCCGAACCACGCCACCAGAGCGTTCCCGATGTCATCGCTTGGTCCTATGACCTGTGCCTGGACAAGGAACGGCTGCTTTTGGATCGGATGTCGGTCTTCGCCGCGGGCTACGACACCAACCCCGAGGACGACACCGGCTCCTCCCCGGATGTGGGTGCCGGGCTGGAAGCCATTGGGACGGTGTGCGCCGACGACGTGGTTCCCGCCCGAAGCGGGGATCTGCCAGCCGACGGCGACACGGTCGTACGCCTGGCGCGAGCCGAGATCGAGAGCTTGCTCGAGGGGCTGGTCGACCAGTCGCTGGTGACCGCCCACAAGACGCCGACGACGGTGCGGTATTCCCTGTTGGAAAGTATCCGAGTCTTCGCCGCGCAGCGACTGAGAGAACGCTCCACCAGCGAGGTTGACGAGCCAGCGCGGCTCGAACGTCGTCACCGACGATACTATCGGGACAAAGTCGTAAAAGCGCAGGTCAAATGGTTCAGCCCCGGCGAAGAGAACTGGGGTGCCCGTACGGCGTGGGACAACATCATCACCGCCATCGAGTCGAGCCTCCGCTCCGGCGAGCCCGAACTCGGTCTGGAAATCTCCGCCGGCCTGGTCGCCCTGCCGATTATCAAAGGCTCACCCCGAGAAATACGTCGATGGACCGAACACACATTGCAGGCGACCCGCACACTGGCGTCACAACCGACCGAACTCCAAACGGCCGCCATGACCATGCTTGGGTGGCTTTCCGTGCTGCAGGGTAGGAACGACGATGCCGACCGGATACTCGACGAATGTGTGGTCAATTCCATCGCCGACGCGGAGGCCGGACGGAACTGGCGACAGGACCCGGAAACCGATATCGGTCTGCCCGCCAGCGTCGAATTTCTGTGGGGCACGATACTGATGCTGGCCCGCCGCGACCCGAAGGCCATCGCCGTGTTCGGTCGGGCTCGCGAAAAGTTCGGAACCCACGACAATCGCGGTGGCGAGGGCAGAAGCGAGTTCTACCAGGCAGTGGCCGCCGGCTCCCTCGGAACCGCACAGCAGGCTCTCGAGATCACCGGGCGTCACCTCGATCACGCCACCAGATCCGGCGCCGGGTGGGCGAAGGCATGGGCCGAGTTGGCCCGGGCGATAGCATTGACCAAACACGGTGATCCCCGCGAGGCATTGGCCGTCGGTCACTCGGCACTCGCGTACCAGGCTGCCGCGCGCGACCAATGGGGCGTGTCGTTCGCGGTGCATATTCGGCACTGGGCATTGGCACAGGTCCTTGCCGATTCGATCGCCACCGGAAGTGCGGCCCCAGCCGAACTCCGGGCGCTGGCGATCGAAACCGCCCAACTCGCCGGAGGAGCCGCAGTGGTGCACGCGGGGCCGGGTATCGATTTCGGCGATCTGGCGTTGCTCGCTGCCGAAACGAAAAGGCTACCGAGGTTTGCCATCGGGTGCTGGGACACGCGGCGTTCACCTCCGCCTACCGGCAAGGCACCCTATTGCATCCCGAACTGGGCGAGGTGCAGCGTTTGGCGCTGGGCACGTTGTCCATCGACAAGATGCCGATCGACCATCCCGCCAGGAAGAACACCCCATCACACTGGGAGGAACTCTCGAGAGCAGAACGGGAGGTCGCGACCTTGGCTGCAGCAGGATGGACGAACACCGCGATAGCGGCCCGGCGAGGCAATTCTGTCAGAACTGTCGACGCACAAATGTCGGCGATCTTTCACAAGCTCGCGATCACCTCACGACAAGACATCATCAAACTCGCGCCCAAAAGCCAGATCGGCGAGATCCGCAGGGAAGCAGCCAAGCGCGCACCCCGAATCAGCGAACGATCACACGAACGGCTGTGACGGTACGGTCACCGCGACCATCCCGTTCGTTCGCTACGGGAACGGCGAGGGCTCCGGCGGTCCGTTTGTGTCGGGAGTCGGAGCCCGAGCCGGTGATCC
Source organism: Nocardia sp. 2TAF39 (assembly GCF_052114905.1). Lineage (NCBI taxonomy): Bacteria > Bacillati > Actinomycetota > Actinomycetes > Mycobacteriales > Nocardiaceae > Nocardia > Nocardia sp. 2TAF39. The sequence goes on from NZ_JBFRFQ010000011.1 coordinate 43,979, forward strand.
GCAAGCTCGCCGCCCAGCTCGGGGTCCATCACGAGGCCTTGCGGAACTGGATCGGCCAATGGAGGAGAACAAGCGGCTTCGGAAACGGGTCACCGAACTCGAACGTGTCAACGCTGTGTTGCGTGATGCGAGTACGTATTTCGCCTCCGAGATCGGCCAGACCCAGTCCGTGACGATCCCGGATCCTGGGGCGTCCCTATGTTTGTTGTCAAGTCACGGTGTCGGTGTTCTGGTTGGTCACGGTGTTGGACGAAGCCGGTTGTCGGTAGCGTGACTTGGGTGGTGACGAAGGCTGAGCGGCAGGCTGCCCGTGGCTTGGTGGCTGCGTATCACGAGGCGCAGCTCGGTGTGCTGATCGAGCACGTCGGCTGGGCGGTGGACCGGTTCCGTGCCGGCGAGCAAGACGCGTTCGAGGTCGACGCCGCGATCCACCAGTTCCATCGGGCGGCCAGGCAGCTGTGGTCGTTCTGTGCCCAGTCCGGCACGCAGGTGGAATCCACCGCGCAGCTGATTCAGCGCATGGCCGATGGCGGCGACGCCATCGATTGGTGGCAGCGCGGCGCTCCGGCCAGGGCTCCGGGTGCCGCGGATCCGGACGCCTGATCCGGCCGGTGGTGTGGCAGCTCAGGAGCTACGAAGAAGGTAACGGGCAGTAAGCTCATCGGCCCCGCTTTCTGACCCTGCTGGTGGATCATCGAGCGAGCGTTCTCCTCGGCCGGGTCTTCGTAGGCGAAGGCCGAACGGAAATCTTCGTGCGATCGACGCTCAGCGCTGTGCCACGCCCGGCGCGAATGACCGGTCCGGGCGAACGGCGCCCGGGGCGGAGTGCTGCGCGAGAAGTTCGTCGCATACGCCGAGGAAGATCTGGCGCAACTCGGCCGCGCGATCGGCCAGCGCCGATTGTGCGCGCACGTACTCGGCGCGCCCGGCCGGCGTCTCGATGCGCACCGGCTCGTAGCCGTACTCGGACAGATCGTAGGGGCTGGCGCGCATGTCGAGTTCGCGGGCGGCGCAGGCCGATTCGAAAAGTTCCAGCAGCAGCTCCGAGGAGATCAGCGGGACCAGCTTGAAGCCCCACTTGTACAGGTCCATGTTGGCGTGCAGGCAACCCGGCTGTTCGCGGAGCACTTGGTCGGCCCGCGTCAGCGGCTCGGCATTCCGCCCCACCGCCTCCGGGGTGAAGAAGCGATACGCATCGAAATGCGTGCAGCGCAACGACATCGACTCGACCACGGTGTCGGTGCCCGCTCGCCCCAGCCGCAGTGGCACCTTCTGGTGGCGGATGTCGTCGGTGCGATACACCATCGCCCACTCGTGCAGACCGAAGCAGGACAGCTGTGCGGGCCGGGAGGCGGTGGCGCGCAGCAGGTTCGCGACGAACTCGACGGTGTCGCGGCGCTTTGCCAGATAGGCAGGGTCGGCTGTGAAAACGTTGACGAAAACGCCGCCGGGTAGTGCGTGTGCCGCGCCGTCGCTTCCGGTGTCGCTTTCCGCCGCCATGCGGCGATACCCGCGGAAGCCTTCGTACTCGGCGGCGTCCGCCAGCGCGACACCGTAACCCGGATGCCAGCGCCGCAATTGGGCGGGCTTGTGACCGTAATAGGTGAACAAGAAGTCGATCACCGGATGCGACGAACCCTGCGCCCGACGTTCGAAGTATGGCCCGATCAGCTCGTCGAGCCGGGCCCGGTGGGCAGCAGCACTCGCCCGCCAGCGCGCCGCCGGTAGTACGGTCATGCCGACATCCCGTCGCCACGGCGAGGGCGGTGGAACTCGACGCCAGGCATTCATTCGATCACCCGGTGCGTACCGTCCCGGACAGTGCCGACGAACTCCTCCACGAGGTCCTCCAGGGCAACGACGCCGGTGGTGTTGCCCCGCTCGTCGACCACCCGGCCGAGGTGGCTGTTGGTGCGGCGCAGGCGGGCCAACGCCTCGTAGAGCGTGGTGCCCGTGCCGACGGTCGGCAGTGGCCGGATATCGGTGCGCGGGATCGGCGTCGCGGGGCCGGCGCTCTCGTCGGCGACCTTGTCGAGCACGTCCTTGACGTGCAGGTACCCGACCAGCGAGCCGTCGCTCGCCCGAACCGGATAGCGGGAGAACCCGGTCTCGGCGACGGCGGACTCGATGTCGCCGAGGGTGGTCCCGGAGCCACGCAGCGGAATCGACCGGGTCGCGTCCAGCGGCACCATGACGTCGGCGACTACTCGGTCGCTGGTGCCGAGCGCCTGGGTGAGGCGGCGGTGCTCCTCCTCGTCGAGCAGGCCCTCCGAGCGTGACTCGCCGATCATCTCGGCCAGCTCGACCGAGGAGACGGTGGCTTGCAGCTCGTCCTTCGGCTCGATCTGCAGCAGCCGCAGCGAGAGGTTGGCGGCGAGGTTGTAGAGCGCGATGAGCGGGCGGGCCAGCCGCAGCCACATCAGGTGCACCGGAACCAGCAGCAGTGCACTGCGTTCCGGCCCGGCGAGCGCGATGTTCTTCGGGATCATCTCGCCGAACAGGATGTGCAGGATGACCACGATGGTGAGTGCGAGCGTGAACGCCACCGGGTGCAACAGCTGCTCGGGTAGGCCGAACAGCTCGAAGGGGCCCTCCAATAGATGCGCGATGGCGGGCTCGCCGACGCGGCCGAGCAGGATCGAGCAGATTGTGATGCCCAGCTGGGCCGCCGCGAGCATCATCGAGAGGTTCTCGCCCGCGCGGATCACCGTGGTGGCGTTGCGCTTGCCCTGTGCCGCCAGCGCTTCCAGCCGGTCCCGGCGCGCGGAGATGAGCGCGAACTCGGCCGCGACGAAGAAGGCGTTGCCGCCGAGCAGCACGACGGTGAGCAGCACGCCGAACAGGTCACCCATGACTGTGCTCCCTGGCGGCGAGGGCGTCGGCGGCGACGGGTATCAGGCGCACCCGGTCGATGCGCCGCCCGTCCATCCGCTCGACGCGAGCAACCCAGCCGCCTGTGCGGGGGGTGTCCGCCGACGACCACTGCTGTGAGCGGGGATTCGGCAGCACGACTTCGTCACCCGCCACGGGAATGCGGCCCAGCCTGGTCAGCACGAGGCCGCCCAGGGTCTCGTATTCGCCCTCGGGGGCGTCGTATCCGGTGGCGCGGGAGACCTCGTCGATGCGCAGCAGACCTGAGCAGTCCCAGCCGTCGGAGACACGCCGCACATCGCGCTCCTCCTCGTCGTGCTCGTCGCGGACGTCGCCGAGGATCTCCTCGATGATGTCCTCCATGGTGACCAGGCCGGCGGTGCCGCCGTACTCGTCGACGACGAGCGCTACCTGCATGCCGTCGGCACGGATGCGTTCGAGCACCTCGTCGCCGTCGAGGCTGGCTGGCACGATCGGCACCGGGCGGGCGAGCATGCGCAAGGGGATGGTCCTGCGCGCGTTCGCCGGGTGCGTGAACGCCTGCTTGACGTGCACGAAGCCCAAGGTGTTGTCGAGATCGCCGTCGATCACCGGGAACCGGGAGTAGCCGGTGCGGCCCGCCGCGTCGATGAGATCGGCGATGGTGTCGAGCTTGTCCAGTGACTCGATCTTCACCCGCGGCGTCATCAGCTCCTCGGCGCTGCGCTCACCGAACTGCAGCGAGCGATCCATCACCTGCGCGGTGCGCTGGTCGAGCGCGCCGCGTAGCGCGGACGTGCGCACCAGGGAGCCGAGTTCCTGTGGGGACCGCGCCGATCGCAACTCCTCGGCCGGTTCCACGCCGAGCCTGCGGACCACCCAGTTCGCGGTGCTGTTGAGGAAATGGATCATCCATTTGAACACCACCGAGAAGCCGATCATGGGGCCGGCCGTCGTGCGGGCGGTGGCCAGCGGCTTGCCGATGGCGATGTTCTTCGGCACCAGCTCGCCGTAGATCATCGACAGTGAGGTGGCCAGCACCAGCGCGAGTGCGAGCGCGACGCCGTGCGCGGCGGCGTCGCTCAGGCCGATCCCGGTGAACACCGGGTTCAGTAGCCTGGCCAGCACGGGCTCGGCGATGTAGCCGGTGATCAGCGTAGTGATGGTGATGCCGAGTTGTGCGCCGGACAGCTGGAACGACAGCGTGCGATGCGCCTTGCGGACCATCCGCGCGCGCACGTCACCGGTGCGGGCGTGGGCCTCGACGGTGCTGCGTTCCAGCGCGGTGAGAGAGAACTCGGCGGCGACGAACAGGGCGGTGCCTACCGTGAGAGCGACAAACCCGATCAAGCTGAGCGCGGTGAGCGCGACGGACATCGTCAGCACCATCCGAACAGTGCTGGGAACCGGCCCGTCGGGGATGGGACGACTACTGCGAAGAGGAGGACGCCGGGTTTGTCACCCGGCTCGGTAGAGGAGCCCTCCTGTGTGGCGCCCTCGGACGCGGGTGACAACTGGATCCTTTCGCGGAATGAGTCATGGTGCCGGAGTCCGGCAACCACTATGTTACCGGCCCACGCATCGGGTCGCGTGGGCCGGTGGCGGGTCGTTCGCGCGTGTCTCTGCTCACCAACCGCTGGGTAGTGGACGACCTTCGGCGAAACCGGCCGCGGACTGCACGCCGAGCACGGCCTTGTCGTGGAATTCGGTGAGGCTTCGCGCACCCGCGTAGGTGCACGCGCTGCGCAGACCGGAGCAGATGTGGTCGATCAGGTCTTCGACGCCGGGACGCTCGGGGTCCAGCCGCATCCGCGAGCTGGAGATGCCCTCCTCGAACAGTGCCTTGCGTGCGCGGTCGAATTCGCTGTCGGAGGCAGTGCGGGCGGCGACGGCACGCTTGGACGCCATGCCGAAGCTCTCCTTGTAGGCGTTGCCCTCGCGGTCGACGCGCAGGTCGCCGGGCGACTCGTAGGTGCCTGCGAACCAGGAGCCGATCATCACGTTGGACGCGCCCGCCGCCAGCGCGAGCGCCACGTCGCGGGGATGGCGCACCCCGCCGTCGGCCCAGGTGTGCAGACCGAGTTCTTTGGCGGCGGCGGCGCATTCGGCCACCGCGGAGAACTGCGGACGACCGACGCCGGTCATCATGCGGGTGGTGCACATGGCGCCGGGGCCGACACCGACCTTGATGATGTCCGCGCCCGCCTCGGCGAGGTCCCTGGTGCCCGCGGCGGAGACCACGTTGCCCGCGACCAGCGGGACGCCGAGGCCGAGATCGCGGACGGCGGCGAGAGTTTCGAGCATCTTGGTCTGGTGGCCGTGCGCGGTGTCGATGACGAGCAGATCGGCGCCTGCGTCGACGAGGGACTTGGACTTGGCGGCCACATCGCCGTTGATGCCGACCGCGGCCGCGACCCGCAACTTGCCCTTGGCGTCGACGGCGGGCTGGTAGATGCCGGCGCGGACGGCGCCGGTGCGGGTCAGCACACCCGCCAGGGTGCCGTCCTCGGCGGTGAGCACGGCGAACGCGGCGTGCTTGCCGTCGAGCAGGTCGAAGATGTCGCGCGGGGTGGCACTTGCCGGCGCCTGCACGAAATCGGTGACTGCGACCTCGCGTAGCCGGGCGAAGCGGTCGACGTCGGCACAGGACGCCTCGGTGACCACGCCGACCGGACGTCCGGCGTCGACCACGATCACGGCGCCGTGGGCACGCTTGTGCATGAGGGCGACGGCTTCGGAGACCGAGCGGTCGGGGCCGAGGGTAACCGGGGTGTCGGCGGTGAGTGAGCGGCTCTTGACGAAGCCGATGGTGTCGGCGGCGGCGCTGATCGGCAGGTCCTGCGGGAGGACCACGAGGCCGCCGCGGCGGGCCACGGTTTCGGCCATCCGGCGCCCGGCGACGGCGGTCATGTTGGCCACGACGATCGGGATGGTGGTGCCCGACCTGTCGGCCGTCGACAGATCGACGTCGAAGCGTGACGCGACATCGGTCCGGTTCGGGACGAGGAAGATGTCGTCGTAGGTCAGGTCGTACGGCGGCTGGTGACCAGGGAGAAAGTGCACTTGACCGATGATAACCGGCAGGCGGTGCGAGTGCGCCGTTCTCTGGCACGCCTACACCGCCGCGGCGATCGACCTGCTGATCGGCTCATGTCATGAACTGGTTCCCCTCCGCCTGTCCCACGGCCCGGAACCACGCCGTGGTCCCGCCGCACTTGGTCGGCGATCAGGTGCGAATACTGTTGCGCGGCATCGCGGGCGGTGCGGACACGCGCGCGCGATAGCCTGCCGCGCGGCGAATGCCGTGGCGGCCGCGGGTGCTGGCGATCAGGCGGCAGCCTGGGACCGGGATAGCGCGATCGCGGCAGCGCACATGACCAGCACCGAGAGCCCGGTGATGATGAGCCCCCCCGTGTCGGTGCGGAAGCGTTCGTCCAGCACCGCGAGGCCGATGAAGGCGGCGGCCAGCGGCTCGGCGATCGTGACGGCGGGCAGTGACGCGGCGAGCGGCCCGGCATGGAACGCGCGCTGCTGCAGATAGACGCCGGTGACGCCCGCTGCGACCAGTGCCCAGGTCTGCCAGGCGCTGACCACGTGACCGAGGCCGTGTTCGAACAGTCCGGTGACATAGGAGGTGAGGGCGGCGGCCAAACCGTACAGGGACCCGCTGGCCGCGCCGAGCAGCAGCGCCCGCCGCGCCGGGTCCGCCCCGCCGACGCCGCCTGCGGTGGCTGCGAGGATCAGACCGAGCAATACTCCCAGCGGAAGCAGCCATTCGCGCAGCGGCGCACTGACATTGCCCGAAGTTGGATCGCCGATGAGGAGAAAGCAGGCCAGCGCGGCAGTCAGGGTGAGCGCCGTCGCCCAGGTGCGGGCTGTGATTCGGCGGTTATTGAGCCGCGCCGCCAGCGGCAGCGCGAATACCAGCGCGCTCACCAGGATGGGCTGCACCAACAGCACCGCGCCCAGCGCGAGCGCGGCGACCTGCATGGCATATCCGCCCGCGTCCCCGACGATGCCCGCCCACCACCGCGGGTTGCGCAACAGCGATCCGACGAGTGATTTCCCTTCCGGTACCGCGGCCGCCGCCCGCTGCTGCGCGACCGCGGCGACCGCGAACAGCAGCGCCGCGATCAGCGCGCTGGCGACGGCTCCGACCGGATGGTTGGCCACCGATTAGTTCGCTCCGTGATTGCCAAGCCTTGGCGACTGCTGTGCTCGCACGGCGCGTCGCCTCGTCCGGCCGGGCGTGTCGGCGGACCCGGAACCTCCGGCTCGGGCCGAGAATTCGGCCGCCGCACCAGCGTTGCGCGCGGGTGCTGCCTTCGGCGTGCCCGCATGCCGTCCCAGGGTGTTGCCCGCAGCGGAATTTCCAGCGACTTTCGCGGCGCCGCGTCGGCTCGACGTTCCCTTGGCGGGGCTGCTGATGCGGCCCGCCGGGGATGCCGCCGCGCCCGAACGTCCGCCGGACTGCTTCGCCGCGCCGCGCCCACTGGTTGCGGAAGGCTCTCCGCGACGCCCTGGCTTCCGGCGCGCGGACTTCCCCGGGGCGGTGGCGGGTGCCGCGGGTGCGGCCGGCGCCGCGACCGGAACACCGGACGGTCGGCGCGCACCGGTGATCCGAATCAGAGTGCGGTCGCCTGGACGGACCTCGACCCCGTCGACCTCGACCCCGGCCTTGCGCGCCATCGACTCGACATCACGGCGTTCCTCGTCCATGACGAGCGTGACCACGACACCGTCCTCGCCGGCGCGGGCGGTGCGCCCGGCCCGGTGCAGGTAAGCCTTCGGCTCGGCGGGCGGATCGACATGCACGACAAGGGAAATGCCGTCGACGTGGATGCCGCGGGCGGCGACGTCGGTGGTGACCAGTACCGGCACCGAGCCGTCGGCGAATGCGGCAAGGGTGCGGGTCCGGTTGTTCTGTGCCTTGCCACCGTGCAGCGCACCCGCGGGGACGCCCGCGCCGCGCAGCTGTTTGGCGAGGCGGTCGGCGCCGTGCTTGGTGCGGACGAACATGATGGTCAGACCGTCGCGCGCGGCGATCTCGGTGGCGACAGCCCGCTTGGCCACCTTGTCCCGTACGTACAGCAGGTGGTGCGACATCGTGGCGACCGACGCCGAAGCCGGCGCGGTGGAATGGGTAACGGGGGAGCGCAGGTAGCGCTTGACCAGCTTGTCGACATCGCCGTCCAAGGTAGCCGAGAACAGGAGGCGCTGACCGTCTTTCGGTGTGCGGTCGAGCAGTTTGGTCACCTGCGGCAGAAAGCCCATGTCGGCCATGTGGTCGGCCTCGTCCAGCGCGGTGATCGCCACGTCGGACAAGTCGGCGGAGCCCTGCGCGAGGAGATCCGCGAGCCGCCCCGGCGTGGCGATGAGCAGGTCGACGCCGCGGGCGAGCCGGTCGGCCTGGCGCCTGATCGGCGCGCCGCCGACCACCGAGGCAACCCGGAGGCCGAGCGCGAGCGCAGGCTCGTCGAGCGCCCGCTCGATCTGTGCGGCCAGCTCGCGGGTCGGCACCAGCACGAGTCCGCGCGGCCTGCCCGGCTTGGCGGACGCGCCCGCCAAACGGGTGAGCATCGGAAGGCCGAAGGCGAGGGTCTTCCCGGAACCGGTCGGCCCGCGGCCGAGCACGTCCTTGGCGGCCAAGGCGTCCGGCACGGTGGCGGCCTGGATCGGGAACGGCGTCTCGATGCCGTCGCGCCGCAGTGCCTGCACGAGCACGGCGGGCAGGCCCAGTTCCGCAAAGGTCACGGTGGGCGCCGCGGCGACGGTGGTCGAGGGGGTCACGAGGTGTGTATGCCTTTCGTCGCACAACGCGTTCGACGGGGAACGCACTGTTCGGTGGGATCGAGAGCGGTGCAGGATCGGTTCACCGCGCTGCGGCGCGAGCGATCGAGTGCCGGTGGTGAGGTGCTGCGGCCGACCGGAGTGTGGGCCGAGTGTTCAGGATACGTGCACGCGACTCAGCCGTGGAACAGCCGACCCAGTTCCACGAGCCAGGGTACGGCCACAGCCAGTGTCGGAACCACGAGAATGGTGGCCGAGCCGAGATAGGCGGCCGTGGCGATGCGCACGTCGCCGATCCGATCGCTCAGACGCTGGATACGGATGAGCGTGGTCGGCCCGCCCGCCGCGAGCGCGCCCTGCGGAGCGGTGGACTTCGCACACGCCACCAAGGCGCGGGCCAGCGGTTTCGGCCCGGTGACCTTGACGGCGGAATCGTCGGCGAGCAATTCGATGAGCAGTTTCACCGAACCGAGCGCCGCCTTGCTGCGCACCAGCCTGGGGAAGGCCTCGTGCACCGCGGTGAACGCCTCGAGCACCAGATCGTGCCTGGCCCGCAGGTGCGACCGCTCATGGCTCACGATAGCGGTGACCTCGGCGTCTGCCAGGTTGGTCAGCGTGCCCTCGCTGAGCACGACCCGCTGGCGCAGCCCGGGCAGGCAGTAGGCGATCGGCTCGGTGGCGGCCAGCACCCGGATATCGGCCGCGCGCCGGCGCGGACCGCTCTGGTCGAGGAGGTCGACGAGCATGCGGTGACGCGCGCGCCGCCTCCGGGTGTGTACGCCGACCCGGACGATGGCGTAGATCAGCCGAGCGCCGACCAAGAGCGTGAGCGCGAAGACGAGCACGTAAGCCAGCCACAGCGGCAGGCCGAGTGCGTCGATCTCGCGGGTCGGTGCGGTGGTCGGGTGCCCGTCCGGGCCGGGAACGAGCAGTTCGGCCGCGATGGCGAGCCCCGACCCGAATGCGCTGAGTACTGCGGCCAGCGCGATGGCCTGCCAGAGCACCAACGCTGCCCGGGGCGTGCGGTAAGTCCAGGTCGCCCGACTGAGCAAGGCCGGGGCAGGCCCCGCGAGAAGCAATGCGAGTCCGGCGAAGACCGGCGCGGTTGCGTTCATCGACTCAGCTCACTGCGTTGTGGGGCCAGGGCGCCCGAGGAGACTACTGCGGTGGCGGTGCCGAATCCTCGGTTGCTTCGAGCTTAGCGAGTGCTTCCCGCAACGCGGCAGCCTCATTCTTCCCGACCTGTTCGACGAAGTGCACGAGCGCGGCGGCGCGGCTGCCCGCCTCGTCGGCCTGTTGTAAGGCGTCGACCATCAGACTGGCCACGAGTTCGTCGCGCGTGTGCACGGGTGCATAGCGGTGCGCACGGTCGTCGCGTTGCTGAACCACGAGGTTCTTCTTCGCGAGGCGTTGCAGCACGGTCATCACCGTGGTGTACGCGAGCTCACGGCGTGTGGCGAGCGCCTCGTGCACCTGCCGGACCGTCTGCGGTTCGTCGGCTGACCACAACTGGTCCATAACCGCTTTCTCGAGTTCACCAAGACCTGCCATTCCACAATTTTAGGTAATCAACGACGACGATGCGTACTACAAGGTGTCGTAACTATGGAATAGCTGGTGTGTCATTTCTCATAGGATACGGTTTCCGGCGCGTCGGTAGCCGGTCCCCCCGCCGTGCCGCGCACGTGTCTGGTGCCGATCGGCACAACCATCGGCCTGCTCGAAACCGGGTCCTCGAGCACCGCGGCGTGCAAGTCGAAGACCTCGCGCAACAGTTCGACGGACACGACGTCGGCCGGGGCACCGGTGGCGACGATGCGCCCGGCGCGCATGACAACCAGCTGGTCGCTGTAGCGGATCGCGAGGTTCAGATCGTGCAGCACCATGACGATGGTGCGGCCGAGGTCGGCGTGCAGCCGGTCGATGAGATCGAGCACCTCGACCGAATGCGCCAGATCGAGGTAGGTGGTCGGCTCGTCGAGCAGCAGGATGTCGGTGCCCTGGGCCAGCGCCATGGAAATCCAGGCGCGCTGGCGCTGTCCACCGGAGAGTTCGTCGAGCGTGCGGTCGGCCAGATCGGCGATCCCTGTCTGCTCCAGCGCGGTGGTGACCTCGGCTTCGTCGGTCGCCGACCACTGCAGGAACCAGGACTGATGCGGATGGCGACCGCGCGCGACGAGATCGGCGACGGTGAGCCCTTCCGGCGCGATCGGCGACTGCGGAAGGACGCCGACGACGCGGGCCACATCCTTGGTCTTCATTGTCGAAATGGCCTTGCCGTCCAATAGGACCCGGCCCGTTCGCGGGCGCAGCAGCCGCCCGAGCGAGCGCAGTAGCGTGGACTTGCCGCAGCCGTTCGGCCCGATCACTGTGGTGATCACACCGGGAGCGATATCCAGGCTCAGCCCCTCGACGATCACCCGGTCGCCGTAGCCGAGGGTGACTCCATCGGCACCGAGCCGGCGCTCCGGCGCGTTCGGGCGGGTGCGCGTCGCGTCCGTAGTGGTGATATCCGCGGTGGTCATGACAGCGTCGCCTTCCGATTCATCCGCACGAGCAGGTACAGCAGGAACGGACCGCCGAATGCCGCGGTCACGACGCCCACCGGCAGATCGACCGGAGACAACGCGCGCGAGGCGACATCCGCGCCGACCACGAGGATGGCGCCGATCAGCGCTGAGCCGATCAGTGGTTCGCCCGGAGTACGCAGCAGCAGGCGCGCGATCTGCGGGCCCGTCAGCGCGACGAAGCCCACCGGTCCGACGGTGGCAGTCGCCACCGAGGCGCCGACCACCGCCGCGCCGATCAGGATGGCCTGTTGGGTCTGGATTCGGACACCGAGCGCGCGGGTGGTGTTCGCGCCGAGGCGCAGCGCCGCGAGCGTGCGGGCCGAGCCCAGCGCGACGAGCACGACTACGGTCGTGGCGATCCCAGCGGGCGCCAGGTGCGCGCGGTCGGCCGTGTTGAGCGATCCGTTGAGCCACAATTGCGCACGCTGGGCGTCCACCGAGCTGGCGCGGCTGAGCAGCCAACTGACTCCCGATACCAGCAGCGCGTTGACGCCCACGCCGATCAGCACCAGCCGCAGGCCGGTGGCGCCGCGCTCACCGGTGGGACTTCGTCCCCAGGCGAGCAGGTAGACGGCCACCGCGGTGAGTATCCCGCCCGCCAGCGCGGCCAGCGGCGCGCCGACCGTGGCGGCCACTCCTGTGCTCGCGCCGCCGGTGCCGACGAGGACGGCGACCGCGCCGAGGCTCGCGCCGGAGGTGATGCCGAGCATGTCCGGGGCGGCCAGCGGGTTGTGCAGAATCGACTGCGTGATCGCGCCCGCGAGGCCGAGCACACCGCCGACCACCAGAGCGGTGAGCGCGCGCGGCAGCCGGGATTCGAGCACGATGAACCGCTGCGAGCGGGTGCCGCCTCCGGTCAGCACGTCGAACACCCGACCGAGCGGGAGATGCGACTCGCCGACGGCGATGTCGAGGCAGAACAGCGCTAGCGCCACTGCGGCCAGCCCGACGACGATCAGCGCCATCGCCGGACGCAGCACCATCGAGACCGGCCCTACCCGCAATGCGCGTCGCCTGCTTCTGGTCTCCAGCGAAATCGTCACAGGCTCACCAACTTGCGGCGACGGACGAACGTGAGGAAGAACGGTGCGCCGAGCGCGGCAAGCGTCACCCCGACCTGCAACTCGCCGGGCCGGACCACCAGGCGGCCGATGATGTCGGCGACCAGCAGCAGCAACGCGCCGAACAGACCGGAGTAGGGAACCAGCCAGCGATAGTCCGGACCGGTGAACACCCGCGCGAGGTGCGGGACGGCGAGGCCGAGGAACGCGATCGGCCCGACCGCCGCCGTGGCCGCTCCCGACAGCAGCACCACGGCCGCCAGGCCCACCGCCCGGCTGCGGCCGACGTGCACGCCGAGCCCTCGTGCGACCTCGTCGCCGAGACTCAGCAGATTCAGTCTCGGCGACGCCGCGAGCGCGAGCAGTGTGCCGAGCGCCAGGAACGGAAGCACCTGCCAGAACGCCCTGGCATCGCGGCCCGCGACCGTGCCGACCACCCAGAACCGGTAGGTGTCCAGCGCCGACGCGTCGAGCACGATGATGGCGTTCGTCATCGCTTGCAAGGACGCGGTCACCGCGACGCCGGCCAGCACGAGGCTCAGCGGGCTCGCCTTGCCGCCGCCGGCGGCCGAGATTCCGAACACCACCAGACCGGCGATCAACGCCCCTGCGAATGCGAACCAGATGTACTGCGCCGGTGCGGTGAACCTGAACAGATACACGCTCAGCGCTGCGAGGAAGGCCGCCCCCGCGTTGAGGCCGAGTAGCCCGGCGTCGGCGAGTGGGTTCCGGGTGTACCCCTGGATGAGCGCGCCCGCGATGCCCAGCGCCAGCCCGCAGACCAGCGCGAGCGCCGTGCGCGGGATGCGCAAGCCGCGCACGATCTGTTCCTCGGTCGAGTCCGCCGGGCAGGTGAAGGGCCCGCCGGAACAGCTCCATGCGTGGTGCGCGGCGTCGTACACGGTTCCCGGTGTCAGCGAGCGGGTGCCGACGGCGACGCCTGCCGTAACAGCGAACAGCAGCAGGGTGGTCAAGACGAGGAGTCCGGAAAGACGACGCCGCCTCACGGTGTCAAGGGGTTTCACGGCGACGAACTGCTCCTGACTCGAACCGCGACACTTGCTAGGTCTGGTAAGCCTAACCTATCTTTCGAGTACGCCGACCCGAGGAGGTTCGATGACTGAGCTTGTCACCACACCGCGCCGATCCCAGCCGGCATTCGGACGCGCCTGTGCTCGGCTGCGCGCGCTGCAACCGGAGCATCCGCGGGTGTACGCCGTGGCAGCGATGGTCGAGCAGGGCAAACGACGCTGGTGGCGGCTGTCGGACGGAGCGCGCGAGGGTCGGATCGAACTCATGTATAGCCGTCACGCCGCGGAGATGATCAGCGCCGACATCGCCGCGGAAGTCGTTGCGACAGCTCTGATTCACGCGGTCGTGGGTCGGGTGGCCGCGTTGCTTGTCGCGGAGGGCCGCGCGTGGGATCCCGGTCTGGAGAACCTCTGGATGCACACCGACCACGACGGCGGAATCGACTGGGCCGGCCTGGTGGACACCACGATTCGGGTGCTGGACGGCGACCGGCTCGCGGGCGAACCCGGCGTGGTCACCTTGCCGTGCGAGGAGGCGATGTATGTCTGGCTCGCGCATCGCTGCGAGCCCGCGCTGGCGCTTATCCAGGTGAGTATGGCGCATCGCTCCGGGCTGAGTTCGCGCCGGTTCTGGTCTCTCGTCGGCGAATCCATCGCGGGCGCTTCGGCTTACGTGCCCGCCCTTGCGCGGACCGACTCGGCTCTTGGCTCGCGGCGCGGCCAGGGGCTGCTGGCCGCGCTTGTCGACCGCGGACTCTCGGAGCGTCGACCCGCGGGTTGTCTAGTTAGGTAAGCCTGGCCTATACTCATGCTCGGCGTACGGATCGCGTGAGCGTCCCGAGGGCTGCGGTGACCCCCGATCCCTTGCCGCGACGGGCTCCACTCCGGTGGGGCCCGTCGCTCTGTTTCCCATGGCTCACCGTCGACCGTGGGACGCCGGGTGTGCGGCGGGCGGTCGTTCGCCTTGTGCGACAGTGAAGACATGACACAGCAGGAGACCCCGGCCGTCGACTCGCTGGCGGAGTTCACGCCCGAGCAACTGAACAAACTCAGCGAAGGCACCTTCACCGACCTGATCGGCATGCGCTACACCGAGCTGAGTGCCGATCGGGTCCGCGGCGAGTGGGTCGTCAAGCCGCACCTGTACCAGCCCGCCGGCATCCAGAACGGCGGCGTCTACTGCACTGTCATCGAGACGCTTGCCAGCACGGCGGGCATGATCTGGCTCGGCGACCAGGGCACGGTGGTCGGCGTGAACAACAACACCGACTTTCTGCGCGCGGTCCGCGAGGGCACCTTGACCGGCGAGGCGACGCCCGTGCATCGCGGCAGGCTCCAGCAGCTGTGGCAGGTCGTCATCACCGACGAGCAGGGCCGCACCGTGGCGCACGGCCAGGTGCGGCTGCAGAACCTGCCACCTCGCCCCTGAGCGCGCTCGTCCGGCAACGGCGGAACGCGCGTGCCAGAATGTCGGTCACCCCGCCACTTCGACCCGGTGAGGAGCCTGGATGCGACTGTCGCCGCACGAGCAGGAGCGCCTGCTGCTGAGCTACGCCGCCGAGCTGGCCCGGCGCAGGCAGGCGCGCGGACTGAGGTTGAACCATCCGGAGGCGGTCGCGCTGATCACCGACCACGTGCTCGAGGGCGCGCGGGACGGCCGCACAGTCGCCGAGCTGATGTCCTCGGGGCGAATGGTTCTCACCCGTGGCGACGTGATGGAGGGCGTGCCGGAGATGATCCACGACGTCCAGGTCGAGGCGACCTTCCCGGACGGAACCAAGCTCGTCACCGTGCACCACCCGATCGGCTAGGAGGACCGCGTGATTCCGGGCGAGTACCTGTGCGCCGAGGGCGCGATCGAGCTGAACGCCGGGGCCGACCGGATCGAGCTCGATGTGCTGAACACCGGTGATCGACCGGTGCAGGTCGGCAGCCACGTGCACTTCCCGCAGGCGAACGCCGCGTTGCGGTTCGACCGCACCGCCGCGCACGGCCGCCGCCTCGATATCCCTGCTGGCACCGCAGTGCGCTTCGAACCCGGCCTCGGCCAGCGGGTTTCGCTGGTCCCGCTGGGCGGCGCACGCGAAGTTCACGGTATCAGTCGGACCCCGCCCGGACTGTTGGATGGACCCGCATGAGTGAGCGGAGCGAGCGAGTCATGTCACAGCGTGCATCGCGCATGCCGGAGCCGAGCGCCAGCGAGGTGCAGGCATGAGTGAGCTGAGCCGCGCCCGCTACGCCGAGCTGTTCGGGCCGACCACCGGTGACCGGATCCGCCTTGCCGACACCGATCTGCTGATCGAGATCACCGAGGACCGCAGCGGCGGACCGGGACTGGCGGGCGACGAAGCCGTGTTCGGCGGCGGCAAGGTGCTGCGCGAGTCGATGGGCCAGGGCCGCGCGACCCGCGCCGCGGGCGCCCCGGACACCGTGATCACCGGCGCGGTGATCATCGATCATTGGGGAATCGTCAAGGCGGACATCGGCATTCGGGACGGCCGCATCTGCGCCCTCGGGAAGGCCGGCAACCCGGACATCATGAGCGGGGTGCACCCGGACCTGGTCGTCGGCCCATCCACCGAGATCATCGCGGGCAACGGCCGCATCCTCACCGCGGGCGCCATCGATTGCCACGTTCACTTCATCTGCCCGCAGCTGATGGGAGAGGCGCTCGGCGGCGGCATCACCACGCTGATCGGCGGGGGCACCGGTCCCGCCGAAGGCAGCAAGGCAACCACCGTGACGCCCGGCTCGTGGCATCTGGCGCGCATGCTGGAGGCCACCGATGGCTGGCCGATGAACATCCTTCTGCTCGGTAAAGGCAACACCGTCAGCGCCGAAGCTATGTGGGAGCAATTGCGCGGCGGCGCAGCGGGTTTCAAGCTGCACGAGGACTGGGGTTCCACCCCGGCTGCCATCGACGCCTGCCTCACCGTTGCGGACGCCGCTGGTGTGCAGGTGGCGTTGCACTCGGACACCTTGAACGAGGCCGGTTTCGTCGAGGACACCCTCGGCGCCATCGCGGGCCGCGGCATCCACGCCTATCACACCGAGGGCGCGGGCGGCGGACACGCGCCCGACATCATCACCGTCGCTGCCCAGCTCAACGTGCTGCCCAGCTCGACAAACCCGACCCGCCCGCACACGGTCAACACCCTCGACGAGCACCTGGACATGCTGATGGTGTGCCATCACCTGAGCGCCTCGATACCGGAGGATCTCGCGTTCGCCGAGAGCCGTATCCGCCCGTCCACCATCGCCGCTGAGGATCTGCTGCACGATCTCGGCGCCATCTCGATGATCGGCAGCGACTCGCAGGCCATGGGGCGGATCGGCGAGGTCGTGATGCGCACCTGGCAGACCGCGCACGTGATGAAGCGCCGCCGCGGCGCACTGCCAGGTGACGGCGCGGCGGACAACGCCCGTGTCCAGCGCTACGTTGCGAAATACACCATCTGCCCGGCCGTTGCGCACGGCCTCGACCACGAGATCGGCTCGGTCGAGGTGGGCAAGTTGGCCGACCTGGTGCTGTGGGAGCCCGCGTTCTTCGGCGTCCGTCCACACGCCGTGCTCAAAGGCGGCGCGATCGCCTGGGCCGCCATGGGCGACGCCAACGCCTCCATCCCGACACCGCAGCCGGTGCTGCCGCGTCCCATGTTCGGGGCTGCACCCTCGACCGCCGCCGCCACCTCGTTGCATTTCGTCTCGGAGCAGGCGATCGAGGACGGGCTGGCCGACCGGCTGCGGGTGCGCCGCGGACTGGCCCCGGTGCGCAACGTCCGCCGCGTCACGAAGGCCGACCTGCCACACAATGACGCTATGCCGCGGATCGAGGTGGATCCGGACACCTTCACCGTTCGCATCGACGGCGAGGTCTGGACCGAGCAGCCCGCCACCGAACTCCCAATGGCCCAGCGCTACTTCCTGTTCTGAGCGCATGGCTGTGGCGAAACGCGAGGAAACTCTCGTCGGGGTGCCACCCGCTCACCCTAGCCCGGCCACCGCGAAGACGCAGCCCCCGACCACGGTGAGGATGCTGTGCACCACCTGCCACGGACTCACGGCCGTTCACTTCTCGCAGCAGGTGGCCGGTTACGCCTGCGGCAGTGGTAGCTGCGCGAGCCCGCCTCCAACCTGTCGGTGGCACGGCGTGATCGGTTGCGCAACCGAGCGCGGATCAGGTGACGGCGGATCCGATCACCCGACGACGGCGTTCATGATGGTCCCCGCGCTGGTGGCGACGACGCCGCCGATCATGGCGCCCGCGACCATCTTCGGCGAATCGAGGGTGCCGCCGCTCCATTTCTCCCAGGCGAATTTGCCTCCCGCGTAGGTGATGCCGGAGACGCCTGACAGCAGTACGAACCAGGTGAGATACCGGACCAGCTGCAGAATCTTCTCCGCGCCGGGCGGCGCCTCCGGCGTGGGATTGTCGATCTGGGCGAGAAGGGCTTCGTGCACGGCGGTGAGAATCATGGCTGCACTCACTCTGGGTCGTGGGGTGGTAGGGGCACGGCTACCCTCCGGGGCCGCTCCTGGCTACGGGATCTGGCGGCTTGCTGCAGCCCTTACCGTGCTTCCCGGGGGATAGCCAAATCTTTACCGAACAGTATGTGTTTGCTCAGATTGATTTTGTGCGATGTCGTTGGTTTCTGTCCGAAATGCCTGAAAAGTGCGTACTTTGCGTGGTCGGTCATGCAATGATTGCAAGGAGAAAAAGAGATTGCTATAAATTAGCTATTACCCGTGAAGTAGAACCACATCGTCAAGGTGTTCACCATCATCACCGCGGTCTTCCCGCCGCCCACGTTGATCGCCACCTTCTACGGGATGAACTTCACCTGGATGCCCGAACTGGAGTGGCAGCACGGCTTCCTGGCCACCACCCTGATGGCTCTCGTGGCCGCGGTGATTCCGCTGGCCTGCATCAAGAAGAAGGGCTGGCTGCGCTGATCCGGGTTCCGGCGGATCATTACCTCGCGCGTAATCGACTTGGCGCACGCGGCAGGGCATCGTGGAGGAAGACGGTCCGGAAGCCCGGGTCGGATGACGAAAACCATTTCTGCACAGGAGGATTCGCCATGTCGCGATACGAAAGAGCGGTAGACCGGTACTTCGAGGCGTGGAATGCCACCAAGGAGGAGGCCAGGGCAAAGGCGGTCGCCGCCGCATGGACCGAGGGCGGGTTCTACACCGACCCGCTCGCGGACGTCAGCGGGTACGACCAACTCACGGCGGCCATCGGGGGAGTGCAGGCACAGTTCCCGGGTTTCGAATTCCGTCGGATCGGCGTCGTCGACGGGCACCACGACGTCGCCCGTTTCGCCTGGGAGTTGGTCTCGCTGGCTGACGGCAGCGCACCGGTCGCAGGCTCCGACGTAATCACCCTTTCCGCCGACGGCCGGATCATCGGCGTGCACGGCTTCCTGGACCGGGTGCCGTCGGCGTAACGTCGGCTCTCGGCGCGGGAAGCTGTCGACACTTGTCGCGGGCCGGACCATCGCATCGGCCCCGGCACCTGCTCGGCCAACCATGCAGAGAGCTGCGGGCCCTGCTGATCGCGCAGCACCGGATTGGCTGGGGGACAGGGGATGCCGTCCGGTGCTCGGCAGCTTGTAGCGTTCATGCCATTGCGGTGTTGGTTGGTCGCGCCGTGCGGCGAGTGAGCGTCTCGAGGTACTCGCGGGCATGAAAACTCATGCCGCGCGGCGTTTTTGGTGAGCGGATGCACTGCAAGCGGTCGGGCAAGGGGAGCGGTCGCGGCCGGAGAACGCGGTTTCGATGATGGGGCACCGGCTCGGGTGGTTTCATGCGGTCTGGTGCCGATCGCTCCTCGGGGGCAATACACTTGCTTGTTGTCCCAGTCGATGCGGAAGTTCGGGGTGTCGAACCCAGGCGGATCCGGCACTCGATCCGGGAACTACCTTCCGCCGGAGAGGGTTTCCAGCGGGCCGCAACGAACGTCGAACCTGTCACGGACGGTGTCCAGGGTGCGGCGATGATGGTCACGGTGTATCCGGTGCCGCCCGAGCGCGTACCGCGCAATGTTCGTCGCGCGGCGCGGCAACGGGTACCAGCGGTCTTGGTCCAGTCCGAAGTCCAGGAGTACCCGAGCTGGTACACAGTCGGCGACAAGGCCTGCGTTGTAGTGGGAGAGCGAGATCGCCGTAGGGTGGAATGCGGCAGTCGACTTCTTCGCCAGATCCACCATGTCGAGCTCATATAGCGGGATATCGCCTACCTTGTCCAGAAACAACAAATGCGTCATGAAGTACGCCATGTACGACTGGAAGGTGAATGTCGCCGACCGCGTATGTATCGACAGGACGGCGCCACTAGGAGAAAGATACGGCTCGTAGGGGTGACGGTCGTCCAGGAGGTAGCCGGTGCAGTTCACGATCCAACTGTCCGATGCGATCGGCTTCGTTGCGCCGCTGCGGAATACCAGCTCGGTCGCACCGTCACGGTCGACCGCATCCACCACGTAGTCCATCACCACCTGGTTCAGGCCGGCGGCAATCCTGTCGTTCTCGAATTCGGACAGGAAGGCAAACCTGAAGTTGCTTGCGTGGGGCGTCAGCCATGTTCCGTATCGAGTACGCATCCACGTGTCGACGTCCGTCTCGTTGGTACCGTCGAAACGCAGCGCGGTCTCCCTGACGATATTTGATATCGGCGTGCCGCTCCACCATCGCCGAGCTCCGGCTGGGAAGCAGCGTTCACGGCTCAAGAACCATGTCCCGGAGCCGGCAACGAGGTTGACTTCCCGTTCGGGATAGTTCGTGATCAGCGTGTGGGCCGTGTCCATACCGGTCTTACCGCCACCGATGACCCACACCGGGGCGTCGCTTGCCCGCATCGCCGCGCCGCGCATATCGCAGAAATTGGGGGACACGGACCGGACACGCTTGCTTGACACTGTGAGCGCGTCATTGGGAACGATACGGTGACCGTAGGCCTTGATCAGTCGCTTCGTCTCGATGACCAGATGTCGGCCATCCTCGGAGCTGCATCGGACACGGACGATGCCGTCGACCTCCTCGTAGGTGTCGAACGTCCACCCGAAGAACTCCTCGAGTCGTACCTGTTTTCTTATGACGTCGAGGCAGTGCTCGAGATGATCGAGAACCTCGTTTCCCGTCGCCAGATAGGAGCGGGCCCGATCGAGGGTCCATTTGATATCGCCCGCAGTGAAAAGCCGATGCGGCTGGTGCAGTCGCACGTACGAGTACGCGTCGTGCCACATCCCGCCACCGCGTTTTCGGCTGTCGATCAGGACGAGCTTCTGGTTGCCGGACAGGTATCGGCTGGCGACGTACAGTGCATTGATTCCGGTCTGGCCCGCACCGACGACAGCGACGTCGCAACGTACCACTTCCGTGGACATCTCGACCCCCGAATGCAGTGACCGTGTATCGTCGGACATCTCGATCGTGCCAGGGTCGTTGTGCGTCATGTCATTCCTTACTTCGTTCAAATTTGCTGGTCGATAGGGGCGCGAAGGACTCGTCGGCGTTGGATGCCTTCTCGACGGCGACGCGGTCGCCGCGCGCCGCGGATTCCCGGTCTGCCAGTGCTTCGGCCGGTATCGAGTGGATCCGCACTGCCGAGTGAATCGAATCCCAGTTCCTTGAAGGGGTTTCGGGCCCGATGGCCGTGGCCGACGGGTATATTGGCGCCGCTGCGGCGATGCCTCGCACGAATCCGAGCACCAGACCATCCCGTTGGTCCTCTGGTGCGGCGGCGAGCCGCACGGCCGATAGTCCGGCTGCATCGGCAACACAGTCCAAAGACCGCTGACCAGTCACCTCCACGACATTAATTGATGGCACAACGGGTGCCGGCGTCGTGACATGTGCGGTCACGCCTTGCGTGCGAGCATGATTGATCAACCCGGACGCAATAGTGCTGTCGAGCTCGTTGAAACCGTCGAATGCGACGACAGCGACCTGCAAGACCACTCCTTTTGTAGCTGTCCGCTACCCGGTGAGATGCTACAAGTATCGTCATCGACGCAGTCAAGAGTTCGGTTCCCATGAGGTGTGGGTGAGCTAAGTCGAGCCGGGCCTGACACGCACCGAAAACCGCCGAGCTGCCACCGCGAGTAACCACCTGGAGGCCCACCCTGGTCGGTCATGTCCGTGCTTTCATGACGATGATGAGCCCACCGTTGCCTTCATGCCACGTCGTGACCCGGCGCCCCAGCTGCATATGGCAGTATGCATAATTTTGCTTGCCGGGTCGCTACGACTCCCGTAACCGTAGCGATCAGGGGACGATGACGATACAGTCATCGCGTGTTCGAGCTCGCCCAAGCTTTCGCTGTCACGAAGATCCAGCAGGATGCCCCCCGGGTCACTGCGGCTGCTTCACCCGGACATGGTGTTGGAGAATCCGGCATTCGGGACCACGGACCGCGGATTGGCGGAGAACGGGCCGGCCCCCGACACAATTCTTCGTCATCTTTCCGGATTATCAGGCCGATCTTGCGGGCCACACCGACGACGGCGAGATGTCGGTCTGTTCGGGCACCGCGCAAATGGCCATGACCGGCAACAGATTCGGGGGCATTCCCAACGGAGACCGTGCCGATGTGCCAGTGTTCATATGATTCATCTTCGCCGACGACCTGATTGCCATTGAACGGTTCTGCTTCGACCTGTACGTTCTGTGCGCGCAGTCGGGGGTGTCCACCGATGCGGTGCGGCGCGCTCTGTTCGGCGTTGTCAGTCCCGGAATCGGCATGGAAGGACCCCGGCAATGACGACAGACGAGCGCATCAAGGCCGTTGAAACAATCAGGACCGCAGCTCTTTTCGATATCGTTGTGGATCTGAACCCGCAACTGAACTTCGGCGATGGAGGCCCGCTCGGCCGCCGTGTGCTCTTCGGCGCCGCCGGTGGATCGTTCGAGGGTCCCAGGCTACGCGGCAATGTGGTCCCCGGTGGCGGCGACTGGGCATTGTTCCGATCCGATGGGACGATGATGCTCGATGTCCGGGTGACTCTGCGCACCGATGACGACGAGCTGGTGCACATGACTTACCAAGGTCGCTTTGTGGTACCCCCGCACATGCAATCCAGGATGGCCGACCCCGCCACCCGACACCAGATCGACCCGGCGCAGTACTACTTCCGCACGAATCCGATGTTCGAAACCGGATCAACCCGCTATGCCTGGCTCAACGACGTCGTCGCGATCGGAACGGGATATCTGGTAGACGGCGGTGTCGCCTACCACGTCGAATACGTACTGTGACGCGCACACCGCGGGCACGGTGTGTCCGTATCGAGAAACTTGGGCACGCGTCCCCGAGTGAGCCGCGCCCGGCGCACCGCTCTGGGCGCGCAGCACCGCAAGGTCCGACAGCGGATCGACTCCGCGAACCGCGAGTCGAGTGGTCCGCGGCGGCCCCGCCGACCGGGCCGGACTACGCCGCGGCGATCTCGTGCTCAGCGTGACGCGTTCGGGAGTGCGTGACGCGCAGGGAATACAGCGGCAGCTGTCCGCCGAGGCGATCGGTGTGCACCTGCCCGTGACGGTATTACGCAACGGGGCCATGGTGGACGTGATCGCTGTCCCGATCGAACTGACTGTCGACTGAACGACCGGCGCCGCGGCTAATCCGGAACCGGGACGGGCGCGGGCTCCTGGACCTGCGGTGTGGTCATCTGCCACCGCGCGTCGACGACCAGGCCGATGACGCCTACCGCGAGGCAGACGCCGGAGAGCGCCAGCATGGCCGGATGCGTCGTCCCGGTGAGCGCGTCGCCGAGGATGACCGTGCCGATAGTGCCGGGTAGTACGCCGAGCACTGTGGCGATCAGGTACGGCCAGAATCGGATCGATGACAACCCGCAGCAGTAATTGATCACGGAGAACGGCACCGCGGCGATGAGTCGCAGCGAACCGACCGCCAGCCAGCCCCGGCGTCGCAGGCGGTCGTCGATGGCGCGCACAGCGGGATGGGTGAGCCGGGAGGCGACCTGATCGCGATCGAGCGCGCGCACGAGCAGGATCGCCAGCGCCGCGCTGATCGTCGTCGCCCCCACCGCGAGCGTGCTGCCCAGCAGTGGACCGAACAGCAGCCCGGCGCTCACGGTGAACACGGTTCGCGGGATCGGCGCTACCGTGACCAGTGCGTGGACCGCGAAGAACAGCAGGGGAAAAATGGGGCCGATCGAGGTCGCCCAATCCTGGATCTGGCGCGGACTCGGCAGCGGAACCAGCATCGCCGCGATGAACAACGCGGCCGCGCCGACGAGCAGGGCGGCGATACGCGGGTCACGGATCAGCTTGGTCACCCGCGACAGGTTACCGGTTGGTAGTGGCGGGCAGGATCAACCGGCGTGAAACCGCCCGCTAGCATCGAAGGAGGCGGGATGAATGATCGTTAACTAAAGTAGTCGCTGAGCTGGGCGAATGTGAGGGTATTGGGCCCACTCAGACGGTGTGCCCGCGTCGAGGAAGAGGAACAGCACTATGCCGATTGCTTCAGATCCTGGGGTGGATCCGGTGCCCGAATACGCCGCGTGGCGCACGGGCGTGGCCGGCGTGCTGGCGAAGTCTCGCCGGGTGGAAGTCGCCGAACTTCCCGAGGAGCCCGAGCGGTTGCTCGACGAGACCACCTACGACGGGCTGACGATTGCCCCGTTGTACACCCTGCGTGACGAATTGCCCGAGCAGCCGTTGCCGGGTTCCTTCCCCTTCGTCCGGGGCCGGGACGCCACCCGGGACGTGCACCGCGGGTGGTACGTGAGCGCCCGGGTCGGCGAACGCGATGCCGCGACGGCCAACCGGGAGATCCTGGCCGGTTTGGCGAGCGGAATCAGCGCGATCTGGCTGGGTGTCGGCGAGCGCGGCCTGCCGGTGGCCGACCTGCCGACCGCTGTCGCGGGTCTGCTGTTCGAGCTGGCTCCGCTGACCCTGGACGCGGGTAGCGCGGCCGCCGACGCGGCGGCGCAGGTGTTCACCACGCTGGACGGCTATTCCGCGCCGTCCCGCAAGGACATTCGGGTCGCCCTCGGTGCCGCGCCGCTGACCAGCCGCTTCGCCGGCCTCGCCGATGTCGACCTCACCGAGGCGGTCACGCTCGCCGGACAGGCCGCCGAGCGTGCCGAGACAGTGCGCGCGATCACCGTGGACGGCACCGTCTTCCACGACGCGGGCGCCTCCGATGCCCAGGAGCTGGGCGCGGCCGCCGCGGCCGGGCTGGCCTACTTGCGGTCGCTGACCGAGGGGCTCGATATCGCGGACGCGTTGGAGCAGTTGGAGTTCCGGTTCGCCGCCACCGACGACCAGTTCGCCACCACCGCGAAGTTCCGCGCCGCACGGCAACTCTGGGCCAGGGTCGCGCACGTGTGCGGCGCACCGGATTTCGGGGGCGCGCCGCAACACGCGGTGACGTCGGCCGCCATGATGAGCCAGCGCGACCCTTGGGTGAACATGCTGCGCACCACGCTCGCCGCGTTCGGCGCCGGCGTCGGCGGCGCCGACACCGTGACCGTGCTGCCCTTCGATGCCGCGCTTCCACCGGGTGAGCTCGGCGTCTCGAAGTCGTTCTCCGACCGCATGGCGCGCAACACCCAGCTGCTGCTGCTCGAGGAATCGCATCTGGGCCAGGTGCAGGACCCGGGCGCGGGCTCTTGGTACGTCGAGGACCTCACCGCCGCGCTTGCCGCGAAGGCGTGGGAGTTCATGCAGGAGATCGAGGCCGCGGGCGGTTACGTCGCCGCGCTGGACTCCGGACTGCTCGCCGAGCGCATCGCCGCCACCAAGACCGCGCGCGACACCGATGTCGCGCATCGCAAGACTGCCGTCACCGGCGTCAACGAATTCCCCAACCTGGCCGAGCAGCCGCTGTCCGAGGCAGCATGGCGGGCGGGCCGGGTGGCCCGCTATGGCGCGGCGTTCGAGCAACTGCGCAACCGCTCCGACGCCTACCTGGCGGCTACCGGCGCCCGGCCGAAAGCCCTTCTGGTGCCGCTCGGTTCGGTCGCCGAGCACAATGTGCGGGTCACCTTCATCGCAAACCTGCTGGCCTCGGGCGGGATTGCATCGATCAACCCCGGGCCGCTCGAGGTGAGCGGAATCGCCGCCGCGGCAACGGAAGCCGGTGCACCGATCGCGGTGCTGTGCGGGTCGGACGTGCGGTACACGGCGCAAGCGGGGGCCGCGGTGGAACAGTTGCGCGCGGCAGGCGTGCCGACCGTGCTGCTGGCCGGTGCTGCCAAGGCCGTCGCCGAACTGAATGACGCGCAGCGTCCGGACGGATTCCTCGCGGCGCGCATCGACGCGGTCGCGGCACTGTCTGCCCTTCTGGAGAAGGTGGGAGCCTGATGACTACTCGCGAGATCAAGCATCTGATCGGCAGTTTCGCCGACGTGCCGCTGGCCGAGCGGGCGCCGAAGGCGGCCGCCGTCGAGGCGGCGCAGGTGGAGGCGTACGTGCGGGCCGCAGCGGCGGCCAACCATTACACGCCCGAGCAGCTGGTGTGGTCGACGCCGGAAGGTATCGACGTGCCGCCGGTGTTCACCAAGGCCGACCGGGATGCCATTGCCGCCGAGGGATACCCGCTCGACAGCGTGCCGGGCACCGCACCGTTCGTGCGCGGGCCGTACCCCACGATGTACGTCAACCAGCCGTGGACCATCCGCCAGTACGCGGGCTTCTCCACCGCGGCGGACTCGAACGCCTTCTACCGTCGCAACCTGCAGGCGGGCCAGAAGGGCCTGTCGGTTGCGTTCGACCTGGCCACTCACCGCGGCTACGACTCCGACCATCCGAGGGTGCAGGGTGACGTCGGCATGGCGGGTGTCGCCATCGACTCGATCCTGGACATGCGCCAGCTGTTCGACCACATTCCGCTGAACCAGGTCAGCGTGTCGATGACGATGAACGGCGCGGTGCTGCCGATCCTGGCGCTGTATGTCGTCGCCGCCGAAGAACAAGGCGTCGCGCCGGAGCAGCTGGCCGGAACCATTCAGAACGACATTCTGAAAGAGTTCATGGTCCGCAACACCTACATCTACCCGCCGAAGCCCTCGATGCGGATCATCTCCGACATCTTCGCTTACACCAGCGCGAAGATGCCGAAGTTCAACTCGATCTCCATCTCCGGCTACCACATCCAGGAGGCAGGCGCGACCGCCGACCTGGAGTTGGCCTACACTCTCGCCGATGGCGTCGAGTACATCCGCGCGGGCATCGACGCCGGTATGGAGGTCGACGAGTTCGCACCACGGCTGTCGTTCTTCTGGGCCATCGGTATGAACTTCTTCATGGAGGTAGCCAAACTGCGTGCCGGGCGTCTGCTGTGGAGCGAGTTGGTCGCGAAGTTCAGTCCGAAGAGCGCGAAATCGCTGTCGCTGCGTACCCATTCGCAGACCTCCGGCTGGTCGCTCACCGCACAGGACGCCTACAACAACGTCGCGCGCACCTGCATCGAGGCGATGGCCGCCACCCAGGGCCACACGCAATCGCTGCACACCAACGCGCTCGACGAGGCCTTGGCGCTACCGACGGACTTCTCCGCGCGCATCGCACGCAACACGCAGCTGCTGATTCAGCAGGAGTCCAACACCACTCGCCCGATCGACCCCTGGGGCGGTTCGTATTACGTCGAGTGGCTGACCCATCAGCTGGCCAATCGTGCCCGCGCGCACATCGCCGAGGTCGAGGCGCACGGCGGCATGGCGCAGGCGATCGGTGAGGGCATTCCGAAGCTGCGTATCGAGGAAGCAGCCGCGCGGACCCAGGCGCGCATCGACACCGGACAGCAGCCGGTGATCGGCGTCAACAAGTACCAGGTCGAAGAGGACCAGCAGGTCGAGGTTCTCAAGGTCGAGAATTCCCGGGTGCGTGCCGAGCAGATCGAGAAGCTCCGGCGGTTGCGCACCGAGCGCGACCCCGAGGCAGTGCGGCGGGCGCTGTCCGAATTGACCCGCGCCGCAGCCTCTTCTGAGGGTGGCATGGCGAACAACCTGCTCGCGTTGGCGATCGACGCGGCGCGCGCCAAGGCCACCGTCGGGGAGATCTCCGACGCACTCGAGCAGGTGTACGGCCGCCATCAGGCCGAAATTCGGACGCTCTCCGGTGTGTACCGCGACGAGGCAGGAAAGGTGACGAACATCACCAAGGCGAGCGAGCTGGTCGAGGAGTTCGCGGAGGCCGAAGGTCGTCGTCCGCGTATCCTCGTCGCCAAGATGGGCCAGGACGGCCACGACCGTGGACAGAAGGTGATTGCCACCGCCTTCGCCGATCTCGGCTTCGACGTCGACGTGGGCCCGCTGTTCCAGACCCCGGAAGAGGTGGCACAGCAGGCGGCCGACAATGACGTACACGTCGTCGGCGTGTCCTCGCTGGCGGCAGGCCACCTCACGCTGGTGCCCGCCCTGCGGCAGGCACTGGCGGATGTTGGACGTCCCGACATCATGGTCATCGTCGGCGGCGTCATCCCGCCCGGCGACTTCGACGAGCTCTACCAGGCCGGTGCAGCGGCGATCTTCCCGCCCGGCACGGTGATCGCCGACGCGGCGATCGACCTGTTGAAGAAGCTCGGCGCCGAACTCGGTCACGAACTCGGGATCGGCGCCGCGGATTCCGCCGCCACGGAATGAGCGAAACGGGTTCGCCGGCCGCGAAGGTGACCGCGCGCCGGACGATCGATGTCGACGCGCTCGCCGAGGCGGTCCGCAACAACGAGCGGTCCGCCTTGGCGCGGGCGATCACCCTGGTGGAGTCCACCCGCGCCGATCACAGGGCGCTGGCGCAGCAGCTGCTGCTGAAGGTGACACCGGAGTGCGGCGGTTCCGCGACGGCCACGGTCTCGAACCGGGTCGGAATCACGGGGGTTCCCGGTGTCGGCAAATCCACGTTCATCGACGCGCTCGGCATGTCTCTGATCGGCAGAGGGCATCGGGTCGCCGTGCTGGCGGTCGATCCGTCCTCGACCAGGACCGGCGGTTCGATCCTCGGCGACAAGACCAGGATGGCACGGCTATCGGTGGAACGCGATGCCTACATCCGCCCGTCGCCCACCGCGGGCACGCTCGGCGGGGTCGCCAAGGCGACCCGCGAGACCATTGTGCTGCTCGAGGCCGCCGGTTACGACGTGATCCTGGTGGAGACCGTCGGGGTCGGCCAGTCCGAGGTCACGGTCGCGAACATGGTCGACGTGTTCTGTTTCCTCACTCTGGCCCGCACCGGTGACCAGCTGCAGGGCATCAAGAAAGGTGTGCTGGAGCTGGCTGACCTGGTGGCGGTGAACAAGGCCGACGGCAAACACGAGATGGAGGCCAAAGCCGCCGCCCGCGAACTCGCGGGAGCGTTGCGCCTCATCCACCCGCACGACGCGCTGTGGCGGCCGCCGGTGCTCACCATGAGCGGACTGCACGGCATCGGATTGGAGAAGTTCTGGGACACCGTGCTGGAGCATCGCAGGGTACTTACCGATGCCGGGGAGTTCGACGAGAAGCGCCGCCGCCAGCAGATCGACTGGACCTGGACCATGGTGCACGACCAGCTGTTGCGCAGGCTGGCGGGCAACCCGGAGGTGAAAGCCATTCGGGCACAGGTGGAGAAGCAGGTCCGCGATGGCACTCTGACCGCCGCGCTCGCGGCCGAGGAACTGCTGCGGGCGTTCGACGGCCGCTGATCCGGCATGGCACCAGCTCCTGGCGCGTCGGCCGAAAGGACAAGTCAGACGGCGTCGCCGAGTGATTCGAGCAGTTTATTCGACGCCGAAGAGTTGGGCCGCGTTCCGGTAGCAGACCTGTCGTAACCATTCATCGCCGAGCTCGAGGCGTTCGAGAACCTGGATCGAATGGCCATAGGAGTACGGGATATTGGGGAAGTCGCTGCCGAAGAGGATGCGGTCGGCAAAAAGGCGCAGCCTGCCGCGCTCGCCGGCAGGGAAGGGAGCGTTCGCTTCCGAGAAATCGGTCCACACCATGGTGGTGTCGAACCTGACATCCGCGTAATCCTCGGCCAAATCGAGAAATTCGGAGTACTCGGGGGTCCCCATGTGTGCGATGACCAGCGACAGGCGCGGAAAGCGCCGCAGTACACCGGCGATCGGTTCCGGTCCGGTATATACGCCGGGCGCGGGCCCGGAACCACAGTGGATGACGACCGGAATCCGAGCGTCCTCGATCATGCCCCACACCGAGTCCAGTAACGGATCGCCAGGATGGTAGCCGCCGACCTGTACGTGCGCTTTGAACACGCGCGCGCCCCGCTCGATGGCCGCCCTCACGTAGCCCTCCGCTTGCCGCTCTGGGAAGAACGTGGCCGTGTGCAGGCAGTCCGGGGTCCGCTCGGCGAACTCGGCGGTCCACTCGTTGAGCCACGCGGCCATATCCGGCTTGTGCGGATACGCCAGCGATGTGAACGCCCGAACACCGAAGTCGCGCAAAGTCTTCAGGCGGGCCTGCTCGTCGGCGCGGTAAGTGATCGGCCAGCTGCGGCCGATCAGCGGACCCACCGAATCGAAGTACGCCCACACTTTGCGCAGTACCTGGTCGGGCATGAAATGGGTGTGCACGTCGATGATTCCGGACAATCCGAGCCTCGTGCGGAAGGCGGAAAGGTCCATGGTCTCGTCCTCGGTCATCGCACCTCCGGTATCTTGCGACACACCCGCGTCGGGTCGGCGCCGACGAGTACGGCGCGATGGTCTCTCATCGCACTGCTCGGGCGGGCGGATGGACGGCCCGCGCGAAATCGCCGACCCGCGTGATAAGCCGCTCGAAAAACAACTCCGGGTCGGTGCCGATCACGACGTCGGCATTGGGTTCCCTGCCCCACATGCCCGCCCAGTCGGCGACCGTGGTCGCGCGCGTGAGGGTGCCCGCCAGCTCGACGTCGACCGTCGCGGGACGGGTGCGGGCCAACGTCGGGTCCAGCGCCACCGCTGCCGCGAACGGATCGTGCATGTGGGCGAGATACCCCTGGTTGTAACCGCGGTGGAAGTCGAAATAGAACCGCACGGCATCGGTGACGTACCGGACGATCGGGTTACTCGTGGCGGAGCGGGCCTCGGGTCGATCTTTCTCCGAAACCAATTCCACCGGAAAACTTTTCGCACGCTCAGCGAGCCGGACCAGGTGCGACGGCAGCATCTCGATGGTCTCGGTGATGTCGAGCGCGCAGACGATCGGCCTGCGCTGTGCGGGCGCCGCGGCGAACGCGTCGAAAACCTGCTTGGCGGCCTCGGGGTCGACGTGCACATTCCACTCGTTGGTCGGTGTTGTGTTGCCGGGGTGGTTGAACGCGCCGCCCATGATCACGAGGCGGCGCAGCAGCACCGGCAACTCGGGCTCGATCCGCAGGGCGAGGGCCAGGTTGGTCAGGGGGCCGGTGCAGAGTCCGATGAGCTCGCCGGGGTGCGCGCGAGCCAGGTCGGCCCACATCCGCGCGGCCGGGCGCGGGGAGAGACGGCGGGTGGAGGCGGGCAGTTCGGCGTAGCCGATGCCCTGCGGTCCGTGGGTGTCCTCGGTCGTGCGCAACGGGATCGCGATGGGGTCGGCGGCGCCGAGCGCGACCTCGATGTCCGGGGCGTGGCAGACATCCAGCCATGCGAGATTGTTCGCGGCGACCTGTGCTGCGGGCACGTTGCCGGCCGTGGCGGCTATCCCGGCGATCTCGGCGTCGGGGGACGCGAGCACGTAGAGCAGCGCGAGCGAGTCGTCGATGCCGGTGTCGACGTCCATGATGATTTTCTGCCGCACGGCACGAGACTAGCGAGCCGGACCTGCTCCGCCGCGCCGAGGCGGCAACTCGCCGGCATCGGCGGTGCGCGGTGGTACGGGCGTCTAGTACATTTGTCTAAGACGTTGTAGCCTCGGGTCATGGGAAATCGCGAGGATCTACTGGCGGGGGCACGGAAAGTCATCGTCGAGCGCGGCGTCGCCAAGGCAACGGCCCGTGATATCGCCTCGGCCGCGGGCGTGAGCCTGGCGGCGATCGGATATCACTTCGGCTCGAAGGAGCAGCTGATCACCGAGGCGCTGACGGACAACCTGGGCACCGTAATCGGCGACAGCATGGAGGAGATGATCCGCGGGGGAAGCGGAGTCCCGCCGCTCGAGGCGTTCGCCGCGATGTGGAACGCGATGCCCAAGGTGTTCGCGGACAACCGGGACGCCATGCTCGCGAGCATGGAGAACCTGGTTCGGGTCGCGCGGTCACCGGAGTCGCAGAAATTCTTTGCCGAGAGCCTGCCCGGCGCCTATCGCGACATGGCGGCGGCGTTGCGCGAGGCGCACCCGCACCTGCGTGCGGAACAGGCGGAGGCGATGGCCGAGCTGTATTTCGTGCTCGCACAGGGACTCGGCGTGCTGCAGACGATCGCTCCGGATGTGCAGCTCCCCGACGGGGACGGTTTGGCGCAAGCTGTGGCCGCCCTTGTGGGAGACGTGCCCGCGGCTGGTTAGTCGCCTTTCGGATCCGGGCCAGTCAGTGTGTCGGCCGCGGCCAAGCGGGGCGATACGCGCCGTAGGCGGGTGCGGGCCAGGCGTAGTCGGGGTACTCGGCGAGAGCGGGCGCCGCGGTGACGACCTGCCCATGTCGCACCGCGTGGGCGGGGCTCGGGGCTGCGGCCTGCGGGTGGCGTGGCGTGCGATCCGGCGCGTCGAGCAACCAGGATGCGGTGCGCGCCAACGCGACTCGCACGTCACGGCCGACGCCGTCCTCGGCGCGGGCGACCAAGGCGTCGACCACGCCCGCGGCCAGCAGATACCCCGATGCGTGGTCGAGTGCCTGCGCGGGCAGCGCTCCGGGCGCGGCGGGCACACCCTCGAGGATCGAAATACCGGAGGCGGCCTGCACGATACTGTCGAAGCCGCGGCGTCCGCCCCACGGACCGGCTTCACCCCATGCGCACACCCGCCCGTGGATCAGGCCGGGACGGCTCGCTGCCCGCAATCCCGCGCGCTCCAGCGCGCCGGGGCGGTACCCGGTGATCAGCACGTCGGCGGCTGCGATCAGGTCGTCGAGCTGGGGCAGCCGGGTGCGCAGATCCACTACGGTGGAGTGCTTGCCCTGACAGGTGTCCGCGTACTGCCAGGGGATCTCGGGCAGCTGCGGCGGGTCGACCCGGAGCACCTCGGCACCGAGCAACGCCAGGGACCGTGTCGCTACCGGACCTGCGATCACGCGCGTCAGGTCGAGCACCCGCAATCCCAGCAGCGGCTGCAAAGGCACTGCGCCCGTGGGCAATCCGGCCGTACCCTGGTCGGCGCGTGGTGCAATCGCGACCAAGGGACCGGAGGCTGCGGCCTGCCCGGGTGCGCTCTCGGCCCACTCCGTCTCGGTGCGGACCCGCACAGCGATGGCGCCGTGGGCTGCGGCCACGTCCTCGAGGTCGGAGGCGCGGATCATCGCCATTTGGGCGACGGCCAGATCGACGGACGCGGTGGCGGGCAGGTCGAGGGCAGCAAGCAGGCGAGCGCGGTGATGCGGGTAGTTGGCGTGCGTGCGAACCCACCCGTCGAAGGTGGGGAAGAACCCGGACAGGTCGGTGAACAAGGTCGGCGCTTCGCCGTCGATGCGTAGCAGTCGTTCGCTCGAGAAGGCGG
This sequence comes from Nocardia sp. 2TAF39, assembly GCF_052114905.1. Taxonomy (NCBI): domain Bacteria; kingdom Bacillati; phylum Actinomycetota; class Actinomycetes; order Mycobacteriales; family Nocardiaceae; genus Nocardia; species Nocardia sp. 2TAF39. The sequence goes on from NZ_JBFRFQ010000011.1 coordinate 76,858, forward strand.
CGGTAATGCGGTCCGGATCGATCCGATGCGCCATCGGATCGAGGCCGTGCGCGGTGCGCATGCGGTTCGCCGCGGCCATCAGCGCCGCGACGGACCCGGCGGAGAGCGCCCAAACGGGCAGGGTCGCAGCGAGATTGCTGCCCGGATCGGGTGACGGGGGAGTTGACGAGGCGCTGACACCGATTCCGGCCTCGTAGTCGCGGACCAGCCGTGCGTGCGTGTTCACTCGCTACAGGATAGCTGTCGCGGCGAAGGCTACGCGGAATACCGGCGGCCACAGGGTCGATCCCGCTCGGGTGATGGTTGTGGCGATGTTGCGATCACCCTGATCGCATATCTCTGACCACCTTTCGGCGAAAACTACCATGATCGGACGGAGCGTGCTGGCGATTCTCTCTATCGTTCTCGGTTCATGTCATGACCAGAGTGCCCGAGAGTGCAAGGGCAAGAGAGTAGTAAGGTAGCGCAGGTCCGGAACTGGTACGGATGTGCCAATTCAGGGTAAGGGCCCCATCGATGTCGGCCGACCGATCCTCGACCGAAAGAACCCGATGACTGTGCCGTCGAACCTCTCCTCGTCCGTCGTGAAACCGATTGCGTGGGTGCGAAATTCGGGATTGCGGAGGTCATGGTCGGCTCGGGAGATGGCGTTCTGGGATCCGGTGCGCTGGCAGCTTCCGGTGCTGCTGGGGCGGTGCCGTACGTGGGTCGGCGCCTCGCGCGCGCGGCGCAGGGTGGTGTCGTTTCTGGCCATCGCAGTCGTGTTGTTCGTCTTCCCTGGAGTCGTCGGAGCTACTGCCGTGGCGGTCGGGGAGGGTGACTCGACCACGGTGGGATCCGGTATCGACGCGTTGAGCTGGATGAATATTCGGGATTCGGCCGGCGTCCCGTTGACCGGCTATGTATTCGCCACCAGTGGCGGCGGTTTGTTCAATCCGGTGGGGACCGCGGTGTCGACAGTGCTGGGCTTGGAGTTCGTCGGGTACATGGTGATTGTGACCAGCGCGGTGTGGGCAATCGGTTTCGCGATCAGCTTCCGGTGGCTGGATCCCTTCGGGCAAGCGTTGAGCGGGGTCGCCGACAGCCTGACCGGCCAGATCGCGACCCCGATCCTGATGACTCTGGCGGCGACGATCGGCGCGTTCTTCGTCGGCTGGTTCGTGGTACGCGGATACCACGCCAAGGCCACCATGCAGATCGTGACGATGCTGGGGGTCGCGCTCGTCGGCCCGTTCGTGCTGGCGGCGCCGTTGGCGGAAGTGTTGTCGTCGGACGGTCTGTTGGCGCAGGGACGCGACCTGGGAATCTCGGTGGCCGCGGGCTTGAACGGCCACGCCGCGCCGAACCCTGACCAGTTGATCGCGACGATGCAGGGCGATCTGGCCGACAACTTCGCACGGCGGCCGGTGCAGGTGTGGAACTTCGGCCACGTGGTCGACGAGTCGCCGCGGTGTGCGGCCGCCTGGACGGCAGGGGTGCAGTCGGGCGAGGACTCCCGGGTGGTGAACGGCATGCGCGCCTGCGGCGACCCGATGGCGTATGCCAAGGCGAACCACCCCAGTATGGGGCAGATCGGTTCTGGTCTGGTCTTGCTGTTCTGTGCGGCGGTCCTGCTCTGCTTCGGGGCGTATCTCGGGATCAAGATCATATGGGCCGCTCTGGATTCGGTCTATCACGGCTTCATGTCGATCTTCGGATTCGCGGCAGGCGGATTCGTCTACGGGCCCACACAGACCTTCCTGGTGCGCAATATCGTGGACAGCGTGATCGCGGCCGGGCGAATGGCGGCATACACCATCTTTCTCGGGGTTTACGTACTGTTTCTGGGCAATCTCTTCCACGAAGCTCGCGGCCAGGTGACGTTGGTGCTCGTCCTCGGCGCCATCGTGGAGGTCATCGCAATTCTCCAGCTGAAGCGGCTGAGCGCCGGTCTCAGCCGCGGCAACGACTGGATCGCCAACCGGTTCGCACTCGCCGTGCAGGGCGTGGGCGGCAAGGGCGGCGGTTCGGGCACCGCTCTCGGGATGGGCCCCGGTGGCACGTCGCATTCCATGGCGGCCGGACTGATGACCGGGCTGGCCGCGGTCAACACCATCAACAGCAACCCGATCGCCGGATTGCTTCTCGGGAACAAGCGCAGTCCGCTCGATCCGAACGCGCGACTGCGCAACCGTTCGGATCGCGGGGGCTGGAAATCGAACGCGCTGATCAACGAAAAGGGGTGGAATGTCAACTACATGCGGACCCGCGAACAGATCATCGAGGCCGCCAGGAGTGCCGTCCGCGAGCACGGCGGGCGGCACACGGCCCGCAGCGCCGCCGCAGCCGTCGACCGCATCGTCAATCGCGGCGGGGGTATGGGCGATATCAGTACCGCGATGATAGATGCCGGGTTCACCGATCAAGAGATGATCATCGACGCCATGCGGGCCTACAACTACCGCCAGAACTTCGCGCCCAGCGTGTGGGACGGCGACAAGTACATCGGCGAGGCCGCGGCGTCGCTCGCGGTGCTCAAACTGGGCCGCTCGCCCGCCAACATGGCCTTGTTCCAGCAGACGGCGCACCGGCTCGCGAAGCGCCGCTACATCGACCATGTCCCGGAATCCGAGCTCACGAGAGCCGAACTCGACTACCTCTACGATTACTTCGACACGCCGACCCGAGACAAGATCAGAGGCATCCAGGCTCTCGCAGGGGGAAGCAAGATCATCGAAGACGCCCGTGGAAACCAAGTGCAGTCCAACCCGGGCTACCCGCTACCAACGCAGTTCAAAGATTGGAGCCAGGAACGCGGCGAGCTGATGAACAGGTTCATCATGCCGCATCTCGCCAGCCGATACCACACCGCCGCCGAGGCGGGCGACCTCGAAGAAGCGTCGAACGTTCTGCATACCATGGCGAACTCCGAATACTGGACAGGCAATGTCAAGTTGACGCCGTCGAAGGCGATCCCGCGGTTCTAGCGACCCACTGTCGGTGACGGGCCATGCAATCGGGGAAACCCACCGACCGGCCTACACCGGAATGGGGTGATGTCCGTACGGCATAGGTCTCGGCGGACCGCCCCCGGTGCGACGGACGCCGACCGGGCCAGGGATGCTGCACCGGTGGAGCAGATCGTTCGGGCCGTCGGCGTCCAGGGGTGGGTGTATGCCCGCTGCCTGGACTGTGGAGCGGACGCGGGCTCTGGCGCGGACGAGCCCGTGGTGCTCGCGTCGGTGGTCAAGGTGCCGATGGTGGTGGAGTTCGCCAGGCAGGTCGTGGCGGGTCAGTTGGACCCCGCCGACCGACTGCGGGTCGGGGCCGGAGACCGGCGTAGAACGTTTACCGCGGTGTCCGGGCCGATTGCGGGCAGGTGGTCGACGGCGTCACGCGACAGGATCGGTCCCGACAGCGCACACCGGACAACTACGGTGGCCTTGGTCCGGTGCGGGCACCGACACAGACGATGGAGAAGGAGACCGAACGTGGCTGGAACCCCCGCCAAGTCGGAGTGGTTGCGCACCTTGCGATCCGAGGCGACCGGGCGTCACCATCTGCTGTGCTTCCCGCCCGGCGGGGGACCGGCCACGGCGTATCGAGATCTGGCGCAGCGGTTCGGCGCGGGCATCGTCGTGCTCGCGGCGCAGTATCCGGGTCGGCAGGACCGGTTCGGTGAGGCGCCGATCACAGATATCGGGGAGCTTGCCGATCGGATCGCTGAGCAAGTGCTGGCGAATGTGCGGGTCGACCGGCTGTCGCTGTTCGGGCACAGTATGGGCGCCACCGTGGCGTTCGAGACCGCACGCAGGCTGGAGCGCTGTGGGCAGCAGATCGCGACGCTGTTCGTGTCGGGTCGTCCCGCACCGACCTTTGTGGAGATCCAGCGCTTGCACCTGGCCTCCGACGACGAGCTGATCCGGGATCTGGAGCGGTTGGCCGCCGACCCGGCACCGGTCCAACTGCTGCGTAACGAGCCGAGTCTCGCCGAACTCGTGCTGCCCGCGGTGCGCGCGGACTATCAGGCCGTAGAGACCTATCGCTACCGGCCGGGTGACCCGCTGCGCGCCGACATCGCGGCGCTGGTGGGCACCGAGGACCCGACCATGCGGCCCGACCAGGCCGACGAATGGCGCGACCACACCAGTGGGGCCTTCGAGCGGGCGACGTTTTCCGGCGGCCACTTCTTCCTCGACGAGCACGTCGCGGAGGTCGCCGACTTCGTCGGCCGTCATCTCATGCGTGCCTGAGACCTCGGTCCTACGCGAAGTTTCGTTCAGCTCGGGGCATTCAGGCGAACGGTCGGCCCGCCCGGCCGTTGCCGAAGGGCCCACACATAACCGATCCAGGACGCAGCTACGAGCAGGGCGGCCAGGATACGGACCAGCCCGAGCGCGTCCTCGGGGTAGAGCACGCCGGTGATGTAGTAGTCGATGAACCCGCTCGACGGCAGCCGCGCCTGGCCCGCACGGTCGCGCGCCCAGTTCTCCAGGTGCGTCAGCGGACAGTCGAATCCGAATACGACCGTGCTGAACCCCCACACGGCCGCGACCAGGTGGGGCCAGATGGTGCGCGGCAGGCGCCACGCGAGGAATCCGCCGACCACCACGTAGGCCACGAAGGCGAAATGCGCGGCGGCGGTGGAATCGGCCAGCAGCCGGTACAGCACGCTTCCAGAGTAGCCCGCGCTCGACCGCGGGATCCGGGCTTCAGCGCAGGCGGTGGCGGGTTACCACGGGGAAGGCTGGTAGTCCTTGAGGAAGCAACCGAACAGGTCGGTGCCGCTCTCGCCCTGCACGATCGGGTCATAGACCCGCGCGGCGCCGTCGACCAAGTCGAGTGGTGCGTGAAAACCCTCCTCCGCCAGGCGGACTTTCGTGTAATGCGGGCGTTCGTCGGTGATCCAGCCCGTATCGACGGCGGTCATCAAAATGCCGTCCTCCTCGAACATCTCGCGGGCGCTGGTGCGGGTCAACATGTTCAGCGCCGCCTTGGCCATGTTGGTGTGCGGGTGTCCCGGCCCCTTGTAGGCGCGGGAGAATTGGCCCTCCATGGCGGAGACGTTCACGACGTACTTGCGTCGCGCCGACGCGGCGGCCATCGCCGGGCGCAGGCGAGAGACCAGGATGAACGGCGCGACCGAGTTGCACAGCTGCACCTCGAGCAGCTCGGTCGGATCCACCTCGGCGACGGTCTGCACCCAGCTGTTGGTGTGCGCGAGATCCGGCACCAGGCCACCCGCGTCGATCGCCACGCCGCGCGCAATGCGGTCCGGCGTCGCCGATCCCGCGACCAAGGCCAGCTCGGCGACGTCGGCGGCGGACAGGGTCGGGGTGAGCGAGGCGGTCAGTGCGGTGGGGTGCGCCTGCATGGTCTTGCCGAAGCTGACCACATCCGGCAGCACGCCGGCGGGCAGCGGCCCGGACTCCGCCTCGACCAGCGCGCTGTAGGCGCCAGGGGAGCGGCGTACCGTCTGGGCGGCGTTGTTGATCAGGATGTCCAGGGGCCCCTTGGCGGCGACGTCATCGGCGAGGGCGACCACTTGGGCCGGGTCGCGCAGATCGATGCCGACGACGCGCAGCCGGTGCAGCCAGTCGGCGCTATCGTCCATCGCGGCGAAACGCCGGATCGCGTCGGTGGGGAAGCGCGTGGTGATCGTCGTGTGCGCGCCATCGCGCAGCAGCCGGAGCGCGATGTACATGCCGATCTTGGCGCGGCCGCCGGTGAGCAGCGCCCGCCGCCCGCTCAGATCGGTACGAGCGTTCCGCTTGGCGTGGCTGCTCGCCGCGCAATCCGGGCATAGCTGGTGGTAGAAGGAATCCACCTGGGCGTATCGCTGCTTGCAGATATAACACGGGCGCGGGCGAACCAACGTGCCCGCACTGGCACCGGCCGTGCTGGAGCTGATCGGAATGCCGGCGGTCTCGTCATCGATCCGGTTCGGCGAGCCGGTCGCGGTAGCCGCGACCACCGCGCGATCGGCGGCCGAGACCGCCTCGCGCGCCTCGGACCTACGCCGTTGCTTGAGCTTCTTGAACATGTGCCCGACCGCGCGCTGCACGGTCACCGAGTCGGGATGTTCTTTTTCCAGTGCTCCGGCCAGCTTCAGGACTCGTAGGCAGGTCGCGAGGTCCTCCGGATCGATCATGCTTTCGGCCATCGCGGCTACGGACATCCTTCATTGAGCTGGAACTCGACCGCGCTATTGTCGCAAACCCCGTCCGGTGAATTGCCGCCTGGTTGCATGGGCCGGCGGACCGTCCGCCTCGTGGTCGCCAGTGAACGAGGCGGTGCGGATGTCTGCCAGTTCGTCGCAGGCCTGCCTCCCATAGCTGAACCACGCGGTTGTGGCCGGAGGCCGGTCTCCTGCTGTGACTCCGAGTTGGCGCCCCAGTACGTGAGGCTGTTCGAATCCGCGGCGGAGATGGTCTCGTAAAGATGGAGTTGCCGACGCCGTGTTTCAGGGGGGCATCCCTGCCGGGCCGACGTGTATCAGACTTATTGACAGTCCGCCAATAGTCGGGGAATCTAGGGGCAGAACCGGTGACAGGATCGGACCCGAGCGAGCAAAGGATCGAGCGATGGCACGCGTGGCGTGGAGTGACGACGAGGTCGAAGCGGTACGCGACCTGGCGAGGACCTTCTTCGAGAAGGAGGTCGTCCCGTATGAGGAGAAGTTCGTCGCCCAGGGACATCCCGACCGCGCGCTGTACAACCGGGCGGGCGAGCTCGGTCTGCTCTGCACCGCGATCCCGGCCGAATACGGCGGTGGCGGCGGCACGTTCGCGCACGAGGCCGTGCTCATCGAGGAGCAGTCTCGCGCAGGCGACGGCTCGATGGGCATGCCCGTGCACAGCGCGATCATCGCGCCGTACCTGCACGAGTTCGGCTCCGAAGAGCTCAAGCGGCGCGTGCTGCCGAAGGCGGCCACCGGCGAGATGGTGCTGTCCATCGGCATGACCGAACCGGGCACCGGTTCAGACCTGCAGAACATCAAGACCCGCGCGGTGCGCGAGGGCGACGAGTACGTGATCACCGGCTCGAAGATCTTCATCACCAACGGCTGGCTCTGTGACGGGATCATCATCGCCGCCAAGACCGACCCGACCAAGGGCGCGGCGGGTGTCTCGCTGATCTTCGCGGAAGTCGGCGACGACACCCCCGGTTTCCAGCGCGGGCGCATTTTGAACAAGATCGGAGGCAAGGCCCAGGACACTGCCGAGCTGTTCTTCGACGGCCTACGTGTGCCCGCGTCCAACCTGCTCGGTGCGGCGGAGGGGCAGGGCTTCTACCAGATGATGCAGCTTCTCGCGCAGGAGCGCTTGGTCACCGCGATCATCGCGGTCGCCATGATGGAGAAGGCCGTGCGGCTCACCGTGGACTACACCAAGGGCCGCGAAGCGTTCGGCAAGCCGCTGTTCGCCATGCAGAACACCAAATTCGAACTCGCCGAGTGCGCGACCATCGCGAAGGTTTCCCGCACCTTCCTGGATGACTGCATCGGCAGGCATCTGCGTGGCGAACTCGATATTCCCACCGCTGCCATGTCGAAGTACTGGCTTACCGATCAGCTCGGTATCGTGGTTGACCGCTGCCTGCAACTGTTCGGCGGCTACGGCTACATGACGGAGTACCCGATTTCGCAGCTTTACACCGGCGCCCGTGTCCTGCGCATCCTCGCGGGCAGCAACGAGGTGATGAAGGATCTCATTGCCCGGTCTCTCTGACACAAGAAGCGAGACCGCGGATGGCGGCGCCGACCGGGCGCTACCGCGCCGCCGCCGACTCGAACCGGACGAGCGGCGCGCGCAGATCCTCGCCCGCGCGATCGACATGTTCGGTGAGCGGCCATACGCGGCGGTATCGACCGCCGAGCTGGCGCAGCGGGCCGGGGTGGCCCGCGGCCTGATCAACCACTACTTCGGCAACAAGCGCGATCTCTATCTGGCGGTGGTGCGTCGAATGGTGACACTGCCCAAGCTCGACAACATGAGCGCGCCCACCGGCGACGCGCGCGAGCGCGTCGATGCCAGTGTGCACTGGTTGCTGGATACCATCGCCGAGCACGGCAGCACCTGGGTGAAGGTCACCAGCCACGAGGGCGTCGGTGATGACCCCGAGGTGCAGCAGATCCTCGACGAGGCCGACGACGCGGCCGCCGAGCGTCTGCTGTTGATGGTCGGGCTCGCCGACTCGGCACACGGTACCGAGTTGCGTGCGATGGTCCGCGCGTACGGCGGGCTGGTCAAAGTCGCCGGACGCGAATGGATCACCCGCGGCACACTCACCCGGGAGCAGGTGCACGAACTGCTGTCCGACATGTTGCTGACCCTGGTCACCGAATCGCTGCCGAAGGTGGACCGGCGACGGTGAGGCCAGGTTCCGACTACCGGGCGCGCTGATGCCCGCGCGGTCCACATCGCGGCTGCGGCGACCTGGGGAAGAGCCCATGAAGCGGACCCGACATCAGTACGGTCGAGGCCGTCGTCGCGATCCACGCCGGTGGTACGTGTTCAATATCACGGCCCAATCACGAAAATTCTATTTTTCAGATCCTCTGTTCGCGTTTCGCCACTTATTCTGTGTCGGTATATCGGGGCGGGTCCGGGCAGTCCGAGGTTCCTGCGCGGTGTGGTGTAGGAAAGGACCTTGATGGCACGGGCAGAACGACTGGAGACGGACCGCTGGCCGCAGGCGAAGCCGGATGAGCGCTGGGCGGAGCCGGAAGTCGACGGTCGCTGGCCGGAGGAGGACGAACGCCGGCTCGAGCAGGCGCCCAGCCGCCGCAGGACCGGGCGTCTGCGCGTGGAAATTCCGCCGATCATCAATCCGTACGCGATCGTCGCGCTCGTCGCCGCGCTGATCGGTCTGTTTCCGGTTGCCCTCGTGTTCGGGTTCATCGCCTTCAGCCATCCCCGCGGGCGCGTCATGGCGATGTTCGCGCTGTTGATCGGCGTCGCGGAGGTGACCGCACTGGCCGGATTCGTGCTGCTGTCCGGCAACTGGTTGTCGGACGTGACGAACCGCCAGGCCGCACTCGCCCCGCCATCCGTCACGTCGGTGCCCGTAACCGTCGATCGACCGGTGACGAGCACGACGACCGTCGCACCCGGCCCCACGCTCACGACCCCACCGTCGACCGGCCAGGGCCCCGTCTCCAAGGGCTCGCCATGCACCGAGGCCCAACTGGGCCAGATCGGTTCCGCCGCTGATGGCGGCACCCTCCTCTGCCTCACCACCACCAACGGTGGCTACCAGTGGTCCGGCCCGCACACCGTGGCGACCGCCGTGCAGCAGGCCGGATCGAAATGCGACGCCACCGGCGCGAAGACCGGCCGCACCTTCGACGGCCGCGCCCTGGTGTGTGAAGTCAGCGGCCGCAGCGGCACGTGGATCCTGTGGACCGAGTAGCGGTCAACCCGTCGATCGATATCGACAGGTAGCGCTATTCGGTCTTCCTGGCACGGCTCGGCTGGACGCGGGGCGGCTCATTCGGCATCTTCGGATACTGGGGCGGCCAGGGGGCGTCCATCAGACCCGCGGCAATGTCGCGTTCGGACAGCTCCAGCAGCGGGGCGATGGACTGGGGTTCGCGGTCGGCCCACGGGTCGCCGAGTTCGGCGTAGCGCTTGGGCACGGTGGCGATGGTCAGTTCGTCGGGTACCACGGAATCCAGGTCGGACCAGGTGATCGGCGTGGACACCTGTGCACCGACCTTCGGCCGTACGCACCAGGCGCCGAAAACCGTTTTGTGCGGGGCATTCTGGTTGAAGTCGACGAAGACCCGATTACCGCGTTCTTCCTTCCACCACTTCGCGGTGATCTCCTCCGGGTGCCTGCGCTCCAGTTCGCGGGCCAACGCGACCGCGGCCGCCCGCACCTGGTAGCCGTCCCACCTCGGCTCCAGCGCAACATAGATGTGTAATCCGCGGGAACCGGAGGTCTTGATCCGCGATTCGATGCGGAGTTCGCTTAACAGTTCCCTGGTCAGTACCGCGGCGTTCCCGAGATCCTCGAAGGTGATGCCCGGCGAGGGGTCGAGATCGATGCGCAGTTCGTCGGCGATCTCGAGGTTGTCGGCGCGATTGGGCCAGACATGGAATCCGAGGCAGCCTTGGTTCACTGCCCACAAGATGTGCGCGAGATCGTGTGCGACGAGCGCGTCGCTGGTGGTGCCGTTCGGCGTGGACACCTCCACGGTGTGCAGCCAGTCCGGCGCGGATTTGGGCACCCGCTTCTGAAACCACGATTTGCCGGACGCGCCGTCGGGATAACGCTCCAGCAGGAGGGGCCGGCCGCCGACGACATTCAGGAACGGTTCGGCGATTGCCTGGTAGTACTGCACCAGGTCCAGTTTCGTCTCGCCGCGCTTGGTGAAATACACCTTGCCAGGATTGCTGATCGTGACGGTTCTGCCGTCGACCTCGATATCTATCGACTCGCTCATCGCGCCGCGCCTTCGCCGAAGAGGGCACCCAGTTCCGCGGGCGCCACTTCGTCGAGCTGGGCGTAGGTGCACGATTCCGGCGTCCGGTCGGGGCGGAAGCGCACCAACCTGCCGCCGTGGCGTAGCCGGCCCGACTGTACGTGCTCGTAGCGAACCTCGGCGACCAGTTCCGGTCGCAGCGCTTCCCAGGACAGATCCTTGCCTCCGGTCCAGCGGCTCACTCCGCCAGGCATCTTGCCGTCGGCCTTGGCCTGCGCCGCGGCGTCGGCCCAGTCCCGCCACGGGTGACTGTCCAACGCGTTCTCCCGCAGCGGAGCCAGCTCCTCGACCAGTTCCCTACGCCGCGCGGCGGTGAAACTGCTGGCCACACCTACATGGTGCAGGGTGCCCTCGTCGTCGAAGAGCCCGAGCAGTAGCGAACCGACACCGAGGCCGTCCTTGTGCCAGCGGAAGCCCGCCACCACGCAGTCGGCGGTGCGTTCGTACTTGACCTTGACCATCACCCGCTTGTCCTGCAGGTAGGCCAACTCGTCGGACTTCACCACGACGCCGTCGAATCCGGCGCCCTCGAAACGGTTGAACCAGTCCTCGGCGACGTCGGGGTCGTGCGTGAGCGGCGTCAGATGGACTCGGGCGAGTTCGGTGTCCAGGATCGTCTCCAGCAGTCGCCTGCGTTCGCTGAACGGCGCACCCGTCAGATCCTGGTCGCCGAGCGCGAGCAGGTCGAAGGCGACGAAACTGGCGGGCGTCTCCACGGCCAGCTTGTTCACCCGGGAGGCAGCTGGGTGCAAGCGGTTCTGCAGTGTGTCGAAGTCCAGGCCGTGCGCGGTGACCACCACGATCTCGCCGTCCACCACGCACTTGTCCGGCAGCGCCTGCTTCAGCAGTTCGGCGACTTCGGGAAAGTACCTGGTCAGCGGACGATCGTTGCGCGAGCCCAGCTCTACCTCGTCGCCGTCCCGGAACACGATGCAGCGGAAGCCGTCCCACTTGGGTTCGTAGCTCAGGCCCGGCTCGCGCGGCACCAGGGACGCGGATTTGGCCAGCATCGGCCGTACGGGCGGCAGCACCGGTAGGTCCACGCGATCCTCCTCGGGTCGATCCTCACCCGTTCCGACGTCGCGCCCGGCGCAAACTCATCGGTACGTGTGCGGCTTCGGCTCGATCGTAGGCGGCCGCCCCGACAAGATCGTGGACTTGCTTTCCGCGCCGTGGCCCTCGGCTCAGTTCTCCAGCCAGCCGCGCTGTTCGGCGAACGCGGTGAGCCGATCGCGGATGGTGAGGATCTCGCCTGCGGTGAGCGCGGGGCTCGCCTCCAGGAGCAACTCGGTGATCAGGCGTTTGTGCTCGGCGACGGTGAGCTGTCCGGAACTCGGTTTGTCCTTTCCCTTGTGCCTGGGTGGCGAAGGAGCGGGCTGGCCGCCGACCGCACTGAGATTGACCGCCTTGGGCCCGCGGTCGCCTTCGGTCATGTCGAATTCGAACACCCGTCCCTGGCGCAACTCGTCCTCGTCCAGGCCGATGTCATTGACGTGGACGAACACATCCGGCCCACCGTCCTCCGGCCGAATGAACCCGAATCCCCGAGAGCTGTCGAACGACACCAATTTCCCGATGGACACCAACACCCACTCCTCATCCTCTGACGCTACTCGGCTACTTTAACCCGCATTTTCGCCGTCGTTGGAGGAAAGCGCCTTTTGCAATGAATTGAAAACAGTCAGTCCCTGACCGACCATTCCGTTCACCAGTTCGCCCACACCGTCGGGCCCGTTGAGCACAGTGAGATTCGCGTTCGCCAACCCGGTCGAGGCCTGCTTGACGATTTCCGGAAGTTGTTCGATCAACAACTGGTCCAGCGCGATCCGGTTGTTCGACGCGGCCGCCGCGGCCTGGATCCTGGTGCGGTCGGCCTCCGCCTCTGCCAGGATGCGCACCCGGTCGGCCTCGGCCCGAGCGGGCTTCACGACCTCGGCCTGCAACTGCTGTTCGCGCAATTCCGCCTCCTTGCGCGCCTGCTCGGCCTGAGCGGTGAGCACCTCCTGCAGCGCCATCGCCTCGGCGAGCGGACCGGCCTGGGCGGCTTCGGCATTGGCTTTGTCGATGTCGCGCTGGTACTGCGCGCGCAGGATCGCCGTCTCGCGCTGATATTCCGCCTGCCTGCGCTGAGATTCCTGCTCGGCTTGCGCCGCCGCCTGCGCGGCCTGTGACTGCGCGATCTGCGCGTCGCGCTGCACGGCGGCGTTGTGCGGCGCGGCCAGTGCGGCGATATAGCCGAGGTTCCCGTCGTCGATGGACTGGATCTGGAAGGAATCGACCCACAGGCCGATATTGCTCATCTCCACTTTCGACGCGACGAGCACTTCGTCGGCCAACTTCTGGCGCTCCCGGATGATCTCCTCGACCGTCATCGAACCGACGATCGAGCGCAAGTGCCCGGAGAAGATACGTCCGGTCAGCACCGACATCTCCCGCTCCTGCTCGGAGAGGAACCGCTGCGCCGCGTTCACGATGGACTGTGTGTCGTTGGCGACCTTGAACGCGATCACGGCGCGGACGTCCAGCTGGATCGCCTGCTTGGTGACGCAGCGCTCCTTGATCTCGGACTCGAACATCGCCAGCGACAGATACCGCACCTTGCGGAACAGCGGAATCACCCATGCGCCGCGTCCGATGATCACCTTGAACGGCGCGTTGTCGCGGCTCGTGCCGCCGCTGACCAGCATCGCCTCGTCCGGGTCTGGTACGTGGTAACCCAGCACGTGTGTCTCCCTCTACTGTTTCAGATTCCTTCGAGCGAATCCGGGCCGAGCGCAATCCATGGAACGACATCGACGACGCGCCCGGGATGGGCGGCGATGACCAATACGGCCGATCCGGCCGGAATCGGCTCGGTGGCCTGTGCGATGTACAGCTCGGTTCCCCCTCGAATCGCGACCAGGACCTCACCCAGCATCCCGGCGCCCCGGATCGGCGATGTGAGCGTACCTGTCGAACCCACCACAGGGTCGGTCATCGCACGATCTTCTCCTGCCGGATGCCGGATCGCCACCCTACTTGTCGCACAGCGCCTTTCGATACGGTCTTCGATGGGCGCGTGCGTCAAGAGCGATACAGCGAGCGATACGCGGTGAGCATCGCGACGCAGTGGTCGACGATCTGGTCCCTGGTGGCGTGCAGCGAGCCGTTCAGCCATGCCGAGAACATGCCGGCGTTGCCGCTGGCCATCGTCACCGCGGCGAGTCTGCGCTTGACCGGGTCATCGATGTGGCCGAACAGATGGTCCTGCATGATTCGGGTGAACACCGGCATCACCGCGATGGTGGTCTGGCCGAGTCCGGTGCTCGAATACGGCTCGACCAGGAACAGTCGCGACTTGCGCGGGTCAGCGAGCACCTTGTCCACCAGGATCTCCGACAGCTTGCGGTCACGGGACGGGTTGTCGGTGGCGGCGAATGCCGTCATCGGCTCCAGGAATTCGTCGGCGATCCGGCGGTAGAGCACGTCGAGCAGTTCGTCGCGGCTGGCGAAGCTCTCGTAGAAATAGCGGTCGGTGAGGTTCGCCTTGCGGCACACGGCGCGCATGGTGACCCCGCTCGCGCCCGCCTCGCCGATCAGATCGAGCGCGGCCTCCAACAGCGCCGCCCGGCGCGCCTCCCTCCGCTCGGAGAGCGTCGTTCCACCCCAGATTCGCGGGCCCGCATCGTCCTCTGATTCCTGACCTGTCTGCACGGCCCAACGATAATGCCTTGCGTCCCGTGCCGACGCGACCTCACCGCCGCCGACATTCCGCGACAGATCCTGATTTCAGCCGCGCTCCATGGGAAGGCCCGAGTCACGCCACGCGACGATGCCGCCGTCGAGGCTGGCGGCGTCGTATCCAGCCTGACGGGCTCGCGCGGCGAAACGCAGCGACAACTCGCCCACCGGGCAGACGAAGACCACCGGCCGCGACCGCGGGAACGGGATGCCATGGGTGAAGATGTCGTCGAGCTGGTCGTCTCGGATGTTCAGTGCGCCGGGCACGTGGCCGATGCGGTAGGCCATCGCGCCACGGGTGTCGACGATGATCGGTCGGCCGACCCGGTCCAGTTCGGCGAGCTGCTCAGGCGACAGCGCGGGCGCGGCGGTCAGATCGGCCGGCGACGGCGCCGGTTCGCGGTCGGCGCGGCCGAACAGGTCGGGCCTGCGCTTCTTGATATACGACAGGTACGGCTCGAGCCGGTCGCAGACGATGAACACCGCGACAATCGGCTCGTTCGAGTCGGTCGTCGAATGGTCGAGTGTGCCAAGTGTTTCCAGGGCCGCCGCATAGCTCGCACCGCTGGTCGGCCCGCCGAGCACCCCGTATCCTGTTGCAAGCCGCAGTGTCGCGTCCACGGCGTCGCCCGCCGCCACGGTGACGATCCGATCGTAGAAGTCGGGTTGGAACAACCCGACATCCCACATCTCGCTTTCCGACCGGATGCCCGGAATGAAGTCCGACCGCTCGGAAACCACGGCGACGGTGCGCAATTCGGGATTGTGCTTGCGCAGATAACTGGCGGCGCCTCGGGTGGACCCGGTGGTGCCGAGCCCGCCGATCAGATAGTCGACCCTGGTGCTGCCGTCGGCAGCCAGGTCCTCGTGGATTTCCCGGCCGGTGCCGTGATGGTGTGCCTCGACGTTCTTCTCGTTGGTGTACTGGGACAGGTGGCGGTACGCGCCGGGCTGTTGCGCCATGGTCGCCTCGATGACCGAGTAGACGTCGTTCGGTGTGGTGGGGTCCGGGCATTCGGAGAGGCCGGGCAGTTCCACGATCTCCGTGCCGAACAGCTGCAGCAGATCGCGGACCTCGGCCACCTTGATTCGGTTGGTAACCGCGCGCAAACCGATGCCGTGCATCGCCCCGAGGGCGCGTAGCGCCTTGGCCGTATTTCCGCTGGAGGCCTCGATGAGGGTTTGCCCGCTCGCGCGGATCTCGTCCAGGTCGTCGCGGAGCATCCCCCAGGCCACCCGGTCCTTGACCGAGCCGAACGGGTTGTGCGACTCCAGTTTCGCGTAAAGCTCGACATGCGCCAGCCCGTGCACCGCGGGATCGAGGCGCAGCAAAGGTGTATTGCCGATGAGTTCGGTGATGTGTTCGTAGCGCATCAGGGAGCCTCGGCGGGTCGGACCGGCCTCGGGGGACGGTGGGGAGAGTGCGGCACGACAGGACGCCGCAGGGGATCGGCGGGGACGTGTGGCTCGTAGTCTGTGTCGCCGACGACCTGGAAACCGCTCGCGTGATGTGAGACGGCAAGTTTCGCTATCGGCGGGTGCATCGAAGCCGACGCTGCGGACAAGTCCATATGGTAGGCGGCGGTGTTCGGGAACACGACCGGGTCGCCCGGCTGCGGCCGTTCGGGCAGCCACACCTTGTGGTTGGTGATCAGGTCTCGCTCCAGGCACAGCCGTCCGGCGAAATACACGCCGACCGGGCCGGACTCGGTCACCGGTTGGGACGCCGCGGGACCTTCTGCCGGGGCGGGTACGGCGGCCGCGCCGCGCAGGACGATCGGATCGACCATGACCTCCTGGTCGGCGGGGGTCACGGAATCCCGGCTGAGGTCCACGTTCACCAGCACAGTGTCGTCGGCAAGCTCTTTGACGAACTCGACCGTGGCCACCGTAATGCCCGCGTGATCGACCAGCGCCTTACCTGGCTCGAGCCACAGGTCGAGCAGGTTGTCGCTCACGACCTGTGCCACCGTGCGCCCGCCGTGGCGCTCCAGCGGCGCGTCGAGCAGATCCGCGAGCATCCCGCTCGCGGGCACGGTGTTGGCGTACTTGTGGAACACCGGTGTGCCGTGCACAGCGCCGCCCGCGATGTGGTAGCCGAAGGTGTTGCTGCCCCAGCTCATCGGCTCGCCACGGCCGAGCAGCGATTCGCGCAGCGCGAGCACGTAGGCGTCGAACCGCTCGGCGTCGGCGGTGAACACCTGACGGAATCCACCGCCGATGTCGAGCACCGACGGCGCGAGCCCGTAGTCGTAGGCCCGCTCGACCACTGCGAGGCAGGCGTCGATCGCGCGGACCCGCTCGCCGAGGTCGCCGGAGTCGAGGTGGAAGGCAAAGCCGAGGAACGCGACTCGGCCGCGCCACGCCGAAAGCAGGTCGAATGCCTGTGGGAGGTGCGCGAGCGGCACGCCGAACCGGCTCACCTGGCCCGCATCGAAACCGGAAACCCGAAGCAGCACAGGCACGTGCGCGCCTTCCTCGGCGAGCTCGGTGATCCGGCGCAGTTCCCACAGGTTGTCCACGTTGACGGTAGCCCCGCAGCCGACGAGGTCGCGCAGAAAGGCTTCGCCCTTCGGTCCGGTCACCTCGATACGCGTCGGATCGAACCCTGCGCCTATGGCGCTGGCGAACTCGTACGGCGAAGCCACGTCGATGGCGATGCCCGCGTGCTCTGCGGTGCGGACCAACGTGCGGGACTGATTCACCTTGTGCGCGTAGCAGATCCGGTGCCGGGGCAGCCGAGAGTCCAGCTCCGCGCGCAGAGTCGCGAGGTTCTCCGCATACACCTGAGGAAATATCAGGTGCGCGGGGGAGCTGAACCGAGTCAGCGTCTCGGCTACGGCACCCGGTGTGTCGAGGAAGGCGCGCACCAGCGGATGGAGCTTCGCGGGTAGTGCCGGGAACAGCGACGTCATACCGCGGTTTCCGACGGCTCCGTGCCGGATCCCAGCGCCGCGGTCTCGGCCTGCTCGGCGACCGGGTTGTAGCCGCCGTCACGGATGGCCTCGAACGCCCGCGCCCGGTTGCGCGGGCTGCGGAACTCCGCGACCACCCGCTTGCTGGTGAGGTCGATGTCGAGCACGCGGATGCCCATCGACTCCAGCACCCCGCCGATTGTGCGGACGCAGTGCTTGCAGGTCATGTCCGGCACATAGAACACCTGGTCCTCGGCGGTGGCGGCGCGGTCCGCGGTCGCCTCGTCGAGATCGGCGCTCACCTCGACGACCTCGCACCGCTCGGCGATCTCGGTGAACGTCGCGACGAACCGGTCGACCACCACGGGCAGGATGCTGTAGTGCGCACCGTTCAGCTGGTGTGGCACGGCGGCGAGGCAGGAGGGGCGGGTGCCTGCGGGTAGCAGCGCGTACTGGCGGGAGATCAGGTCGAGGTCGTCGTGGTACTTGGCGATCGCGTCCTGGACGGAGAGCCCCTCGATGGTGATGGCGCGGCGCATGACGGTGTGTGCGTCGGCGATGGTGGCGTCCTTCATCGCGCGCAGCGTCGCTACCGTCTGTGCCGAGTAGCGGACGGTGCCGTCGAGCTGCGCTTCGAGTGTCACCGGGATCATGCCGCGCCGGTAGGTCGAGGCTTGCAGTTCCCAGAACCAGTGGGTTGCCGCGGTGGTGAACAGTCCGGAATCATGGATGCCCCTGGCGAATTCGGTGGCGCCGCGATAGGGGGTCTGCCCGGCCAGCAGCGCGTGCTGCGCCAGTACGCGCCCGGCGGCCTCGATGCCCACCCGGAAGATGTCGAGCGGATCGTGATCGGTGGTCGTGCCAGCCAGCACGGCACGCTCGTGCGGACCGAGTGTCGAAACCCGATCGGCGAAACCGGGATTCGCATCCAACGCGTGCCACAGTGCCAGCACGGTCTCGCGCATCGCTATCGGCACCAGCGGTCCGAACGCGTCGGAGTGGAAGTGTCCCGTGTTGGGGATGCCATCGCTGTCGGTCCACGTGATCCGGTGGGTGGCGGCGGTCACCTGGTCTGCCCGGCACGGCCGCATGAATCGCTCCAGATACAGCCGCTGTGAGTAGGTGAGATGGCTATCCTGCTCGGGACGCACTGCGGCACAGGTGAATTCGAACCTGTGCGGCGTGGGCGGCGGTACCTGCGCGGTGAACAGTCCCGGCTGCGCCAGCCCGGCCAGCACGCGGGACGCGGCGCGCCGGTCGTAGCGCGGGATGTCGATCGTCACGCGACCTCCTCGGCAATCGTCTTGACGCGGGCCGTGAAGCGGCCGATCTCGTCGAGAGTGTTGTAGACGTGCGTGCTGACCCGCACCGAGTCGGCGTCGTCGCCTGCGGCGGGGGTGCAGTGCGCGCCAGTGCGCACCAGGAAGCCCAGCTCGGTCAATACGAATCCCAGGTCGGTCGCCGAGATGCCATTCAGCGTGAACGAGACGATCCCGTAGCCGACGGCGCAGGCGGCATGCGCCGGGCCGGGCAGGAACTCCAGCCCGGGGATCGGTCGCAGGCCGTCGATCAGGTGCAGCGTCAGGTCACGGTTGTGCGCGGCGATCGCACCGACGTCGAACGATTCCAGCACCTCCAGCGCGCTGCCGAGTGCGAGGATGCCGGGGATGTTGTATGTGCCGCCCTCCAGCAGATCGGGCATTGCCTGCGGTGTCAGCCCGTCCGCGCCGAGGCGCACCCCGGAGTTTCCGCCGGGCAGAAACGGGACGAGGCTGTCGTGCACGCGCCTGCGGCAGTACAGCACTCCGGTTCCTGGTGCGCCGAACATCTTGTGCGCGGCGAAGATCGCGAAATCCGCGCCGAGTTCGGTCACGTCGACCGGAAGGTGTCCGCCGCTCTGCGAGCAGTCGAAGCACAGCAGGATCGCGGGATCGATCCGGCCGCGCAATTCCTCCAAGGTGGTGAGGCCGCCGAAGACATGGTGCAGATGGCTGGTCGTGATCAGTCGGGTCCGCGGCGTGATCTTGGCCAGGATGTCGTCGGTGTCCGCCTCGCCCGCGCCTGTCACCCGATAGGGGATCAGACCGACGCGGCGCCCGAACCGCGCGAGCAGTCCGCACAGGTGATGCCACGGATGCACGTTCGAGGCGTGGTCGCGTGCGTTGTAGAGGATTTCGTCGCCGTCGGCCAGTGTCGCCAGCCCCCACGACAGCGCGACGGCGTTCAGCGCGGCGGTGGCACCGCCGGTGAAGACCACCTCGTCGGGGTGCTCGGCGCCGATGAACGCGGCGGTACGCTCCCGGACGCGGGCGATCCTGGCGGACAGGCCGGTCGCCCACGGGTAGCTACCGCGTCCCGCGTTGGCGGTACGAGAGCTGTGATAGCGGTGGATGGTCTCGATGACGGGCAACGGTTTCTGCGTGGTGGCGGCACTGTCCAGATAGACGTCGGTGGTGTCGGCCAAGGCGGGAAACAGCGCGCGCACCGTGGCGGGTGCGAGTGTCGGCGCCGGTAGTCGGGTGGCCTCCGGCCGCGCGACCTGCGATCTCGAGGCGGGGGACCGCACCGTGACGCTCCCTTCACCGGGTCACTGGACGCCCCCAACGATACGCATTTTTGGTACGGACTTCGAAGTTTTGTCGTGGACAACGGCTTTCAAGCCCTAACCTGGACGTTATGCCGCTGACCCTGGACGAACGTCAACAGTTCTTCGCGCAGCCGCACATCGCGGCGCTGTCGGTGTCCGTGGGCGCCGGTCGTGGCCCGCTCACCGTCCCGATCTGGTACCAGTACAGCCCCGGCGGTGAGGTATGGGTGCTCACCGGCCCGGAGTCGCAGAAGATGCGCTACATCCGGGAAACCGGACGATTCACCCTCATGGTGCAGCAGTTGCAGCCAACTGTCCGATATGTGAGCGTGGAAGGTCCGGTCACCCGGATCACCCCCATGACCGACGAGATGCACCGCGAGATGGCCTCGCGGTACCTGGCCGCGGAATCGGTCGACGGCTACCTGAAGGCGGCCGAGGCCTACGGTGAGCAGGTCGCGGTCTACCTGCGGCCGGAGCACTGGCTCTCGGCCGACCTGGGCAATCTCAGCGAGTTCTAATACCGACCCTGCACGTACTCGACGAGAGCCTGGCGCTCGGTCGCCAGTTCGGAGATCGCGCTCTTCACCACGTCTCCGATACTGACGATGCCGACCAGCCTGCCGTCGTGCACCACGGGCAGATGCCGGATGCGGTGGTCGGTCATGGTGCGGCGCAGGCCGTCGACCGGGTCGTCTGGCGCACAGGTGCGCACGTCGGAGGTCATGATCTCCGCGACCGGGGTGTCCAACAGGTCGGCGCCGCGGGCGTGCAAACTGCGCACTACGTCGCGCTCGGAGACGATGCCCGCGATCGTGTTCCCGTCAGGGGAGACGACCACCGCGCCGATATTGCGATCGGCCAGTGCGGCGAGCAGCGTGCGTACCGTCGTGTCGGGCGCGACGGTAGTTACGTCGCTACCCTTCCTGCGCAGGATCTCCGAAATTCGCATATTTCACCATCCAGACGTCGCGGCACTTCCAGGATCGCAAGTTCGCGGTTGGGTGACCAGCACGAATCCGTTACAAGCCACAAATCGGTCACGGAGCGGGCATCGGTCACAGATGCCGGGTGACGCCGCGGTCGAGATCGCGGGCCAGAAGTGCGATCGCTGCCTGGGCGATGCCGGCCGAGGTCGCCAGATCGATCGAGGTCAGCTGGGCGATGCGGCGCAGCCGGTAGTCGACGGTATTGGGGTGCACGTAGAGCTGACGCGCGGTGGGCTGGCGGTTCATGTCGTTGCCCAGATAGGCGCGCATGGTATCGAACAATTCGGGATGGTCCTCGAGCGGATCGAGGATGGTGGCGATCCGCCGTGTCGCGGGGCCACCGCGGGTGAGCTGATATTCGACCGCCAGATCCGACATCTGGTAGAGACCCGGTGGTTTGTCGCCGACCCGGACCAGGTTGAGTAGCTCGTGGGCCTGATCGGCCGATTCCGGAATCCGATCGGTGTCGCCGGCCACCGCGGTCGCGGTGAGTGGGACCTCGGCGGCCTCGGCCAACAGATCGAGCGTCGCCGCGCTGAAGATGGTGTCGTCGTCAGCGCCCAGCGGGATGAGCAGCGTGCCGCCCTTGGTGCTCAGCAGGGCCAGCGCGCGGGAAATGAACACGGCTGCCAGCTCGGACTGTAGTCTGCGTAGCTTGCGGCGGGCGGCGACGTTCGCGTCGACGCGTGGATCGCGCTCGTCGGCGTGTTCTGGAATCGACAGGGCGACAACCTGATAGGACTCCGCAATCGGGATGCCCGTCTGGCGGGCCAGTGCCGAACTTCCTCGCCCGCTCAGCAGTGCCGAGGCCAGTGTCTGCGCGGCTGTCTGATGTTCTTTCGCGACTAGGTGCTGCTCGTCGCCGTAGGCGTCGGACACCGCTACGGTGATCGCTTCCAGCAGCTCGAGCATCAGATCGGTGGCGATCAGCACTTCGTCGACGTCGTCGGCTTCGGCGCGCGCGGTCACCAGGCCGAACGCGATGCGCACCCCTTCGTGGTAGGCGCGCAGGATGGTGCTCAGCGGCACGCCCTCGCGGGCCCATTGCGTTGCGGATTCACTTACCGCGCTGAGCTTTTCGCCGTCCGGCACGGTGCGCCGGTCGAACATCTCGGCGACGAGGGTGAGGCAGCTGCGGGTAAGTTTCGTGATGTCCCCGCGCAATTGCTCTCCGGGCAGCGTGCGGCACGGGGCTACGCAGGTCTCGAAGTATCCGACCATGCGCGAAGCCACGCGATCAGTGTTCTGCAGTGGCATCGAAGCCGGCTGTCCGCCGATCTCGAGCACCGAGTCTGACGAACCGGCGGACAGATCCAACGTGGAGAAGGTCATTACGAGTTCGCTCCAATGCCACCTCGGGCGGGAATGGAACTGCGCCCGATTCGATCGGATCACTATACGAAAGGGGCGTGCGCACGGTGAGTGTTCGGCGAGATCGATGGCAGTCCTACTGCATTGTGTGAAAACCTGCTCATGGCCGAGTGCCCTGTGAGCGAGGCATCGCAAGGGTCGCGGGCGCGCTGAGGCGGATTAACGCTGCGGCGAACATCCGTGCGCACCAAGCGATTCGGAGGGCTACTAGTCGTCGAGTCCGGCGGAGAGGTAGGCGGCGGCCGCCAGCCACTGTCGGCACTGTGGGCCGTGTACCTCGTGGGCGTAGAGGATGTCGCGCGCCTGCCGGTAGGTGAGGCCGCGCGGCTCGAATCCGCAATCGGACATCGGGTATTCCGGTGCTAGGCACTGGCGCGGGGACTCGGCACCGGCACCGTCGATGATGGCAACCCGGCGGGGAGCTAGGAATGGCTGGCTCATTCGACTACCCCTCGCGTTCGGGTGCGGCGGGGAGTGCGATGTGATGGTGACGCTGGCGCGAACTCCCTGCGTACTTCCCCGATTTCGAGTACGAGTCTATGCCTCCGTTGCTTACAGATGCAAGTACATCTGCACGATCGGTCGATAGAAAAATGGAGCGGCGGCCGTCGGTCTCGAGCCGACGGCCGCCGCTGTGGCGCTTGTGGTTTGGCGTTTACGGGGCTTACGGTTTGCGGGCAACCGCACAGTAGGCGGAGATCGGTAGGATCTCGCCTACCTCGGTCTCGCCGGCGCGCCACTGGGTAATGGACACGAAGCCGGGTTCCACCATTTCCAGACCGTCGAAGACTGCCTCGATTTGAGCCTGGGGACGGGGGACGTACGGAGTTCCCCCGGTGCCGGTGTAGTTCTCGCACAGCGTGACGTAGGCCTTGCTGTCGTCGGTGCCGTCCCACATCACCAGGTAGCTGCCCGAGGGCACCGCGTCCAGCACGGTTTGCACGATTCGCAGCAGGTCGTCATAGGTCTTGGCGTGGCCGAGGACGCCCATGAACATGACGCCGATCGGCTGGTTGAAGTTCAGGACGTTCTTGGCGTCGGCGATGATCCGCTCGGGATCGTGGTAATCGGCGTCGATGTAGGTGGTGACGCCCTCCGGGGTGGTGCTGGTCAGCAGCGCTCTCGCGTGCGCGAGCACCAGCGGGTCGTTGTCCACGTAGACGATCTTGGACTCGGGCGCGACGCTTTGGGCGACCTCATGGGTGTTCTGCATGGTGGGCAGGCCGGTGCCGATGTCGAGGAACTGGCGGATGCCCTGCTCACCCGTGAGGTAGCGCACGGCGCGGATGAGGAACTGGCGTGACTGCACTGCCATGGTGGTGATATCGGGGTCGACCTCGATGCCGGCATCTCCGGCGACGCGATCGATTTCGTAGTAGTCCTTGCCGCCCATCCAGTAGTTCCAGATCCGCGCGGAGTGCGGAATGTCTGTCCGGATCAGGGGGCTGTGGTCGTCGGGCATGGGTAGGACTCCTCAGGCAAAACGTGTCGGCGGCACTGCCGTGCTGGTGGGCGCTGCGGGGTGTCGCGAATGACTGGTACATCCGATGTGCACTGTGACAGTACAAGATTCGTGTTCCGGGGAGGGTGGGATCGCCGAGCTGATCACGTGTTTTCGGTGTCGAACCGATCGTGGTTCACATTCTGGGCCGAGTGGTTCGCAGTAGTAACGACGCAAGGGCGAACTTCGTGCTATCGTCCGAGTGTCGGTGCAGATGCAAGAACGTTTGAGCGTGCATCTGCACGAACAAATTCTGCTGACCGTGTAACCGAGGAGTGGGGAAGATGTCGGATACATCCACGAACAAGATCATCGGAACCTGGCGCAAGAGTTCCTTCAGCAACCCGAACGGCAACTGCGTCGAGGTTGCCGAAGTAGCCAATGGCCAGGTGGCAGTACGGAACTCGCGCGATCCGGAAGGCGGCGTGATCTTCTATACGCGTCCGGAGATCGATGCGTTCGTCCGCGGCGCCAAGGCTGGAGAGTTCGACTATTTGACTAGCTGAGCGGTAGCATTATCGGTCGGTGCGGTGTGTTTCGCGACAGGTGGTTGTGACACACTGTGGGCAACCCCGGGAGTATCGGAGACGAACTCGATGATCGCTGAACCCGATGACGATGGTCATGTGCAAGCTGTTGTCACGGAACGTGGTCCGACCGTGCTACGTATCGCGCTGGGGGGACAGTTGCGCAAGCTCCGGGAGAGGAAAGGCATCACCCGCGAGGCTGCGGGCGATGCGATCCGGGGCTCCCACGCCAAGATCAGTCGTCTCGAGTTGGGCCGTACCGGTTTCAAGGAACGGGACATCCGCGACCTGCTGACCCTCTATGGAGTACTCGACACCGAGGAACGTGAGTCGTTTCTCGAACTGGCCAGGCAGGCCAACGAACCGGGCTGGTGGCATCGCTACAGCGACCTGCTGCCGCAGTGGTTCGGCACCTACCTCGGTTTGGAACAGGCTGCGAGCAAGATTCGCACCTACGAGGGGCATCTTGTTCCCGGCCTGCTGCAAACGCCCGAATACGCCAGGGCTGTCGTGGCGCTCGGGAACGAGGACGCCGATATGGATCGGCGGGTCGCGGTACGGCAACGCAGGCAGGAGATCCTGTTCCGATCGGACCCGCCGATTGTCTGGGCGGTGATCGACGAGGCCGTGTTGCATCGGCCCGTCGGTGGCGAAACGGTGCACCGTGAGCAGATGCGGCATCTGAGTAAGGTCGCCAAATTGCCGAACGTGACAATCCAGGTGCTGCCGTACTCGGCGGGCGCGCACGCCGCGGCGGGTAGTTCATTCAGCATCTTGCGTTTTGCCGAGCCGGAACTGCCCGACATCGTCTATCTCGAGCAACTCACCAGCGCACTGTACCTGGATCGGCGGCAAGACCTCGCGCTCTACCTCTCGGTTATGGATCGGCTCAGCGTCCAGGCCGAGCGTCCGGAGAAGTCGATCGCGATCATCGACAGGTACGCCGCGGGACTCTGAGTCCGCTGAGGGCTTCTGTGTTTCGGAGCCGATCGGCCAGAACGAACGACTCGCCAGGCAGTGACCGCCGGAATGGGCGGTGGACGTCTGGCGAGTGGTGTTTTTCCGGCAATCTCGTGGACCGACCTGGCCGTGGCTCGAGAGATCAGGCGGTGATGCCTGGCGCCAGCAGCACGGTGGAATGCGAAAGACGCCGGGCGCGGCGACTCAGTGCTTGTGGCACAAGGCGGTTCGGCACACGCGCCGGGATCGGGCGGCGGGGCGGGTTACAGTTTGATGAAGCTGGAGGTGATCCGCCAGAACGTCGCACGCTGCAAGGTGTCGAAATCCCAATCGTCGGCCATCGCGTGCACGGTGGTGACGATTCGGTCGATATCGAAATCATGTC
The DNA here is from genome assembly GCF_052114905.1 of Nocardia sp. 2TAF39. Taxonomy (NCBI): domain Bacteria; kingdom Bacillati; phylum Actinomycetota; class Actinomycetes; order Mycobacteriales; family Nocardiaceae; genus Nocardia; species Nocardia sp. 2TAF39. The sequence goes on from NZ_JBFRFQ010000011.1 coordinate 102,281, forward strand.
GTGTCGCCGCACCGGTGGATTCGACGGCATCGATGACGTACGCCACGGCAGTTTCCCGCGAGAATGCGGTATCGGTTCGGCCGCTTCGGGCCGACTGTGTGCTCATGCTTTTACCGTTCGCCGGCTGGTCGGCCAGTGGGGTGTCGGCTGATTCGAGCCGACCGCCGAAGAGTGGTTGTTCCATTCGAACGCCCCTGTTGTGTGGTGGCGGCAAACCCCGGCGACTTCGACCTTCGGCTCGCCCACGCGGCCCCTGCTGTCCCCTGTAAACCGTTGCGGGACTGAGTTTAATTCGCCGAACCTTTCAGATGCAAGCACATCTGCACGGTCGATTGCACGTTCGCAGCAGGCATTTCGTATCTGTGAGTTTGCGGGGGCAGTAGTCGGAAGAGCGAGTTCAATCGCGCCCGAATAGTACGTCCGTGCTGTAGTCGATCTGCGTACCCGGCTCGACGAATTGGTCCGCCGCCGCCCGCCAGGCAAGGAAATGTTCGGTGAATCGATGTGCTTCCGCCGCCTCGTCATCGGTGTAGAGCTGATAGAGGAAGAATCGGTGCGGATCTACCCGATCTGCGCAGATGTCGAAGCGCAGACATCCGGGCTCGGTCCGGACGGAGGCGTCCGCGCTCCGGGATATGGCCGCGAGGAACTCCGCGCGGGAGCCGGGGCGGATCTTCATCGAGACGATACGACTGAACACGGTCGTTCTCCCATCGTGGCCGTGGGCGCCAATCGGCAAGGGGGTAGCAGTGTTCGGCTCGGTTCAATCGGCCAGTTGCGCAACTGCCTGGCTAATCGGAGTTGTTCCCGACACGAGTTCGAGTGTCATTCCGAAGGTGCGCACGGCGGGTAGCAGTGCGGCGAGCACGGCGGCCACATCGGAGCGCGGGACGTCGCCGCGACCGACGATGGGCGAGGCGAGCGTCACCAGTCCGGTGCCCGCGGTGTCTACGAGGTGGCCCGGCCGCAGGATCGTCCAGTCCAGATCCCGGTCCCGCAAGTCGTTCTCGGCCTGGGTCTTCGCATCGATGTAGGCAGCAAACACCTCGTCGATGCCGGGCGCGGGCGGCTGACCGGCGCCTACCGTGGAGATCTGCACGAAGCGGCGCGCGCCGGCCCGCCCGGCGGCCTCGGCCAGTCGGACGGAGCCGCCTAGGTCGACGGTGTACTTGCGGTCCACGCCGCTGCCCGGTCCCGCCCCGGCCGCGAAGACCACGGAGTCGGAACCCTTTATGACAGCGACCAGATCATCGGTGCCCGCGTTCTCCAGGTCGAACGGGATCGGATCGGCGCCTGCGGCCCGGACGTCGCCGGCGTGGTCCGGATTACGGATGAGTGCGGCGACCTCGTCGCCGCCAGTAGTGAGCGATCGGGCGAGCAGCAGTGCGATCTTCCCGTGTCCGCCTGCGATGACGACGCGCATGGATCGGTCCTTTCGGTCGGGGCGGTGTGCGTGCTCAGCGCTCGGGACCGCCGGGATTACAGCGTGCGTCGACGGTGGCCGAGTAACCGACCGCTGGACGCCAGGGTTCCAGATTCCAGCTGGGCTTGTTCGGCTGTACCAGCCGCGCCCAGTCCCAGTGGCAGATGAACTGATCGCGCATGCCAGGTGTGTCCGCGTCCGAAGACTGGGCGATCACCTCCTGCCAGGCGCGCTCGTCGGAGCCGGGAAAGGTGGACTGCCGCCCGGCCGGGGTGGGAAACACGAGCAGCCGCGGCCCGTCGACGGCTTCGGTCCAGGTCACATGGTCGATCAATGGCAGGCCGGCGTAGGGGTCGACAATGGGCACGGCGCCCGACGGCGTGGAAACCGGGGAGGCTGGTGCGCTCGGCGTCGGCGTGGTTGTGACAGGGGTGGTCGTCGTGGTGCTGCGCGGCGCGGACGCGGACTCGTCGGAACCGCAGGCGGTGACGGTCATCGGCAGCAGCGCGACGGACAGCAGCGCGGCAGCACGGTGCCGGACCCCGTTCCGGTGGGGGTACGGCTGTGCCACTGTCGAACCTCCTGTGTTCTCCTCGGCACTGCTGGCGTGCCCATCCGAGCCTAGCGAGCGCGAGCGCCCCCGGCGAGACTCAGCGGCGGGTGCCACAGATAGTGGTGGCTTGCTGCGCGGGGTGGCCGCCACGGGTGCGCCGTCGAGCCTGGATCTCTTTTTCCGCTCACGAGCCCTCGGCTGCCGCGGCTTCCGTTACAGAGGACCACGCCCTACTTCGGCACGTTGTCGACCGGATTGCTTTTCAGCGCAACGGAATTCGATGTCGACCGGTATCTCGCGCCGACCGGTCGCGAGGTCCTGCGTGTCGTGGATTCCAAGTGTGTCGTCCAAGCCGACGCGAAGGTGTCCGGCGTCGGCATCGGGGAGATGCTGTCGCGGCCGCTGGACGCTCGGGCGCTGTGTACCGTGGTCTGCGATGCTGCGTGCCGACCGGTGGCTACTCGGTGCCGCTGTTCCTCGGCCAGGGGCTGGCGCACCTGGAGGTGCCCGTGCGGCTGACGCTCGAGCTGATCGCGGAGTTGCGGTCGTCCGGTACCGACCTGCGGGTGGGCATCTATACCGGTGATCATCGGGGTGCCGCCGCGAGGCGTTCCCCCACCTGCGTGCGTTCCTTCGACCGTCGGTAGACGGCCGCGCTCAGCGCCAGAGCGATCGGCAGGGCAGCCTGCGCAGGTCGGGACGCACCTTCCCGTCCACTGTGACGGTGAGCCCAGCATGCGCAGCGGCCGAGGTGAATTCCCCCGCCTCGGTCCGAGTCGCCGCGTACTCGAGGATCAGCGCATCCTCGGGTGTGGGTCCGTCGAAATAGACCGTGATCCGCTGTGTCGGCGTCTCGGTGTCGTCGGCGAGCTTGTGCGTTGTGCCGTCCATGCCACCGTCTCCTTCCGGGCCGGCGCGGCGGCGCGCCGGTAAGACCGACGGTAAGCGCCCACCATTGCTGAGAACATGTTCTAGGCAATCGGCTGGATTTGTCACCGCGCGGGCACCCGGCAGCCGAGGTAGAGTCACGAGCGGGGGCACACCACAATCACAGGTCGGTCATCCGAAACTTGTGAATTGTCAACACGTTCGCGTCGGCAGCTGCCCTGTGCGCGCGATGTTGTCGAGGATGAGCACAGCGTTGAACGATGCAGGAGGCACACGTCGATGAGTCAGGGCCCATGGTCGATGGGTAGGGGAGTGCGGCGACGGCGCCTCGCACGAGTGTTCGGCGCGATGGCCGCGGGCCTGGTGCTGGTTGCCGGTATGGCCGGGGCGGCCGTCAGCGCGCCGCTGTATCCGACGCCGGATCCGGACCCCTTCTACGCGACGCCTGCGGACATCGCGGACAAGAAGCCGGGGGATGTGATCGCGACCCGTGTGATGCCTTCACTGATGATTTTCCCGGACACGACTGTGACCGTGGTGCGGTTCCGGTCGACCAGTTCCGAGGGCAAGCCGATCGCCGCGACCACCACGGTGCTCACCCCGAAGGTGCACCGTAAGGATGGCCCGCTGCTGTCGTTCCAGCACATCATCAACGGTCTCGGCGCGGAGTGCTCGGTCTCCCGCGTGCTCTACACCGGCGACCCGAACCTGATCGTGCGCGAGGCGCCGGGCTGGAACGTGCTGCTGGCCCGCGGCTGGAGCGTCGTGCTGCCCGACCACCTCGGTCCCAACTTCGCCTACGGCGCAGCCAAACTCGGCGGGCAGATCACCCTGGACAGTGTCCGCGCGGTGAAGCAGGTGGCCGAGCTGGAGGTGCAGCAGAGCCCGGTGGCGATGGTCGGCTATTCCGGTGGCGGCATGGCCACCGCGTGGGCGGCTGCCCTGCAGCCGAAATACGCGCCGGAGCTGAACATCGCGGGCGCGGCCATGGGCGGCGTGCCGATGAATCTGGTGAAGATGCTCGAGACGCTGGGGCTGAACTCGCACCCGGTGTTCGGGCTCGCGCTGGCCGCGGGCCTCGGTTTGGAACGCGAGTATCCGGACCGATTCCCGCTCAGCGAGCAGCTGAACGAGCAAGGCCTCGCCGCCCGCACGCAGATCTCCAACAGCTGCACCAATGACATCCTGGCCGTAGGTGCGGGCCGCGGCGCGCTGGACTTCGCGAAAACGACCTCGATGATCAACGACAACACCGCCCGCGCTGTGGTCGAGGAAAACAGCCTCGAGCTCTACGACGGTGTACCCAAGACGCCGGTGTTCGAATGGCATTCGCCGATCGACGGGCTCATCCCGATCGACTCGGTGGTCAACACCGACAAGCGGTGGTGCGCGGCCGGTGCCACGGTACAAACCGAGCAGATTCCGGTACCCGACCACCTTACGGCGGCGGTGATCGGCATCCCGGCGGCACTGAACTGGCTGGACGACCGTTTCCGAGGGGAGCCCGCTCCGAGCAACTGCTGACCAACCGCACGCAACAACCGAGCCGCCCCCTTCTCTCCGAGCAGTTCTCGGCTCGGTTGTTGCGAAATGGACACGCGATGCACACAACTCGAGCGCTTTTGCATATCGAGTTGGGTGTACTGACGTAGCCTTGCCTTCTGGCTCCGGCATGGTGGGGGCATTTTCGGGGGCCGAAGCCGCATCGCCCGGGTGCCAGGCGAACCTGACGTCGCAGCCAGAGGCGTGTGCCATGAGATGCTTACGTGCCATCGCGGTCACGTTGCTCGTCGTCTGCCCGGCCATGGCCGGGCAGGCCGTCGCCGAGCCGTTGCCCGCGCCACCGGCGCCAGCAGTGCCCGACGGGTCGGGCACGTTCCCGCCGACGGGCGGACTGCTACCCGGCCTGCAGCAATTCATCGACCGGATAATCCCCCCGCCACCGATCGCACCGGTGCCGGACCCGCTTTCGCCGACTCAGCAGGCGGCCACAATGTCGCCCTCGCTGGCGGCGCTTCGCCAAGCCACCCTGCCCGCGCCGATCGGCGATCCGATATTCGACGCCTGGCCCGCGAATCTCGGCGAGCTGACCGAGGGGCAGGTCATCGACTACCGCGACGTCAGCGCAACGACCGCCCCGCTGATGCTCATGCCGATCCAGCGGGCTCTGCTGCTGAAGTATCGGACCACGGACGCGCATGGCGCGCCCTCCTACGCCACGGCTACGCTGGTCGTTCCCGCCAAGGCCTGGCCGGGGCCCGGCCCCCGTCCGGTGGTGGTGAACAACCTGCCGATCGACGCGCTCGGCCGCACCTGCACCCCCGGATACACCCTCGCGCACGGGGCCAATCCGGACACCAGTTTCACCGACTTCGTACCGCCGACCACCCATGTGGCGGCGCTGCGCGGGTACGCCGTGCTGATCCCGGACCATGAGGGCCCCTCGATGGCCTACGCCGAACCGGTCGTAGCCGGTCACGCTGTGCTGGACGCGATCAGAGCTGTCCGCGGACTGCTGCCGGACGAGTTCGGCGCCAGTCGGTTCGGTATGGCGGGGTACTCCGGCGGTGCCATCGCCACACACGGTGCGGTGAAGCTGATCTCCAGTTACGCACCGGAATTGGCGGACGTGATCGTCGGCGCCGCGCTGGGCGGCGTGCCCGCCGACTACCAGATCCTGGCCCGCAGCATGAACGGCAATCTCGCCTCGGCGGTGTTCATGGGTGCGGTGTTCGGGATCGGCCGGGAACGGCCGGAGATCCTGGCCAGGATGAACAATCTCGCCCAGTGGGCGGCCACGTCGCGGCTGAAGGACCTCTGTGGCAGCAGCTTCGGGCTGGTCGGCGTGCTGATGCTGCCGATCGATATCGCCGCTAACATTCCCGATCCGCTGCAGTCGGATCTGGCCGCGGACATCTACCGCGTGACCAGGATGGCCGACGTGAAATCGGCGACCCCGCTGTACATCTACAACGGGGAGCAGGAGTTCTGGATCCCCGCCGAGGGCGCGCGCAAGCTCTATCGCGAGCAGTGCCGTCTGGGTGTGCCCGCGGTGTACCGGAGTGTGCTCGGCGAGCACATCATCGCGGCGGCGCTCGGCTATCCGGAGGCCATGATCTGGCTGGACGATCGGCTGCGAGGAGTGCCTGCCCCGAGCGAGTGCTGACGATTCGCCGGTATCGCCCCGGGACATTCGATGTTGCGGCGTGCCCGACTACCGCGATTGATGACTATCGGCCCTATCCCGGTCGGTCGGTTGCTGCGATGGTCGAACTGCACGAGGCGGCAGTGCGTTGTCGTCGCCGCTCCGGTACCGTGGGCCGGTCCAGGCGGGGTGACGCCGGATTCGCGAAAGAGGCACATGAACGACATTTCGACCACCGCGTCCGAACAGGCCATGGCGCTGGTGGGGCGGCATTTCCGCATGACCGAGCACTATGAGGTAGGACGAGAGAAGATCCGGGAGTTCGCGCGGGCGGTGCAGGACGGCCATCCGGCACACCAGCACGAGGGTGCGGCAGCGGAGCTGGGCTTCGACGGGCTGGTCGCGCCGCTGACCTTCTCCTCCATCGTTCTGATGCTGGTGCAGCGCAAGATGTTCGAGTCCTTGCTCACGGGCTACGACCTCGGACAGGTATTGCAGACCGAACAGTCCATCCGGGCGCATCGGCCGATTGTCGCGGGCGACCAGCTGCGGTGCGACGCCTATATCGAGTCGTTCCGGCAGTTCGGTGACAAAGACTTCATGGTCACCAAGAGCGTGCTCAGTAACCAGCACAAAGAGGTGTTGCAGACCACCCACACCACGGCGGTGGCGCAGACCGGGGTGGAAATCGCCACCGACCTGCGTGCGGCGGTCGAGGGCGTGATCATGACCGGACAGTCGGTCGGCGATCGGTCTGACGCGGCTGCCGTGCGGACCAAGGACGAGCCTGTGGGTATGGTCGAGCGATTCGACCATGTGGCACAACCGGATTCGGACGATCGGCGTAGAACGCCACGCACTGTTTTCACCTTCGAGGAGCTGTCGGTCGGCATGGAACTGGCCCCGCGGACGATGGTCCTCTCGCGGGGCGATCTGGTGAATTACGCGGGGGTTTCCGGTGATTCGAATCCGATCCACTTCAGCGATTTTGTCGCGGGCAGGGCGGGCCTGCCCGATGTGGTGTCGCACGGGCTGCTGACGATGGGACTCGGTGCCGGGTATCTCACCGAGTGGCTGGGGGATCCGACCGCCGTCACGAATTTCGGAGTTCGGTTCGCCGGGTTCGCGCCGGTGTCGGCCACGAAAGCCAGCACGATCGAATTCCGCGGCCGCGTCAAGGAATTGGACCCCATCCGCCGTTCCGCCACCATCACACTTACTGCGACGTGCGAGGGGCGCAAGCTGTTCGGTCGCGCGACGGCGGAGGTGCTGCTGCGCTGAACAGCGCCGCGGTGGGCTCGGTGCGGCCGGCGCTCGGCGAGAGAAGCCGGCGTGGCCGCGACGCCCCGCAACAGTTGCCCGACCCGTGAATTGATCCGCCGTGGCCGGGTGTCCGAGCGCAACCGGCTTCCACCGCCGTCTGCCGTGGGGCGAGAGCGCGCATGCCGGTTGCGCCGGGCAAGCGCGAAACAGCCAGGACCTTCGCGGACCATGGGCCTCGTGTTCCCGTCCGCGCCCGGACATGTCAATAAGGCGTCCGACGTGCACTTGCGAACGCAAAACTGCGAAAATTCTTCGAACCGAGCGGTTTCGGTCTGGAGTGTGGACGAGCCACATGCAAGACTCGGTGAATGCGTGCTTCGGCGGTACGACATCAAAACGAATCCATCGCTCTCGGAACAACTCCGGCCAGCGAGGGTGGGCCGACTGTCCTGCGGATGATTCTCGGCGGGCGGATGCGGCGACTGCGGGAGGCATGCGGCATCTCGCTCGAGGAGGCGGGCGAGGCGATCCGGGGTTCGCATTCCAAGATCAGCAGACTCGAACTGGGCCGCACCGGATTCCGGGAGCGCGACCTGGTCGACCTGCTCGATTTGTACGGGGTCATCGACGAAGAAGAGCGCGCCGAGTTCAAGCAGCTGGCCAAGCAGGCCAACACCTCGGGCTGGTGGCATCGCGATACCGACTGGCTGCCGAAGTGGTTCGACACCTACCTGGGCTTGGAACAGGCAGCGCAGTTGATCCGTTGCTATGAGCCGCGCGTGGTCCCCGAGCTTCTGCAGACCCCGGACTACGCCCGCGCGCTGATGGTTCTCGCGCACCCGAACGAGGACGAGGAATCGATCGAACGGCGGGTAGCACTGCGGATGCGCCGCCAGGAGATCCTGACCAGACCGGATCCGCCGCAGTTGTGGCTCATCGTCGAGGAGGCGGCGCTGCGCCGCGGGATCGGCGGATCTCAGGTGTGGTTCGCACAGTTGGACCACGTGCTGCGTGCCACGGAAAAATCGAACATCACCGTGCAGGTGCTGGCCGACCATGTCGGCGGGCCCGCGCTCGCCGACGGCGCGTTCACGATGCTGCGCTTCGCCGAGTCGGATCTGCCGGACATCGTCTATCTTCAGCAGCTCACCGGTGCACTCTATCTGGACAAGGGCGCCGATCTCGCCGCGTACCGTGCTGTCGCAAACCTGCTCTCGGTCCACGCCGCGCCGCCCGAATACACCAGCCAACTCATCGCGGCACTGCGGGAACGTCATCCACCGACTCTGGATCAGCCGTCCGACATCTGACAGCGGCTCGAGCGTGCCCAACCGGTCGGAGTCGATCAAATATCGCGACGCCCTTCGCCTGCGCTGCAGACCTGTATCGGCCGCTGCCCCGCAGCTGATGGCTGATCGTCGGCGAGTCCGCCCTCGCCGCGACGGCGCGTTCATCATGCTGCGCTTCGCCGAGACCGATCTGCCCGCCATCGTCTTCTCCAGCAGCTGACCGGCGTGCTCCAGCTCGACAAGATCGGCGACCTGGACACGTATCCAGACTCGGCTCGTCTGGGCTGCTGGTGACTGCGGCTGATAGACGTGGTCCGTCAGGAATACGGCGTCGAATCCGGCGGTCTCTGCTTCGCGCGCCTGCGCGGCGACCATGCCGAACAGCTCGGCGGCTGATTGGGTGTGGCTGAAGTTGGGCATCCGATAACCGAGACGAATGCTTATGCCGTCCGACGCTGCGTCCGACGCGGAGCGCCGAGCAGGGACGAACCTGCCCAGGCGGAGGCTACTGCGTCGCACTGGCGGAGAAAGGGCAAAGTATTGTCCCAATGAGACAATAAGGTGGTAAACTGTACGCATGAGCGACGATGGTGTCGATCTCGATGGTCGCCGGCTGCGCACGCAGCGTAGCCGGCAGGCACTATCGCGCGCCGCCTTCGATCTGCTCACGGAGCGTGGGCTCGGGGCGGTCGCCGTCGAGGACATCGCGGTGCGGGCCGGCGTCACGCGCCGCACTTTCAGCAGGCATTTTGCCTCCATCGAGGAGGCGATTCTCGGCGACGTCGACCAGGACGTGCACTTGTTCAACGAAGCCCTGTGCCGACGCCCGATCGGTGAGCCGCCGCTGACCGCCTATCGCAACGCCGTCCACGACTGGCTGGCCACCGAATACGGCGGAGCCCGCGCGGCTCTGCTGGCGCCGCGCTGGGCGCTGTTTCAGCGTTTCGACGACGAACCCGAACTGTTTGCCGGTTATCAGCGCATCCGCATCGATGGGCAGCGCGAATCGGTACGGATCATCGCGGCGAGGCTGGGGGTGGATCCGCTGACGGATCCACGTCCAGCCGCCGCCGTAGGCGCCGGTGCTGGCATGCTGCTCGCCGCGTTGCAGACCTGGGCGGCGGGCCCGGACCCGATGGGCCTGCCTGCTCTCGTCGAAGAGTTCTTCGACACCCTCGTCACTCTCACAACCGAATTCCGGAACGAGGAGTCACCGTCATGTCTACAGGGTCGGTGAGTATGTATCGCCGGACGTGCCGACGCGTCGGGCTGGACCGTAATCCGCTGCGGCGGAAGGAAGACCGCCTGCAAGCCGGGGTCGCCATGGTTCTCGCACTGGCGTTCTTGTTCGTCGTTCCGGTGCTTGCCGTGACTGTCGGCGGCGGGGTGTACCGCACGGAAACAGCCGCGGTGCAAGCTCGAACGGCGCAGCTGCACCGGGTCGACGCGACCGTGATCGAGACAGGCAAGACGCCGCTGTACGCGCCGATCATGCCCGCGCGGGTGTCGTGGAAGGATGCCGACGGCGTGACGCACACGGGCGATTACCAGTCGACCACCGTCGTCGAGCCGGGTTCCACGGTCTCGATCTGGTTGAACGAAGGTGGCACCATCGTCGAGCCGCCGTCCTCGACCCAGGCGGCAAGCAAGGCGGTCCTGCTCACTTCGGGCGCGGCGCTCGGCGTCCTTGTCGTGCTCGCGGGCACGTACTTCCTGCTGCGTCGCAGCCTGGATCGGCGGCGCTTGCACAAGTGGGAGTCGGAGTGGACGGCCGCCGATCTCACCTGGGGTAGTCATGGCTGAGCCGGAGCACGGCGTGCCTGCCGGGCGCGGGTAGAGACGGGCGCAGCGGGCACGCCGCATGCCGGGGCGCAACGCGGCGAGCGAAGTGCCCGGCACCGCTATGACATCAGGCCACCGGCGAGCCGGGGCGTTCGGTTCGCTGATCACCGGAAATCCCAAGATGGGCAGCCGGTTCTGTTGTGACACAACATAACCGAATGGCGCAGTGGAATCGGATCAGACTGGGAAGAGGCTGTGCTTGCGCGGATTCGGCTCCACGCTCGCCTCCTTCTCGCGCAGCAGCCGCAGCGCATGGCGGATCTCCAGTCTGGTCCGGGAGGGCTCGATCACCGCGTCGATATAGCCGCGCTCGGCCGCGATCCACGGAGTGGCGACGGTCGTGTTGTACTGATCGATCAAGAAGTCTCGCGCGGCTGCCCGCTGCTCGGCGGGCACCTGGGCGAGCTGGCGCTTGCCGACGATACTGACGGCGCTCTCCGCGCCCATCACCGCGATCCGTGCGGTGGGCCAGGCCAGGCTGATATCGGCGCCCAGCTGCTTACAGCCCATCACCGCGTAGCCGCCGCCGTAGGCCTTGCGCACCACGACGGTGACGATCGGGACCGTCGCCTCGATCACCGCTCGGAAGAACCGTCCGCCGCGTTTGATCACCCCGCTACGCTCCTCCTCGATGCCGGGCAGCACGCCGGGAGTGTCCACGACGAAGATCAACGGCAGCCCGTAGACGTTGCACAGCCGGATGAAATGCGTCGCCTTGTCCGAGCACTTGGCGTCGATGGCGCCGCCGAGGGCCAGCGGCTGATTCGCGATCACGCCGACGCTGCGTCCATCCACCCTGGCGAAACCGGTGATCAGATTCTGCGCGGTGGCAGCGCTGATCTCGTGCAACTCGCCGTCGTCGAAGAGGCGCAGCAGGATCTCGTGCATGTCGTAGCCCTCCCGGTCCGAGTCCGGGATGATCGAGTCCAGCTCCAGATCGTGCGGGGTGAGTTCCGGCTCGATGCCCGGGTTGACGATCGGTCCCTGCTCCAGGCAGCTCGACGGCAGGTAGCTCAAATAGGTTCTGGCCCAATCGAACGCGTCCTGCTCGCTGGCGGCGACGTGGTGAATGGTGCCATTGGCCGCCTGGACCTGCGCTCCGCCGAGTTCCTCCATCGTCACTTCCGCACCGGTGACTTCTTTGATCACCTCCGGCCCGGTGACGAACATGTACGACTTCTCGGTTGCGATCAAGATGTCGGTGTTGACCGGGGCGTAGACCGAACCCGCCGCGCATTTGCCGAGCATGATCGACACCTGCGGCACGAAGCCGGACAGCCGTTCCTGGCGGCGGCTCATGAGTGCGTACCAGGCCAGCGACGTGACCGCGTCCTGGATGCGAGCGCCGCCCGAGTCGTTGATCGCGACCACCGGGCACGCGTTGTCGGTGGCGAAGTCCAGCGCCTTGGCGACCTTGCGGCCGAACATCTCCCCGACGGAGCCGCCGAACACGGTCTGGTCGTGCGCGATCACCACGACGGGCCTGCCGTCGATGCGGCCCCGGCCGGTGACCACACCGTCGCCGTACATGGCATCGGATGTACCCGGCTGACGCACCAGCGCACCGATCTCCACGAAGCTGCCTGGGTCGAGAAGTGCACGCACCCGTTCCCGCGCGCTCGGAATGCCCTTGCTCTTGCGTTTCGCGATTCCGGTTTCGCCGGCGGGTTCTTCGGCCAGCTCCAGGATCCCTCGCAGCTCGTCCAGCTTTTCTCGCGTACCGCTCATATGTGGTATTTCGCCCTTCGAACTCGTCGTCTCGCCGTATGGGCGCGACGCTCGATGTTATCGGTGGTGAGACCTGCTGCACACGCGTTGGGATGATCTCATGGGACGGCTCGCAGGTTTGCCCGCCACGCCCGTGGCTCATGGCGCGAGCCGGATGGCGCTGCAGCGCGCGGCGATTTGCGCAACTTACCAGTCGCGGACCCTCGGCGTCGATGAACGGTCCCGATGACGGCGCTGGGCCTATCCGCGGCCGTCGGGACGGCTCCAGGGTGACCACCGACACAGCGCCGGAACGCGCGGTCGGCGTTGCGTCACACACTGTCGGAAAAGCAGAAAATTGCCAGGATCGGAAATCCGAGAAGCCGAAACGAGGCGCCGCGGAAATTGCGACAGCCTGACGCGCCGAGTGTCTCGGAATCTGCCCGAGTTCTTGTAGTTCAGCCCAACTGCGAATGTGAACTCTGATGACTTCCTGATACTTGCGCGCATATCTCGATTCCATCACGATCCGTCGCTAAACTTCGGAAGGCATGATGGGCATGCAGGTGAGAGCAAGTAGGGCGTGCGGCCGGACAGGCAGAACGGGCTGCCGCGGCAGGATGAGTCTACGACTGCCGATCACGGTGGCGGCGACGGCGGTCATCGCCGCGGTGACTGCTGCGACCGTGCTTGCCGATCCGGTGCCGCCGCCCACGCCGCCCGCCGTCGATCCGGCCATGACCCGGACCGGCCTGATCTCGCTCGAGCAGGTCGCACCGCAGCGCGAGCGGTTGTCGATCGCCTCCGCGGCGATGCGCCGCATCATCACCGTCGACGTCCTGCGCGGCAGCGGAACGGCGCCTCGGCCCGTGTTGTACTTGCTCGACGGCGTCGATGGCGACGCCACCTCGGCCTGGCTGACCAAGGGCGGGGCGGAGGAGTTCTTCGCGGACAAACCGGTCGACGTGGTGCTGACCGCCGGCGGCGCCGGCAGCATGTACAGCGACTGGGTCCGCCACGACACCAGGCTGGGGCTCAATCGCTGGGAGACCTTCCTCACCACCGAGCTTCCGCCGATCGTGGAATCGCTGCTGCGCTCCGACGGCAGGCGGGCGATAGCCGGCGTGTCGATGGGGGCACAGGCCGCGATGATGCTGGCCCAGCGCCACCCCGGCTGGTACCGGGCCGTGGCAGGGATGAGTGGGTGCTACTCCACCGCCGACCCGCTCGGCTACGCCGTCACCACCATTACCGTCGCCTCACGTGGCGGCGACGTCGACAACCTCTGGGGCCCGCTGATATCGCCCGAATGGGCCGCGCACGACAGCCTGCTGCACGCCGAAGCGCTGCGCGGCACCGCGATCTATCTCTCGGCGGCCACCGGCCTGCCCACCGGCGCAGACCTGGTGGCGGTGGCGAACTCGCCGACGATCGTGGACGCGTTGGCGACCGCGGGCGGCGGCGCGGCGCTCGAGGCGGGGGCACGGTCGTGCACCGAGCGGTTCGCTGAGCGGCTCGCCGCACTGAATATTCCCGCCGCCGTGGAGTATACGGCCGATGGAATGCACACCTGGCCGGATTTCGAGGCGCAGCTGCCGAAGCCGTGGCAGGTGCTGGCGCAGGCGCTGGGTCTGCCGAAGTCCACGTGAACCGCGTCGGGGGAATCAGTGCGTCACCGTGGCGTTGACACCGGTATGACCTCAGCCGTTCGCTCCGTCCGGTTCTCGGTCCTCGACCGCTCACGGGTCCGGCGCGGCCAGAGCCATTCTGCGGCCCTGTGGGAGACCGTAGAGTTCGCCCGGCTCGCCGAGCAGTGGGGCTATCACCGGTTCTGGGTGTCCGAGCACCACAGCGTGCCCGGCGTGGCGGGTTCGGCGCCCACCGTCCTCGCGGCCGCCGCGGCGGCCGCGACCGCGCGGATCCGGATCGGCACCGGCGGAGTGATGTTGCCCAACCATCAGCCGCTGATTGTGGCCGAACAGTTCGGCGTGCTGGAGTCGCTGTATCCGGGACGTATCGACATGGGGCTGGGTCGTTCGGTCGGCTTCACCGACGGCGTGCGGCGAGCGCTCGGGCATGACAAGCGTGACGCCGATGGTTTCGACGCCCAGCTCACCGAGCTGCTGGCGTACTTCGCCGACGGCAAGCAGGGCGTGCATGCCTGGCCGGCGGAAGGGCTGCGCGTTCCGGCATTCCTGCTGGCGACCGGATCCGGCGCCGAGCGCGCCGCCCGGTTCGGGCTCCCGCTGGTGATCGCTGCCGTGGGCGGCGAAGACCGCATGATCGCGGCTATCGAGCGGTATCGGGCCGGGTTCCGTCCCGCCGCCCCCGGCGCCGAACCCTACGTGATGGTCTCGGGAGCGGTCGTCATCGCCGATACCACTCGGCAGGCGCATCGGCTGCTGCTGTCGGAGGCATGGTCCACCGTGTACTCGCGTACCCGAGGCATATTCCCGCCCCTGATTCCGCCCTCGGAGATCGAAGCGCTCACCATGACCGACCGGGAGCGCCGGATATTCGACGAAGCGCTGCGCGGTCATATTCACGGCACTGAAGACGAGGTCGCCGATCAGCTGGAGCGGTTGGTGACCAGGACCGGCGCCGACGAGATCCTCGTGCACACCAGTACCTACGACCGTGCCGCCCGCCTGGATTCGCACCGCAGGCTGGCGCGGCTCACGGGCCTGCCGCGCGATCGTGCCGACGTGCAGGACCAGCCCGGCACGGCGGCCTGATCATCGCCGGCCACCGAGACCGGCTGCGGAAAAAGCACTTCCGCTGTGCGCGTGGCCCGACCGAACAGCCGCACATGGTCGGCGCCGGTTGGATCCAGGACTAACCAGAACCGAAACCTCTTGTGGCCCAAGGTCTCACACGCGCAGGGGGGTCGCCGGTTCGAGCGATGGGGTGTCGAACCAAGTGGTGTAGAACGTGATCGCCAGCGCGGCGAGTGCACCGAGGATCGCAATGGCGAACGGGATCGGGTGTGTCGCCATCGGCACGGCAAGGAAGCGGATGCACAGCAGCACCCCCGCGAAGGTGGCAACCCCCATCGTCACGATCCGCACGCGGTGGCGGTCCCAGCCCCGGTCGGGGTCGCGTAGTGCGGATTCGACGGTCAGGCACAGGGCACCGCCGACGACGAGGTCGATGCCGTAGTGAGCACCGAGCCCGAGCGTCGCGATGAGCGTGCACACCAGCCAGAACGCGCCGCCCCAACGCAACCACAGCGGCCCGCGCCGGGAGTGGATGAACAGCGACAGCGCCCAAGCTGTGTGCAGTGACGGCATACAGTTTCGTGGTGTGATGCTGTCGAAGTGCAGCGGTCCGACCGACGATGGCACCGCAGGAACAACATTCGGCCAGACATCGGCAATCTCGAAACCATGCCCTTGCGGCCCGTACGCGAGCACCGGCCCCACCACGGGGAAGATCACGTACCAGATCGGTCCGATGACGCCCAGCGTCAAAAACGTTCGTACCAGGTAGTGCCGAGGCCAGCGACCGGCGGTCACACCCCGCAGCTGCCAGGCTGCGACGACGATAGCCGCCAGTGGAAGCTCGAAATACACCCAGCGCACCACGCCTGGCGCTACCGGTCCCGCCGCGTCGAGCGCGCGCCCGACGAGCCACGACGGACTGCCGAGCGCCCGATCGGCCACTTGCACGTACGGATCGAGGACCATCGGGCGCGCCCACGCCGTGATGTCCAACCAGATCTCACTGACCTTCGTCGCCAAGATCAGCAGTGCCCCGAAAATGATGGTGCGCAGCGCCGTACGGCGTCGCTCCCCGTCCCACCGCACGACCGCGATCACCGCCAGCGCGGTGAGCACGATGGTCGGACCGTTGCCGACGGTGAACGGCCGCGCCTCCGCCGCCCGCATGGCCACAAACAGCAGATCGATGGAGACCGCGACGGCGACGGCGCCTATCCGCGCGCGAACCGTGATCCCGGCCAATGCCAGCAGAAGCCCCGCCCACGGCGTTGTCGCCGACTTCGGAGTCCCTGCGTAGTCCCGAAAAAGACTGGTCAGCGGTCCGAGTGCGCCGATGTGTGCGGCCATGAGCTCCCCGCAGAGAAGCATAAGCACCGCGCCCGTGATACCGCACCAAACATTCACCGGTCGAAACCGACGCTCCTGAAGCTCCTCAACACCCGCTCGCTCGCCCGGTGGGGTCAAGCTTCCTCGCACGTCGTCCACAAGCATTGGGATATCGTAAACACGACGTTGACGGGGTCTGTACGGGCAGTTAACCGGACGCCACTCGCGCCTACTCGATCGCGGAAACCCAGTGCGCTGTTCGAGCTACGTCAGCTGCAGCGTGAGTGTCGCGATGCCCAAGCCGACGAAGACGATGGCGAGGAAGAATTGCGGTGTGTAGGCATGTTCCCGTACGTGGAAACCCAAGGCGCAGACGAAGTACAGGATTATCCCGATAGCGGCGGCCGGGCCGATCAGTGGCACGCCGAGCAGGCCGAGCAGCAGGCCGACAGCGCCCGCTGTTTTGGGAATGCCGATCGGGAAGATCAGCCACGACTCCGGCACTCCCATCGCTGTCATCGGCTCCAGGATGGGCTTGAAACGCAAGATGGCGGCGATACCGGAGAACCCGGTCATGGCGATCGTCACACCGGTGACGACGATCTCGGCGATAGACGTGGACATGGCAACAACCCTTCGATCGACGAACACGCGTACGAGCAGCACCGCAGGTGAACTACGAGTGTCATACTATACGAAAATAGTAAGAACTCCCACGTGGATCAGCTCTGCCGGCGGCACTGGTGGATCGCGCTCGACTACCGTGCCTGCGGCAAGACGGGCTTGACCTTGTCCGAGTGGTCCCCTAGGTCTGACGTCATCACATCGGTTTGTGTCACCACCGGCGACATGGGCTATTGGCGAGGCCCGGTGGTTTCCGTCGAGGGTCCGGTGATGCCTGCGAGTCGGCGTGGCGCGAGGATTTCGTCGATTGTCTCTCGGGCGAGGAGTCCGAGTTCGATCGCGATGTCACTGACGGATTGTCCGGTTTGCAGAGCCTGTTTGGCGATGAGGGCGCTGGCGGAATATCCGATATGCGGGGTCAGAGCGGTGACGATGCCGATAGAGCGCCGGACGCCTTGTTCGAGGTGGTCGCGGTTGGGCGTGATGCCCGCGACGCATTTGGTCGCCAAGGTGTCGACGGCGGCGGTCAGGTGTGTCGTCGTGCGCAGCAAGCTGTAGGCGATGATCGGTTCGAAGGCATTGAGTTGCAGTTGCCCGGCCTCGGCGGCCATCGTGACCGTCAGGTCATTTCCGATGACCTCGAACGCGACCTGGTTGACGATCTCCGGGACGACCGGGTTGACCTTCCCCGGCATGATCGATGACCCCGCTTGCACCGGGGGAAGGTTGATTTCGCCGAAACCTGTTGTGGGACCGGATGACATCAGGCGCAGGTCGTTGCACGTCTTCGACAGCTTGACCGCGACCCGCTTGAGGATTCCGGAGACCTGGACGAAGGCGCCGCAATCCTGGGTCGCTTCGATCAGGTTGGCCGCTGGTGTGACGAGTTCGCCGGTGAGCTCGGCCAAGTGGGCGCATGCCAGTGCGGGGTAGCTCGGATGGCCGTTGATTCCGGTTCCGATCGCGGTGCCGCCGAGATTGCTTTCGCACAGCAGCGCGATGCCTTCCTCGAGCCGGTCGCGATCCTCGCGCACCATGACCGCGAAGGTGCCGAATTCCTGTCCCAGCGTCATCGGTACGGCGTCTTGCAACTGGGTACGGCCCATTTTGATGACATCGGCGAATTCGGTCGCCTTGCCGCCGAACGTGTCCGCGAGTCGGCCCAACGCCGCGACGAGTTCCCGGATGTGTTGCACGACAGTGAGTCTGATTGCTGTCGGATAAACGTCGTTGGTGGATTGGCCGAGGTTGACATGGTCGAGCGGATCGAGCTCGGGGTAGCTTCCACGGTCGTAGCCGAGCAACTCCAGCGCCCGGTTGGCGATGACCTCGTTGGCGTTCATGTTCGTCGAGGTTCCCGCGCCGCCTTGGAGCGGGTCGATAGGAAATTGATCGTGCAGCGCGCCGGCCCTGATCTCGTCGCACGCTGATTCGATCGCGTCGGCGCGGCGGGCGTCCAGGATGCCGAGTTCTCGGTTGGCGCGGCAGGCGGCCTGTTTGACCGCGGCGAGCGAAACGATGAGCGCGGGGTACCGTCCGATGCTGTCGCCGGTGATGGCGAAATTGTCCAGCGCGCGTGCGGTGTGGATGCCCCAGTAAGCGCTGCCGGGCACCGTACGGGCGCCCAGGGAGTCACGTTCGGTACGGGTGCTGTCGGTCACTATCGACTCCAGGCAGTCAGGTGGTTGTCGTGGGTATCGATTGCTGTGGGCGCGGCAGGATTCGACAACTCGCCGAGCAGGTTCGTCGTCATCCAGCGGTGCAATTGCCGACCGGAGAGCCCGAGGTCGACAAGGTAGGCAAGTTTGGCGAGCGCAGCCTCTCTGGTCATATCCCCTCCGCTGATGGCCCCCGCGTCCAGCAGAGCACGTCCGGGCAGGTATCGTTCGAGATCGACCGAGCCGCTGTCACATTGGGTGATGACGACGACCGGGGTTCCGTCCCGAGCTGCGTTCCGGATCACCTCGATTGTTTCCGACCCGTCCAGGGGCAACGTGCCGGAGCCATAGCATTCGAGAATGATCCCGCCGGGGTATTGACGAATTGCTGCGGCGAGCAGGTCGGCATGCATACCGGGAAACACAGTGAGCAACCCGACCGGCAAGCGGGTCGCTGCACTGTGTCTCCGTGTCCCGGGTACCCGAGGCGGGGACAGGGGTGGTGCGAATTCGCCGAGTGTGGCGAAGCCGTCGTAGTTGTCGCAGGCGCGTTTGCTGGCTCGCACGGCGCGATGCAGTGCCGAGCCGAACGCAATAAATGTTCCTGGGCCCGGTTGCGTGGCAATCGAACGCAATGCCAGGTGCAGGTTGTCCGGCGCGTCGCTGCGAAGGTGGCCAAGGGGAATCTGTGCGCCGGTCAGCACAACCGGAACAGCGATCTCCCGCAATTCGAACGCCATGCGAGCGCCCACGTAGGCCATGGTGTCGGTTCCGTGGATGACGACGACACCATCCAGCTGTGCCGATTCGATGTCGGACAGTGCCCACTCGGCAATTCGGAATGCAGTCTCGGGGCCGGCGTCGGCGCTATCGATGACGCGATCGAATTCGGCGTATCGGAACTGGACCGACCTGCCCTCCGCGTTCTCGAATTGGGTAATGATGTCCGCGATTTCGTCGCCGATCCCCGAACGGGGGCACATACCCGCACCCCCGTCGGCCATACCGAAGGTGCCTCCGGTGTAGAGGATATGGACCCGTAATGCCGGGCGTCGATGTGCCGCAAGCGTCGC
This sequence comes from Nocardia sp. 2TAF39, assembly GCF_052114905.1. NCBI lineage: Bacteria > Bacillati > Actinomycetota > Actinomycetes > Mycobacteriales > Nocardiaceae > Nocardia > Nocardia sp. 2TAF39. The sequence goes on from NZ_JBFRFQ010000011.1 coordinate 121,792, forward strand.
CGGAGCCGACGTCAGTGTCTCGTGGGCAGGTGATTCTCGGTAGATCATTCGCCCAGCACTCCACCGGGCGCCGCCTCGGGCCGATCAACCGGGCCGAGAACCTCCGGATCGAGACGACCCCTGATCCGGAACCATCCCGCGATCATGGCCGCGACGACGACGGTGAACACCGCGAGTGTGATCCGCCCGATCTCGGCGTCGAAGAACATCAGTCCGACGACCACGGCCAGGAAGCCGAGGGTCAGGATGTTGAGGACCGGGGCGAAGGGCAGCTGGAAATCCGGTCGACGGTACTCGCCACGCTGAGACTTCCGCACGAATATCCAGTGACAGATCATGATCGAGGCCCAAGTGCCGACGATGCCCAACCCGGCCAGGTTGAGCACGATCTCGAATGCCTTCAGCGGCACGAGCAGATTCAGCACAACACCGGCGATGCCGACCGAACTCGTGATCAGGATCCCGCCGTAGGGAACACCATGGCGGTTCATCCGCGCGGCGAAGCGCGGCGCCGTCCCGGCCACGGCCATCGACCGGAGAGTGCGACCGGTCGCGTACAGACCCGCATTCAGACTCGACATCGCGGCGGTGAGAACCACCAGATTCATGACGTCACCGGCGTGCGGGATTCCGATCGAACTCATCACCGTCACGAATGGGCTCTCGTCGGGGGAGTACGCCGTCCACGGCAGCAGCAGCGTGAACAGGACAACCGACCCGGCATAGAACAGGATGATCCGCCACATGATGGAGTTGACTGCCTTCGGAACGACGGCCCCGGGGTTGTCGGATTCGCCCGCGGCCACGCCGATCATCTCCGTCCCGCCGAACGCGAACACCACCCCGAGTGCGATGGTCAGCATCGGAGCCAGACCGCGTGGAAAGAAGCCACCGTTGTCGGCGATCGTCGAGATGCCGGGGACATTTCCGTCCACCGACGTGCCGGTGACGATGAACACTACGGCCAGCACCATGAAGGCAACGATGGTGCCGACCTTGACCAACGCGAACCAGAACTCCAGCTCACCGAACAACCGCACCGACACGACGTTGAGTCCCACGACTACAGCCAGCGCGATAAGCGCGAGCGCCCACTGGGGTATCGGTACGAACAGCGACCAGAAGTGCGCGTACAGCGCCACGGCGGTGATGTCGGCGACCAGTGTGGTCGACCAGTTCAGGAAGTACAGCCAGCCGACCGAATATGCTCCGCGCTCGCCGAGGAATTCGCGCGCATAGGAGACGAACGCCCCGGAGGAGGGGCGGTACATCACCAACTCGCCGAGTGCGCGCACGACCATGAACGTGAAGATGCCGCACACGATGTAGACGATGGCCAGTGACGGACCGGCGAGTGCCATGCGGCCGCTGGCCCCAAGGAATAGTCCGGTGCCGATCGACCCGCCGATCGCGATCATCTGCATGTGGCGCTTGCGCAGCCGCTTTTGATAGCCGACATCGCCGAGGTCGAGCTTCGGTGCTGATCTCGCGGCCGGCGGGGCCGACAGTTCGTCGTGGTGTGTCATCGAAACCTTCCTCGTGCCTGATCCAGCCTCCGAGACAGCCCGCCGTTCCCCTCATCGAGAGCGACGGGTCAGTAAAGCTGCCATGCTGTCAGGCTGTAAGACAGGTTTACCGTAATGCAGGTCACATCCGCTGTCAACGCCGGAGTTCCCGCTGTGAATACCTGCTGGACGGAGCATTTTGACGCCATAACAGCGGATCTCCATACTGGGTCACGTGACGGTCGAAGAAGGACGGGTCCAGCGCATCGGCGCCACAGAAGCGGTCTTTCGTCGGCTGAAAAGCCTGATCCAAAGCGAGGGGTACGCGGTAGGTGACCGCTTACCCGCCGAGCTCGCCTTGGCTCAACAGTTCGGCGTGAGCCGTCCGGTGGTCCGTGAGGCGCTGCATGCCTGCGCGACCTTGGGCCTCACTGAGACACGAACCGGTCGGGGCACTTTCGTCGTCTCCAAGAAGGAGAGCTCGCAACTGACGTTCGCCGGTGTCGATGCCGAAGACTTGATCGAGGCTCGCCAGCTCATCGAGATCCCCACCGCGGGCTTCGCGGCCGAACGTCGCTCACCGAACCAGCTGCAGCGGCTTGTCGAGATGCTCGGCAAACTTGCCGCCGCCGCCGATGACCACGAATGGGTCCGATACGACGGCGAGTTGCACACCGCGATCGCGGCCGCCAGTGGAAACAAGATGCTGGCCACCCTGGTCGCGGACACCCGCAGAGCGCTGGACATCCAGTCGGAGTTCCTCAACCTGACCCAAGACCGCCGCGCCGACTCCGATCGGGAACACGAGGCCATTGTCCGTGCAATCGAGGCGGGATCGCCGGAGGGCGCTCGTTCAGCGATGGCCGAGCATCTGGAGCGAGTTGCCGAGACCTTGGCCCGCATCGGCGAGTGATCGCGGCAGCCGGCAGTGGACCTCGCTAATTCATTGCTGTGCGGGTAAGAGGTAGAAAGGTCGAGGTGTTGTGGAAGAACTCCACGATGCCGCCGCGCAGCGTCGCGCGGTCACCCAATACATCTATCGAACGAAGAGAGCGGGTTCATGGCGTCCTCTACAGCGCGCGCACAGATCGGGGTTACCGGCTTGGCGGTCATGGGTAGCAACATCGCCCGAAACTTCGCCAAGCACGGCTATACGGTGGCGCTGCACAACCGCAGCATCGCCAAAACCGACGCACTCCTCGCGGCACACGGGGCGGACGGCGATTTCGTGCGCACCGAAACCATCGAGGAGTTCGTCGCGGCACTCGAGAAGCCGCGCCGGGTGCTGATCATGGTCAAGGCGGGCGATCCGACAGATGCCGTCATCGAGGAGCTCGCCGCCGCCATGGATCCGGGCGACATCATCATCGACGGCGGTAACGCGCTCTACACCGACACCATTCGGCGTGAAGCCGCGATGAAGGAGCGCGGACTGAACTTCGTCGGTGCCGGCATCTCCGGCGGCGAGGAGGGCGCGCTGAACGGTCCCGCGATCATGCCGGGCGGGCCGAAGGAGTCCTACGACTCGCTCGGACCGCTGCTGGAATCGATCGCGGCGAACGTCGACGGGACACCGTGCTGCACGCATATCGGCCCCGATGGCTCCGGGCACTTCGTCAAGATGGTCCACAACGGCATCGAGTACGCCGATATGCAGCTGATCGGTGAGGCCTACCATCTGTTCCGCGATGCGCTCGGCTTCGGCGCGAAACAGATCGCCGAGGTGTTCACCCAGTGGAATTCTGGAGAATTGGAAAGCTACCTCGTCGAGATCACGGCCGAGGTTCTGAACCAGATGGATGCGAAAACGGGCCGACCGCTCGTCGATGTCATCGTCGACGCGGCCGAGCAGAAGGGTACCGGCCGCTGGACGGTGAAGGCCGCACTCGATCTCGGTGTACCGGTGACGGGGATCGCCGAAGCGGTATTCGCGCGAGCACTGTCCGGTTCCCGCGAGCAGCGGAAAGCCGCTGCCGGTCTCGCTTCGGGCAAACTCGGTGAAAAGCCCACCGATACAGCACAATTCACCGAAGATATTCGGCAGGCCCTCTACGCGTCCAAAGTTGTCGCGTACGCGCAGGGCTTCGACCAGATTGCCGCAGGGAGCGCGGAATACAACTGGGACCTGCACCCCGGCGACTTGGCAACGATCTGGCGCGGCGGTTGCATCATCCGGGCTCGATTCCTGAACCGGATCAAGGATGCCTACGACGAGAACCCTGCACTGCCTAGCTTGATCCTCGCGCCGTACTTCCGTGACGCGATCGAAACGGCCATCGACAGCTGGCGGCGTGTCGTATCCACGGCCACCCTGCTCGGAATTCCGGTGCCTGCCTTCGCATCGTCGCTGTCGTACTACGACGCCCTGCGCGCCGAGCGGCTCCCGGCTGCTCTCACCCAAGGTCAGCGCGACTTCTTCGGTGCACACACCTACGAGCGCATCGATGCGGACGGCAAGTTCCACACCCTCTGGAGCGGAGACCGCAGCGAAGTCTCCGCAGACTGACGTCACGTCGGCATAGGTGCCGTGGAATACGCCACGAACCCTGTTCGCCCGCTTCATCCGTAGCGGAACATTCCGATGGGAGAATCGTCGAAGCACCGCACAACGGTCTCGCCTGGAGCGACAGTGCGCAGGTGCACCGCCGCAGCCATGTCCGGTTGATCGTGCGCTAGCGGTGGGTCCAATCGGGCTGGGTGAAGTGGGCGACTCGGGCGGCGGACGCGGTTCGGCCGAGGAGGACGATCTCGCGGAATTGCCAGAGCAGTGCGCCGGTTGGCGCGTGGATGGTCATGTTCGGGCCGAGTCGCATTTGCAGCAGGCCCGTTTCGTCGGCCGGCGGCGCGTTGTCGCGGAGTGCTGCTTGTCGTACCGCGTCGTCGGCGTGGACCCAGCGCGGGGTGTCCTCGGCGGCGAGCCGAGCGAGGTCGACCAGGTGTACGGAGTGGACCTCGTCGGGGCTGGGGTGTAGATCGGTGGTGTCGGTCAGCGCGACGACGATCGGGGTGATCGCGAATCCCGATGCGGCGGGGAAGTCGTCGAGCTTGCCGATGAGATCGGCAGGATCTGCTCTCAGGCCGAGTTCTTCGTGTAGTTCACGCACTGCGGCTTGTTCGGGAGTCTCGCCCTCGTCGAGTCGGCCCCCGGGCAGTGCCCACTGGCCGGCGTTGCGGCCACGGTAGGCCCGTTTGATGACGATCACCGACAGCCCTCCTTCGGCCTGCTCGACCACGCACAGCAGAACCGCCGCACGGCGTGTACCCGGAGCATCCGGAATTTCTATGTGCGGGAAATCGTCCAGCCGGGAGTGCGCGAGCACGCGGAAGTCGTTGATTTTCTCGGGGAGACGCTGTCCCGGGGTAGGGCCCATATCGTCGATCTTGCCCCACCGCGCGAGTGACTGGCGCGGGCACTGGAGCTACTTCGCGAGTTGACAACGGTGGGACCGACGAGCGGATGGGCTACAGCCAGACCCACGATCGGGATGTGAACGCCGCGAAGAATATCCCGGCCACAGGGCGTACCGACAGTCCGACGCTCGAGAGTTGGTGTCGGCCTCGGTCGAGCAGTCGGCGTTGAAGCAGAAACCCACCGGAAGCGCGGCATAGCCCGCATAGACCGGAATCTCCCGCCGCCTTCAGGCGGGAGAGGACATCAGCGAGCGTTCAGGCGATCGCGGTGCGCAGCGTGAACCAGCCCGTGGCGGGATCGGCGAAGCCGTGATACATCAGGCGGATGCGCTGATCGACCTCGAAGTGGCGGTACACCGCGAACATCGCGCTGCGTGTCGCGTCTTGCTGGAAGTCGTCGGTGCGGCGAAATCCGATGAGCCGCTCCGGGAGCAGCGCCAGCCGCGTCAGCTCGGCGGGATCGCCGACGTCCAGACCCATCGGCGCGGTATCGGAGATGTGATGGTCGTGCAGGATGGCACGGACCGGGCCAGGGTCGGGGAGATCGGACCGGAACGCCTGGAACTCGATGCGCACCAGCCGTCCCAAATCAGCGGAAGCCGACTCGGTCTGCACCAACTCGACCAATCCCGCGTCGAGGCTCGGCGCGCCTGGGTCGTCGGCGAGCGGCGCCTGTTCGAGCAGGTGCAATATGCTGCCGCCAGGTATCAGCGGCTCCGGGGCGAGAAACAGCGTGACGGTGGGGCAGGTGCAACCCCGGCCGAAGAGGCAGACTTTCATGTGCGACGGATCGGGCATGCGGCCTCCTCCGGGGAACGGGCGGAAATTCGGCCCTGGCTGGATCGGGACTTCGAGATATGCCGATCGCCGAGTCGCGCTGGCGCCTCGACGGCCGACCGTGCCGCAGTTTCCAAGTCTAGGAGTCCGGCCAGGCTTGTGCATCGGTGCCGCAAACCGGATTCGGGCGGCCCGCCGCCGCACTCGGGCTGCTATCTTGAACGTCGTTCAAGTTTTGTAGTGAAGGATGTCGTCGTGGAGGGTGTCGAGAACTCTCGGGAGTCGAGGGTCGGTATTTCCGCGCGGGACATGGCGCAGATCGCCGTGTTCGCGGCGCTGATCGCCGCGTTGGGTCTGCCCGGTGCCATCACGGTCGGATTCAGCGGCGTGCCGATCACCGTGCAGACCCTCGGTGTCATCCTGGCCGGTGCGGTGCTCGGGACCCGCAAGGGTACGGCTGCCGTCGTGGTCTTCCTCGCGCTGACGATGATCGGTTTGCCGCTGCTGTCTGGTGGTCGAACCGGATTGACCGCGCTGGCGGGACCCAGTGCCGGCTACCTCATCGGCTGGATTCCCGCAGCCCTGTTCATCGGCCTGCTGACCGCCCGGATTCTGCCGCGATACCCGATCGTTCTCGGTCTGCTTGTCAATGCGGTCGGCGGGATTTTGATCATCTATCTCTTCGGCACCGTCGGGCTGCTGCTCCGCACCGATTTGGGTGTCGGGTCCGCCGTCACCACCAACTTCGCGTTTATTCCAGGCGACCTGGTGAAAGTTGTCGTGGCGACTGTGGTCGCCAAGGGAGTGCACCGTGCGTACCCCGGTGTGATCGGTGCGTAGTCCCGAACTCGGCGGCGAGGGCGATCAGCTTGCTATCGACTTCGGTGGCCGCACCTACACCTATCGGCAACTCGACGATGCGATCGAGCGGTGGATCGACCGGCAGGGACCGCACGCGCTCGTCTACGAAGCGTCGACGCTCGCGGTTCCGGATGCTTTGATCTGCGTCTGTGCCGCGGCGCGGCGCGGCGTTCCGGTGACGGTCGAGAACCCCGATGCGCGTCCCCACCGCCCGAGCATTCCGCCGTCAGCGTTTCTGCTGGTGGCGACATCGGGCTCCACCGGGCGTCCACAGCCGCTCGCCCGGACGGCGGCATCCTGGTTCGACAGTTTCCCCGCATTCACCACGATCACCGGCGTCGAGGCTTCGGACCGTGTGCTGATTACCGGCCCGTTGCACGCGACGATGCATTTGTTCGGTGCGCTGCACGCGCTGTGGCGAGGTGCGTGCGTCACCGACGACCTGTCGCAGGCCACGGTGGTGCATGCGGTCCCCGCTGTTCTGCGTGAGGTGGTACGTAGTGCTCCGAATCTGCGTACCGCGATCGTCGCGGGCATCGCCCTGGACGACGGCGCTCGGACAGCGGCGGACGGCATCGAGATCATCGAGTACTACGGCTCCGCGGAAGTCTCACTTGTCGCGGCGCGGCGCGTGCCCGAGCCGCTTCGACTGGTGGACGGCGTCGATGCCGACGTTCGCGGTGGGCTGCTCTACGTCCGGTCTCCCTACCGCGTAATCGGAGCGCCCGAGTGGTTCGGTGTCGGCGATCTCGCGGAGCTCGGGGACAACCGTGAACTGACCGTCCGGGGCAGGGGAGAATATGCGATCAATGTCGGCGGCACCACCGTGGTCGCCGAGGATGTCGAACGCATCCTCGAGACGCTCGACGGCGTCGCCGCCGCGGCCGTCGTCGGATCGCCGCATGCGGTGTTCGGCGAAATCATCACGGCTGCGGTGCAACTCGACGGCGCCGCGAGGATCGACGAGGTTCGGACGCGAGCACGTCGGGTGCTGACCAGGGAGGCAATGCCCCGTCGCTGGGTGCTGCTCGGATCGCTGCCGCGGACTGCCAACGGCAAGGTTGCCCGTGGTCGGCTGAAAGACTTGCTGACATGAACCATGTCCCCGTTCTGGTAGCGCCGCGTCGGACCCCGATCGGCAACGCCGGGCACGGGTTCGCCGATCTGACTACCACTGATCTGGCCGCCCCTGTGCTGCGCGACGTGCTTTCGTCGCTGCGTGGTGCCGGTATCGACGCCGAGGTGGACGATGTGGTCCTCGGTAACTGTCTCGGGCCGGGTGGTGACCCGGCCCGAATCGCGGCATTGCAAGCGGGCTTGGGCGTGCACGTTCCCGGCGTAACCATCGATCGTCAGTGCGGATCCGGCCTCGACGCGGTCATGCAGGCGGCGTTGCGTGTGCGCAGCGGCGCGGACGAGCTCATTCTGGCCGGTGGCGTCGAATCGGCGAGTACGGCGCCGTGGCGGTTCTGGCCGCCGACATCGGGCACCGACCCCGTGCGATACACCCGCGCTCCCTTTGTGCCGCAAGGCTTTCCCGATCCAGAAATGGGTGTGGCCGCCGACGATCTCGCACGAATCCGTGGTATCGGCCGTGAGCGGCAGGATGCCTATGCGGCACGCTCGCACACGCTCGCCGCGGCGGCCGACTTCTCGGGGGAGATCGTGCCGATCGGCGATGTGCACCGAGACGAACGCATTCGCGCAGGGATGACCGAGGCCCGGCTCGCGCGGCTGCGCCCCGGTTTCGGGGCAGGCGGAACGGCGACAGCGGGCAACTCGTGTGGCATCTCCGACGGGGCTGCGGTAGTGGCGGTCACCAGTGAGTCGCTCGCAGCGGGGCTGCCGGCGCTGCGGATACTTGGTTCCGCGGTGGCCGGATCCGACCCTGCCTTTCCCGGTCTCGGACCGGTCCCGGCAATACGCAAACTATTGCGGCGAACCGGATTCCATGCGGCAGATCTTGATGTCATCGAGATCACCGAGGCCTTCGCGTCGGTGGTGCTGGCAGTGTCGGATGAATTGGGGCTGGACGAGTCCAAGATCTGTCCACAGGGCGGAGCGATCGCGCTGGGCCATCCTTGGGGTGCGTCGGGAGCCATCTTATTGGTGCGTTTGGCAAGTCAGATGCTCCGTGCGGGCGGAGCCGCAGTCGGGCTCGCGGCATGTGCGATCGGCGGTGGGCAAGGCATCGCCATGCTTGTGGAGCGTGTGTCGTGAGTGAGATCGTCTTCGACTCGGTGAGTCACGCTTTTGCGGATCGAAAAGTCTTGCGCAACATCGATTTACGAATCCGAGAGCGCCGCATCGGCATCATCGGATCGAACGGTTCCGGCAAATCGACCTTGGCGCGCATGATCAACGGGCTGCTGACGCCGACTTCCGGCACCGTCACGGTCGACGGAGTCGACGCAGCCAGGAAGGGCGCGCAGGTGCGGCGCAAGGTCGGGTTCGTGTTCACCGATCCCGACACCCAGATCGTCATGCCCACGGTGTCGGAGGATCTCGCTTTCTCATTGCGGCGAACGGGTCTGAGCAAGCAGGAAGTAGCGGCGCGTGTCGAGGAGATACTGGTTCGGTTCCGACTCGAGGAGCACGCCGACCATCCAGCTCACCTGTTGTCCGGTGGACAGAAGCAGTTGCTCGCCATCGGCGCCGTCCTCATCCGCAGGCCTGAGGTGATCATCGCCGACGAGCCGACCACCCTGCTGGACTTGCGGAACACCCGCGTGGTCGCCGAGGCACTGGATTCCATGGATCAGCAGGTGATCGTAGTGACGCATCAGCTGTCGCTGTTGGACAGTTTCGAGCGGGTCATCGTCATCGACGAGGGTGGCGTGGCGTTCGATGGAACCCCGGACGACGCCGTGCCCGCTTACCGGGAATTGATCGAATGATCGGCATGTATCTCCCGGGTGACTCGCTGCTGCACCGGATGCCCGCCGGGCTGAAACTGATGCTGTTGATCGTGTCGATCGTGACGGCGACGGTGTTCGTGCGCAGCCTGCCGCAGGTCGGTGTTGCCAGTGTGGTGGTGGCGGGGTTGCTTGCGGTGGCCCGTATTCCAGTGAAAGTCGCTCTGGCGCAATTGCGTCCGGTGGTGTGGTTAGTGCTGATCATCGCGGTGTTCCAAGTGTTGACCACCTCGCCGGCGCGGGCTGTCGTCGTATGCGGCGTTCTGCTGATCTCGGTGGCCCTCGCGGCACTGGTCACGCTCACCACTCGCGTGACGGACATGCTCGACACCGTGACACGCGCACTCGGACCGCTACGGAAGTTCGGCGTCGATCCCGACCGGGTCGGGCTTTTGCTGGCTCTGGCCATCCGGTGTGTTCCGTTGCTGGCCGGGATCGTTCACGACGTCGCTCAGGCGCGCCGCGCCCGCGGGCTGCAATGGTCGATGACGGCACTGGCCACGCCTGTGCTGGTCCGGGCGCTGCGCACCGCGGATGCGATGGGCGACGCCCTTGCCGCGAGGGGAGTGGACGATGACTGAATTGCTGGGCGAACGTATCGCCCGACAGGCCGCCGACGCCCCGGAGTCGACAGCCATCGTTTCCAGTCGCGAGAGCGTCGACTATCGCGAGTTCTGGTCAAGGGTCACTCGCACTGCCGCAGGGCTCGGCGGTATGAACCGGGTTGCCGTGCTACCCACGTCGGATGTCGGATCGCTTGTCGTCGTGACGGCGGCGATGCACGCCGGTGTCAGCGTCGTGCTGCTGCACCGGCACTTGCTGCCGAGTCAGCTGGCCAGGGTGCTCGAGCTCGCGAAACCCGGTGCCGTCGTGGCCGCGTCGCAACAACACCGCCGGTTGCGGAGGCTGTGGGATATGACGGGACCGTCCGGACGGCTGCAGCGCTGGAATCAGACGGTCCGGTCGGCCATGCGCATCCCGGCACCGAACTGCTGGTCGGTATCACCTCGGGAACTACCGGTGAACCGAAGTTGTTCGTGCGCAACCAACGATCGTGGGCCACGACTCTCGATCGTTCCGACAGCACGTTCGACATCGCGAGCCGAAATCGCGTTTCGGTGCCCGGCGTCCTCGATCACACACATTTCCTGTACGGCGCGTTGCATGCCCTCACCCGAGGCGCGACGGTGGATCTGCGACCAGTCGTGCAGGCTCTGCACGACGGGCCCACACACCTGTATTCGGTGCCGACGATCGCCTGGGATGTGGTGCGGTCGGGGATTGCTCCGGTCGAGAGCGTCCGTGGGGTGCTGTCCTCGGCGGCCCGGTGGCCGCACACGGGCCGTCGAGCGCTGCAGGAGATCGTGCCGAACGCGTCGCTCGTGCACTTCTACGGCGCGTCCGAATTGAGTTTCGTGTCGTTCTCTCGGGGACTCGGGACAGCCGACGAGGATTCGGCGGACAAACTGTTCGATGGCGTCGAGGTGCAGATCCGAGACGGCCTGGTCTTCGTGCGCAGCGACATGTTGTTCGACGGCTATCTGACCGAGGATGGTGTGGTGGACGGTCCCGTCGAGGGGTGGAAGTCGGTGGGCGACCGGGGCCGGGTGGTCGATGACCGCCTGCAGTTGTTCGGCCGTCACAGCGACATGCTCATTCGGGCGGGACTCAACGTGGAACCCGCCGCTGTCGAGGCGGCGCTCATCGCGATTCCGGGTATCGCGGAGGCCGCCTGCATCGGAGTGCCCGACGCGCGAATGGGTGAGGTGCCTGCGGCCGCGATCGTAGTGGACGGCAACGTTCCGAGTTCCGACGAAATATGGCGACAACTGCGCGCGACCTTGCCGAGTCCGAGTATGCCGGTCCAAGTCCTGGTGGTCGACAGCCTGCCGCGCACACCACGTGGAAAGCTCGATCGTCGGGCTCTCTCCGTTACCCTCGCCGCCCATCGCGGCGGCGGCCGTCCCGTCGGGATCGGGGATGAGCCCGACCGCTGACCCCAGCCGTCGAATTCGGCGTCCGCAGCCACCATCGACGCGCTCGATACGCGTTTGCCTCACGGTATTGCAGGACGGCGGCTGGCGTCGTACGCCGCACTGGCCACAGCGGGGCGTCCTCGCCCGGCATGGCGGGGTCAGATCACCGTGCCGACGTCTGTTGCGACCAGATTGTCGAGAGCGATGTGGTTGTTCTGGATGTAGCTCGGTGGTGTTGAAAGGCTGCCCGCCGCCATCGCCAGGGCGTTGCTGGTGAGGATCTTGTTCTCCAGGACATTGCCGAAGGTGTCGAGCTGTTCGACGTGGACGACCCAGCGGCTGTCCTCGGCGCGTTCGACATCGGCGACCTGGTGCGGTGTCTCCACCCGCACCCGGCGGCGGCAGTCAAGGTCAGCAGTGACCGGCGCGTGCGTGAAGGTCGACAGTTTCGTCAAGAGTGGGTGGCGCTCGCCCGAGGGATTCGACCACCGAATCCTGGTCGCACGTGGAGGTCTGTCGGTGCACCTTGCGGCGGCCCGAACGACTGGATTCGGTGCATTAATGTTTCAGGAATGGCAGCACGCCGCGCGAACCGCGGGCCGAAGGCGGCGCCGGGAAACCGGGCGGCACTGATTCGGGCCGCGCGGGTGGTCTTCGCGGAGAACGGCTTCGACGCGCCGCTCAGCTCGATCGCGCGCACCGCCGGGGTGGGGCAGGGCGTGCTATATCGCCATTTCCCGAATCGCGAAAGTATTGCGCTGGCCGTGTTCGAGGAGAACATCAGTGAGGTCGAGGCAATTGCGGCGGATCCGGACGCGACCGTCGACCACGTTCTCGCCGTAATCGTCGCCCAGCTCGTCTCTTCCGCGGCGTTCATCGCGATGTTCGATCCCACCAGCACGGACGATCCTCGCCTCTTCCAGGTCGCGTGGCGCCTGATAGACCTGATAAACCGCAAGCTCGACGACCCGGACCGGCGTGGCGCGCTGCGCGCGGACGTGACAGCCTCGGACGTCGTCATGGCGATCGCGATGCTCGCCGCGATTCTCGCGAAGACGGCGCCGCCTTCGCGCGAGGAGACGGCCATACGTGCGTGGTCGCTGCTCGAACGCGGGCTGCACGGTTGAACCCGCCCCGGCGCGGCGATCGTGGCTCGGTTCGGCTGGTGCGGCCCACCGGGGCAGGCCGGCACCTGCGGCTCAGGCTTCGATTCGTGCCGCAGTGACCACCACAGCGGTGTAACGCATCGTGAAGTTACCGCCGACCGCAGCCAAGGCGGCGCAGGTGCTACGCCCCGGTGGACGGCTGGCAGTGTTCTGGATCGCGTTCCAGCCCCCGTCCGACGTGCGTGAAGTCTTCGCAGTGGTCTACCGCCGGGTCATGCCCGACTCGCCGATCTATCAGCGCGGAATGCCCGGCCCGGACGGGTACTCGGCGTCGGGATTGCGGGCCGGGCCCGGTGGTAGCGCTCGGGGTCCGAGTCGAACGACTCTGCTACCTGTCGTGTCGGTGCGGTTCGTTGACAGACAGATTCACTCGCTCCGGCCGTATAGTGGGCACATGCCCACCATGGTGGGCATGTGCCCACTCGTCACTCGAGTGGTGCTGAGCGAGGCAAGGAGGGATGCGCGGTGCCGACCGGGTTGGCTATTCGTGGCGTGCGGGAACAGCTGTTCGACGCGGCAGAGCGTGTGCTGCTCCGGGACGGGCCGAGCGCGCTGACCAGCAGGGCGGTCACGGCGGAGGCAGGCTGCGCCAAGGGCGTTCTGCACCGGCACTTCGACGACTTCGACGCATTTCTTGCCGAATTCGTGCTCGACCGCACCCACCGGATGGATACTCAGGCCGCTGCCCTGCGCGACTCCGCTGGGACCGGCACCGTCGCCGACAACCTCACCGACGCGCTGACGGCCCTGTTCGAGTCGGTCGCTGTGGCGATCGTCGCCCTCCTCATTTTCCGGGACGAGCTGCGTGCCCGGCTGCGCCACGCCTGGCCCGCCGGTGTCCCGGTCCTCACGGAAGCTGCGACCATGATCGCCTCCTATCTCGCCGCGGAGCGTGAACTGGGCCGCATTGCCGCCGATGCCGACGTCGACACACTCGCTCCCACGCTGATCGGGGCCGCGCACCTGCTGTTCGCCGATCGGAAAAGCGCACCGCCCGAGGCCGGAGCCGTCCGCAAGATGGTAACCGCGGTCATCGCGGGGGCGCTGTTCCGCTGATCCGGCTTCATTCGGTGGCACACCTTCGAACTCACGGCAACCGGCCCGGCGACCTGAGTTGTCACAGCAGTAACTCTCCGGACTTGCCGGGCCGGTCCACGGACAGGGCTTCGGTTCAGGGGGTCCAAGTGATGCGGCCGCCTTGGAAGTCCTGGGCTTTGCCGTTTTCGAAGTCGTATTCGTCGCTGGTGGGGTAGCCGTAGCGGCCTGCTTCGGAGCCTGCGGCTTCCCAGCTATCGCGTAGGGCACCCCAGACGACGTGGGCTCCCGTGCGAGGGGAGTAGTAGATGGCGCCGCCGTCGAAGAGGTTATAGCGGCCGTTGTCTTTGCGGGCGGCGGTTTCGTCGGTGATGGGGAAGCCGAGGGGGCTGTTTTCCCAGCCGTAGCTGCCCCATTTGTCACGGATCGCGCCGCCGATTTGGTGGGCGTCGGTGCCGAGAGACCAGTAGATGGAGCCGCCTTGGAAGTGGTTGTAGGCGCCGGGTTTGGTGGGGGTAGCCGTTTCGCGGGTGACGGGGTAGCCGAGTAATCCGTTCTCGAAGCCGAGGTTGCCCCATTTGTCGCGAATGGCGCCGCCGATTTGGTTGGCTCCGGCGCCGGGGTGCCAGTAAATAGCGGCGTTGCGCTGGAAGGTTTGATAGCGACCGCCGCGGGCGGCGTCGGATTCGGGGCTGGTGGGGTCGCCGAAGAAGGCTGGGCCGCCTGCTTGGTCGTATTCGACCTCGATGGCTCCGCCGATGTCGAAGGGGCCGATGGGACGTGCGGTGGCGTCGGTCGTGCTCAGGGTAGCGGCGAACAGGGCCGCGGTGACGAGAGTAGCGACCGTGCTGCGTCTGCCTGGCCGGTTGTGGGTTCGCGGTTCCAAAGGATCTCCCTGAAGGGGTGTTGTGTTGGCTGGATACGAGCGGTCGGACACACGACATCTCCTGTGTCAGTGCGTGCTGCTGATCGTTAGCGCGGCATCGTTCTTTGGTGACGAAGTCGGCCATGGTGACACGCTTATGACAGCGAGTGGCGCGTGTTCGATCTGGTTGTGGCAAATCTAGCCCGTGTGGGTGAACAGTGAATCGCCCCGGGTTTGGTGCTCACCTTCTTTCTTGAGGAGGATGGGCACACCATGCCAGCGAAGTACGACGAAGCGACCAAGGCCAAGGCTGTCCGGCTGGTTGTCGAGCATCGAGATGATTACGACAGCGAGTGGGC